>NZ_CP135965.1:10551990-10862388 GCF_032460545.1 Umezawaea sp. Da 62-37
CGGTCGTCTGATCCCGGTCCGGCCCGGCCGCGGCGCCGATCCCGGCGATCCGCCCGTCGGCGATCCGGATGTCCTGGTCGGCGGTGATCGAGCCGTCGCGCGGGTCGACCACGGCGACGTTGGCGATGCGGTACATCGGGGTCCTTCCGGACAGCGGCTCATAGTGAACAGATTTGTTCACTATATCCGACGTCGTCATGATGGGGGTGTGACCCAGCGACCCGCGACCCGGCGCCGAGGCGGCGCGCTGACCGAGGCGATCCACCTCGCGGCCCTGGAGGAGCTGTCCCGCACCGGTTTCGCCGAGCTGTCCTTCGACCGGATCGCGACCGCCGCGGGCACCGGCAAGGCGGCCCTGTACCGCCGGTGGTCCACTCCGGACGAACTGGTGCTGGCCGCGCTCACCGATCCCGCCACCGGTTTCGGCCATCCCCCCGTCCCGCCGGGAACGGGCTCCCTGCGCACCGACCTCATCACGCTGCTCACCGGGTTCGTCCGCGCGCTCGACGAGCCGCGCGGGCAGGCGCTGCGGCCGCTGCTCGCCCACCGCCACCAGCACCCCGAGCTGTTCGAGCGGGTGTGGGAATCGGTGATCCGCCCGGCGCAGGACGTGCTGCTCGGGGTGATGGGCGAGGCGGTCGGGCGGGGCGAGGCCGATCCGGCGCGGGTCACCGCGCGCAGCGCCGAGATCGGACCGCGGATGCTCCTGGTGGAGGCCTGGCGCACGGGCGCCGTCGGCGACGACGAGGTGGCCGCGGTGGTCGACGAGGTCCTCGTCCCGCTGCTGTCCCCGCGGAGCTGAACTACCGGTCGCCCGCGGTGTGCCGGACCAGTGCCGTGACGAACCCGTCCCACAGGGGCCTCGGCACGTCGTGCCCGGCTCCGTGCAGCACCAGCAGTTCCGCGCCCGGCACCGCGTCGCGCAGCGCCTCGCCGTGGGGGAGCGGGAACACCGGGTCCAGGTCGCCGTGCACCACCAGCGTCGGCGCGGTGATGTCGCCGAAACCGCCGCGGGCGGGGCCGTCGAAGTCGATGGCGTAGTGGTTGACGAGGGTCGACGCGATGTCGCGCGCGCGGGCCACGTCCCGTTCGACGAGGGCGCGCACGGCGGTCTCGTCGAAGTGGGGCGAGCCACGCGAGTACGCCTTCGCCGACGCGACGACGGAGTCCACCACCGCGACGGGATCGGCGGGGTCCGGGTCGGCGTGGGTGCGCGCGGCCAGCTCGTCCGACGGCGGCGGGAGGCCGGGTCCGCCGGTGGACGAGCTGAGGAACACCAACGACGCCACCCGGTCGGGGTGGTCCACCCCGGCGATCAGTCCGATGCCGCCGAACATCGACTGGCAGACGAGGTGGCCGCGCTCGACGCCGAACGCCGACAGGACGCCCAGCGCGTCCTCGGTGAGATCGGTGAACGCGTAACCGGGACGCCCCGGCGGGTAGCAGGTGGACCTGCCGGTGTCCCGGTGGTCGTAGCGGATCACGAACCGCCCCCGCGCCGCGATCCGCTCGCACAGTTCGGCTTCCCACCACAGCATCGACGCCGCGGCTCCCGCGACCAGCAGCACCGCCGGGTCCTCCCGCGAGCCGAAGGTCTCGACGCACAGCTCGACACCGCCGACCTCGATCAGTTCCCCGCCGTCCGACTCGTGCTCCGCCATGTCCACCACGGTAGGACGCCCGACGTCGGACCGCCGTCAGACCGCACACCGGCGTCATGAGGATCGGCGAGATGACCGCGCGCGTCCAGCGGATCGATCAGATCCGCGCGCTGCCTGCCTCGGGGCTGTCCACCCGGCTCATCCACGACGCCCTGCCCTTCCTGATCGGCAGGAGTCCGCGATCGGCCCGGACTTCGTGGCCGAGCTGCACCGCGAGGCCGCGGCGTTGCAGGCCCACGTCGACGAGCTGTCGGCGCGGCGGGCGGGGGATGACCATCGGGTACGTGATGACGGACGTCCCCGGTTCCGGCCGGGCGCGGGAGTACGTCACCGCGATCTACCGGGCCGTCACGGCGGGAAACGTGGCACCGCAAAAATAGGGGTAACGGAATTCCCCGGATGCGCGACAATCGCCTAGGCGGCCACCCCCCCCGGCCGCCGGATCGCCGGTCGGGGTTCTCCACCCCCCTGAGGACCCCGACCGGGCTCCGGACCCGTGGCGCGCCGCCCCCACCGCCCGTGGACGACAATCGCCGTGGCCACCCGGCGGTGCTCCTGCCACCGCCGACCACACCCCTCGTCACCGGGATGCCACGTGAAAAGCGCCGAGTTCAGCACCACGACCACCCTGCCCGCCTCCCCGGCGGAGGTCTTCGAGCACCTGACCGACCCGAACAACCACGTCGGCCTGTCCCCGTTGATCGTCGAGGTCCGCGACATCCGCCGCGAACCGGACGCGGTGCGCTTCACCGCCGTCGAGCGCTTCGCCCTCGGCCCCCTGCACCACGACAACGTCATCGAGGTCACCCTCGACCTCGGCGATGGCGCCATCACCGGCGACGTCGTCAGCCCCGGCGGCGTCCGCGTGGCCTACGGCTACCACCTCACCCCCGTGCCCGGCGGCACACGGGTGACCGACCACTACCGGCTGTCCGCGCCGTTCGGGCTGCTGCGGTTCGCGGTGGGGAAGGCGAAGAAGGTCCAGGTGGCACGGGGCCGCGAACTGACCCGCCGGTTCGAGGCGAAGCGCTCGCCGCGGGTCTGACGCGGCAGGGCGCAGGCGTCGGTGCGTCATGACCGGTCCGCGGATGCGGATCTTCGCAAGGAATCCCGCCAGGCGACCGAACGCGGAGGGCCGGTCGCACGACAGTGGGGTGTGATGACGCCGATTTCCCCCAGGACCGACCCGTGGGCGAGCGTGGCCGCCCT
This sequence comes from Umezawaea sp. Da 62-37, assembly GCF_032460545.1. Taxonomy (GTDB): domain Bacteria; phylum Actinomycetota; class Actinomycetes; order Mycobacteriales; family Pseudonocardiaceae; genus Umezawaea. The sequence goes on from NZ_CP135965.1 coordinate 10,554,861, forward strand.
GACCGCAGGAGCACTCCCCTGGCAGACCGCCCTGGTGGTGGCGGGGCTGCTGGCGCTCTGGAGCGCCGCCTGGCTGTTATCCGGCTGGCAGTCCCGACGCACCCTGGTCGCGGTGGTCCGAGAATCCCCGTCCGGGCTGCTGACGATTCGCCGCGATGGGCACGTGAGCTTGGAGTGGGCGCCTGTCGCGGTCCGCGACGAGCCGCGGTCAAGGCCATGACGTGGGGTGGACCGAACGGCCGGAGCGCACGCCCGAGGAGATCGCTCGCGTGCGGGAGCTGTACGTGAACGAGGTGGGGGAGCTGTACCGGTACGCCTGCTCTCGACCGGGAGTCGACGGGATCGGCGCGGAAGACCTCGTGCAGACGGCGTTCCAGGAAGCCGTCCTCGCGTGGGACAAGGTCGGCCGGTTGACAGTGGACGGGCAGCGGGCGTGGCTGCGCCAGGTGCTCAAGTACAAGTCGATCGACGATTGGCGCAAGGGGCGCGTGGTCGATTCCACCCCGGACGTCCCCGATATCGGGCTTCCACAGGCCGATCCCGCCGAACTCGTGGTGCTGTCCACGGCGTTGAAGGCGTGTTGGGCCCTGATCACCCGGATGTCGGCGGTGAAGCAGGAGGTCGCGTGTCTGACCTGGGCGGAGTTCTGGCCCGACAAGCGCATCGCCGAACGGATGGGAATCACGGAGTCCAGGGTTCGCGGCCACCGGATGGAGATGCGGGCGCGACTGCGGGCGGATGTAGGACATCTGGTGCCGTTCATCGATGACGACGATGAGGAAGGAGCGGGCGGTGGCGCATGACGAGGATCGCGAAGCCCTGACGTTCGGCGAGGCCTACCGCAGGGCCCGCGCGGCCGCTTACCCGCCGTTCGACGTCGGACGCGGCCTGGCGGGATTGCAGGCGTGGATCGACCGGGAGGTCGACGTCGTTGCCGAGCCCCGGCGGGAGCTCGCCGTTCCCCGTGGCCCACGGGGCGGACTCCGCGGTCGTGGTGGGCTCTTGGACGAGCTGTCGGTGTCGGCGCACGAACCCGGAGGTGGACCGGTGGTGCTCGCGGGTGTGGGCGGCGCGGGCAAGTCGACGATCGCGATCGCCGTGGCGGAACGGCTTCGCGAACAGGGTCGCCGGGTGTGGTGGGTGTCCGCCGCCAGTTCGACGGCCCGGTCCGCCGGGTTCGCCGCGGTGGCTCGTGAGTTGAAGGGATCGCCGGTCGACGTCAAGGCGATCGAGGACGGTGCGGCGGACGCTCCCGACCGGTTCTGGAGACTGCTGGAGAGCTCGTCCGGGGAATGGCTGCTCGTCATCGACAACGCCGACGATCCCGCAGCGCTCGCCGTGGGTTGGCTCCGGTCGTCGCGGGACGGCCTTGTCCTGGTGACCAGCCGGACCGCCGACCCCCGAGCGTGGGGGACGGCACGGGTGCACCAGGTCGGCCGATTGCGGGAGACCGACGCCGCGCAGGTGCTGTGCGACCTGGCGCCCGCGGCGGGAGACCTGGACCAGGCACGGGTGCTGGCACGTCGCCTGGGCGGCTTGCCGCTCGCACTGCACCTGGCGGGGACCTACCTGCACTCCGGCGTCGCCCGGTGGCCGACGTTCGCGGACTACGGGCGTGCTGTCGCGGCGAACGGGGAGCGGCTGCCGCGCGGTGGTTCCGACGTGGCGGCGGTGACCCGGACCGCGGAGATCGCGCTGGAAGGCCTGGCCCGCGGCGGGATAACGCACGCGCGAGCGGCGCTCCAGCTCGTGAGCTGCTACGCGTCCACCTCGATCCCGACAGGTGTCTTCGAGTCCGCGTCCGTGGCCGGCCTTTACGGTCAGGAAGCCCAGGACCGGCTGGGCGAGGCGATGCGCGGACTCGACAGCGTCGGGCTGATCCACAACTGGTCCGAGGGCTCGGCGGTGGCCGACGGCGCGATCAGCCTGCACCCGGTCATCACCCTCTCCGCCCGCGCGCGCATCGGCGGGACGGACGCGGACCGGATCCGGCACGCCGCGGTCGACCTGCTGGCCACCGCGGTGGCCGAGCTGCGCTTCGACCTGCCGCAGGACTGGCCGCGGTACCGATCGCTCGCCCCGCACCTGCTGGCACTGCTGGACAACGTCGCCGAGCACGTGGACCACGGACACCACGCCGTTCTGATGGACGCCACCACGAACATGGTCCGAGCGCTCGACAGGAGTGGAACGGTCAAGGCGGCGATGGCGTTGGGCGAGATCGCCCGCGCACGGTGCGCCGTGCTGGGGGACGACCACCCCGCGACCCTGCGCCTGAGGCACCAGCTCGCGTGGGCGGTCGCGAACCAGGGCGACCTGGCGGAGGCCGAAAGCCAGTACCGGATGATCCTCGACGCCCGCCTGCGCGTGCTGGGCGGGCGTCACGTCGACACCTGCGAAAGCCGTCACGAACTCGCCTGGATCGCAGCCTGCCGGGGGCGGTGGGCCCAGGCCGAGTCGCGTTACCGGCAAGCGTTCCGGCACAGTCTCCTGATCCTCGGACCGGACGACCCCGCCACCCTGACGACGCGGCACGAACTCGCCTGGGCCGTGGCGAGCCGGGGTCGGTTGGACGAGGCTTTCGCCGCGTTCCTCGACGTGCTGCGGGATCGGCGGCGCGTGCTCGGCGAAGACCACCCCCAGACCCTGGCCACGCGCCACGAGATCGCCTGGGTCACCGCGAAGCTCGGCGGCTGGGCGGAGGCCGAAGCCATGTACCGCGAGGTGCTCGGTCTGCGGCAGCGGGTGCTGGAGGAGGAGCACCCCGAGATCCTCCTCAGCACCCACGAGCTGGCGTGGACCGCCGCGCGCCAAGGCCGCACCGCCGAGGCGACATTGCTGTACGAGGACGTCCTGAAGCGTCGTCGCCGAGTCCTCGGCGACGACCACCCCGAGACCAGGACCACGGCACGCGCGTTGGAGGAACTCCGCGCCGGACGGGTCGTCGACGCCTTCCACATCGTCTGACCACGCCGAACCACCCATCGGAGGCACATGATGATCCACGCGAAGCAGCTTGGGGAAGCGATCGACGACCTGGACCTGGCGGGCCGCTCGGTCATCGTGCACACGTCGCTCCGGTCCTTCGGGCGACCGCTCGACGGCGGGGCGGACACCCTGCTGGACGTGCTGCTCGCCCGCGGGCTGACGGTGCTGGTTCCCAGCTTCACCGAACCCCAGTTCGGCGTCACCCCCACCGCCGACCTGCGCCCGGAGCGCAACGGCATCGACTACACCGCCCTCCGCGACCGCGGTGGGAGCCGCGTCTACCGACCTGATTGCGGGCTGGTCAACCCGGCTCTGGGCGTGTTCCCGGCGACCCTCGTCCGCCGCGCGGACGTCGTTCGCGGCACGCATCCGCTGAACTCCTTCGCCGCGATCGGGCCCCGCGCGACCGATCTGGTCGCAGCGCAGAGCCCGGACGACGTCTACGGCCCGATTCGCGAACTGGAAGCCGAGGACGGTGCGGTCCTCCAGATCGGTGTGGACCTCACGAGGATGACCGCTCTCCACCTGGCCGAGCAGCGGTCCGGCCGACGGCTCTTCCTGCGCTGGGCACGGGACTTCGACGGCGACGTGCGCGCCGTCGAAGTCGGCTCCTGCTCCAGGGGGTTCAACCGGCTGGGACCGGCTCTCCGTCCACATCGGACGAGCACGATCGTGGGAGCCTCGCTGTGGAGGGCCTATCCGGTGGCCGATGTGCTCACGGCCGCCACCGCGGCCATCGCCTCGAACCGGTCGGTCACCCGCTGTGCCCACGCGGACTGCCCGACGTGCCCGGATTCGATCGCGGGAGGGCCGATCGGTGTCGAGCAGTGGGCTGACCGGTCGCGCAAGGTGGGCGCGGGTGCCGTGAAGACGTGACCGGACCGGGCGCTCGATCCCGGACGGGTGTCCGTGCGGTCACCACCCCGTGCGCACGGGCATGTTCCCCCTTCGGTCGGTCCAACCCGGACGGACCAGTACAAGCACACGATCCGGGACTGTCGGCGGCCGTGTCGGCGGGCCGACAATCGTGCCATGGTCGAAGGAGCTGGTGAGGGCGGGTTGCCCGGAGTCCTGGTGGTGGGGGCCGGGATCGCGGGGTTGGCGGCGGCGCGGGTGTTGCGGGAGCTGGGGCACGCGGTGACCGTCCTGGAGGGACGGGAGCGCGTCGGGGGGCGGATCTGGACCGATGAGCACGGGGTGGACCTGGGGGCGCACTGGATCCACGGCACGGACGGCAATCCGATCACGGAACTGGTGGAGGACCTGGGGATCCCGTTCAGCTACGTGGGCGGTGACAGCGCCTACACCGGCGGGTTCGACAGCATGGACCTGTTCGGGGCGGACAGCCGGGAGGCGAACCACCGGCACAAGAGCCGGACGCTGGAGCTGGCCGACGACGTGCTGCACGAGCTGGAGCAGCGGGCGGAGGTGGCGCGCAAGGAGGACCGCCCGGACATGTCGCTGGGCGAGGCGATCGACCGGATCCTCGCCGAGCGGCGGCTGTCCACCGAGGACGCGCAGGCGGTTCGCTTCCACCTCAACGTGATCCTGCGCGAGGACGTGGGAGAGGACGCGGACAAGCTGTCGCTGAAGTTCTGGGAGGACGGCTACCTGGTCTACGGCTACGGCGACAGCACCCTGCACCAGGGCTACCAGTCGGTGGTGGACGCGCTGGCCGAAGGGCTGGACGTGCGGCTGGGGCACGTGGTCACGCGGATCGACACCGGTGCCGGGCCGGTGCGGGTGACGACGGACCGCGGCGCGTTCGAGGCGGACAAGGTGCTGGTGACCGTGCCGCTCGGCGTGCTGAAGGCGGGGTCGGTGCGGTTCGAGCCGCCGCTGCCGGAGGCGAAGCGGTCGGCGATCGAGCGGCTGGGCTTCGGCACGCTGAACAAGATCGCGCTGCACTACCGCGAACCCTTCTGGCCCAGGGACCAGTACGTCTTCGGCTACCTGTGCCGCGACACCGACCGCTACCCGACGGTCGTCATCAGCATGTGGAAGTCCCACGGCAAGCCGATCCTGGTGATGCTGCTGGGCGCCTCGCTCGGCCGCGGGATGGAGGCCTGGTCCGAAGAGGACGTCTCCGCGTACGCCACCACCGTCGTCGCCGACATCTTCGGCGCCGACGCGCCCGCGCCCGAGCACGTCTCGCGGACCGCGTGGTCCACCGACCCCTTCGCCCTCGGCTCGTACACGTGCATCGGCGTCGACTCCTCGTCGAAGGACATCGGCACGCTCGCCGAACCGGTCGGCGACAAGCTGTTCTTCGCCGGTGAGGGCACGAACCCCTACCACTGGGGCTGCGTGCACAGCGCGTACGAGTCCGGCAGGCGCGAGGCCGCGCGGATCAGCGGGAACTCGTCCGTCTACACGCCGCCGAGCGCCGGGACGTCCCGCCGCCAGTCGCGCAACACCGACCGGATGCTGCGCTTCGTGCGGATGCGGATGACGCACATCACCGACGGGGACCTGACCGAACGGGTGGCGTGCCTGCGGCAGAGCGTCGACCCGTACGGGGTGCGGCTGTTCGGCTCGCTGGCCGACTCCGAGCTGGAGACGCTCGCGTCGATGTTCGACGAGATCCCCTTCGGCGCGGGCGATTCCCTGTGCCGGGAGGACGAGGCGGCGCACGGGGTGTTCCTCGTCGCGAGGGGTGAGGTCGAGGTCGACTTCGGCGGCATCTACGACCGCGCGGTCCTCGGCCGGGGCGCCCTGCTCGGCCACTACGACCTGTTCTTCAACGCCCGCACCACGTCGGTCACCGCGGTCAGCGACGACGTCGTGGTGTTCTACCTGGACCACTACCGGTACCAGAGCTTCCTCTACGCCTTCCCCGACGTGCTGATGCTGATGATGTCGGACCTGGTCACGCGGTGGGAGCAGTTGGAGACCGCGCTCGGCTCCGCGACGCTGCCCGCCGCGAAGCGTGAAACGGGCGTTGCCTAGGGAGTCGCCGGGTACACGAAGCCCTCGTCGCGGATGAACTGGTAGCCGACGGCGGTCTGGTCGGCGATGCAGACGTCGGTCACGCAGGTGGCGTTGTCCTCGCGTTCGGCGTTCCAGAACAGCTTCAGCGGGACCGTGCCGGGGCGGCGGCTGCCGAAGACGAAGCCCTCGTCGCGGACGAAGACGTAGCCCGCGATGTCCTGCTCGTGGACGCACGCGTCCGTGACGCAGGTGGCGACGTCGCCGCGCGCGTCGTTCCGGTAGGTCTTGAGCGGCACCGCGCCGTCCTGGGGGGAAACCAGCAGGCGGCCTTCGGTGTGGGCGAGGCCGTACCCGGCGCGCTGCTTGCCCAGGCAGTTCTCGTCGACGCAGGTGGCGTTGTCCTGGAGTTCGCCGCTCCAGTACAGCCGCAGTTCCTTCTGGGCGGGGGCCTTCGTCGTGGACGTCGTCGGCGCGGGCTTCGGCGTCGACGAGGCTGGGGCCGACTTGGTCGTGGTGGGCGCGGCGCTGCTCCGCGACGTCGACGCGGGGGCCGGGGCCGTGCCGCCGCTCGCGGTCGCGGAGAACGGCCACTTCTGCCAGGCGACCGCGCCGCCGGCCAGCAGCGCGACGACGACCGCGGCCGAGACGGCGGGCACCACCCACCGCGGGCGGCCGCGCGCGGGCGGCGGCGGGGTGGGCGCGGGGCCGGTGCGCAACTGCTCGCCGGGGGAGAAGACCGAGGTGGGGTTGGGGCGGGGCGGGGGAGTCACGGCGATGCGGGCCGTCTGCTCCGCGAGCGGGGCACCGCGGGGGCCGGGCGGCAGGAAGCGGGAGACGGCGGCGCGCTGGTCGTCGATCATCCGGTGCACGGCGGGGAGCCACGGCTGCACCGACGGCGGGACCGGGTGGGCGAGGTCGAGGACCTGGTCGGGGGTCGGCCGCCTGGCGGGGTCCTTCTCCAGGCAGCGCTCGACGATCGCGCGCACCCGCGGCCGGAGCGCGGAGAGGTCGGGGCGGACGCTCACCACGTTGTTCAGCGTCTGCAACGTGGACGCGCCGGTGAACGGGCTGCGCCCGGTGCACGCGGCGGCCAGCACCGCGCCCAGGGCGAACACGTCGCTCGCCGGGCCCAGCACGCGGTCCTCGACCTGCTCCGGCGACATGAACCCCGGTGAGCCGACCATCGAGCCGGTGTGGGTGAGGTTGTTGTCGGTGCCGTCCACGGCCTTGGCGATGCCGAAGTCGATCACGCGCAGGCCGTCGTCGGTCAGCAGCACGTTGGAGGGCTTGAGGTCGCGGTGGACCAGACCGACCCGGTGGATCTCCTGCAACGCGGTCGCCAGCCCGGCCGCCAGGCGCAGCGCCGACTCCTCCGGCAGCGGCCCGGCCACCGCCACGGCCTCGTGCAGCGACGGGCCGGGCACGAACACCGACGCCAGCCACGGCACGTCCGCGTCCGCGTCGGCCTCGACCACGGCGGCGGTGTACGCCCCGGAGACCTTCCTCGACGCCTCGACCTCGCGGCTGAAGCGGACGCGGAACCCCTCGTCCGCGACGAGCGCGCCGTGGATCAGCTTGACCGCGACCAGCCGCCCGTCCGGCCCCGATCCCAGCAGCACCCGGCCCATGCCGCCCCGGCCCAACTCCGCCAGGATCCGGTACCGGCCGACGGCAGTCGGGTCGGACGCTCCGAGCGGCTTCACGGTTACCCCTTCGGGCGGTCGGCTGGGGCCGCGGTTCCGGGCGCTCCAGCGATCTTCCCGCGGAGTGCGCTCCGCCGAGACCGAGTCCCATCCTACGGATGATCGACTTCGGCACGGCGCCGGGAACGGCCGGTGAGCACTCCACGACCACTGACCACTGAGGACACACGCGCCGGGCACGGCTTGCCGGCACGTACCGACCGATCGGTCCCCGACCCGGACGGCACACGGCGTCGGGAGGCCCCGACCGTGCTCTGTTCGGGTCGTCCTGGCGGCGTGGCGAGGGCCGTGTCGCCGCCTCCAGGGGTGGAACCTGCACACTGGGTGGTGATCAGCAGCACTCGGGAGGTCGGCGCGATGGGCGCAGCGGGCACGGCGCGGCAGCCGCGGGTCGGGTCGCGCCAGCAGGCGGACCTGCTCGCCCTGCTGCGCGACGAGGGCGCCACCTCCAGGGTCGCGCTCGGTGAACGGGTCGGTCTGCCGCGGGCGAAGCTCACGGCGGAACTGGGCAAGCTCGTGGACATCGGGCTCGTGGAGGTCGGCGGTCCGGCGGCCAGCCGGGGCGGGCGGCGCTCGAACTTCGTGCACCTGGCGGACGACCTGCGCCTGCTCGGCGTGGACGTCGGGGCGACGTCGATCACCGTGGCCGTCACCGACGGGCGGTGCGAGGTGCTGGCCCACCTGAGCGAGGAGTGCGAGGTCCGCGAGGGGCCGGTGGTGGTGCTGGGCCGGGTGATCGCGCTGGCCGAGCAGGTGCTGGCGAAGGCTCCGGGGCGGCTGATCGGGGCCGGGATAGGGCTTCCGGGGCCGGTGAGCTTCCGGGACGGCATGCCCGTCGCGCCGCCGATCATGCCCGGCTGGGACCGCTACCCGGTGCGCGACGAGCTGGCGGGCAAGTGGGGGTGCCCGGTGACCGTCGACAACGACGTGAACGTGATGGCGCTGGGGGAGCGGCACGCGGGCGTCGCGCGGTCCCTCGACGACCTGATCTTCGTGAAGGTCGGCACGGGCATCGGCTGCGGCATCGTGCTCGGCGGCCGGGTCTACCGGGGTGTCGCGGGCACGGCCGGGGACATCGGCCACATCAGGCTGGACGACTTCGGCCCGGCGTGCGTGTGCGGCGAGGTCGGGTGCCTGGAGGCGTACTTCGGCGGCGCCGCGCTGGCCCGCGAGGGGCTGACGCTGGCCCGCAGCGGGCGGTCGACGCTGCTCGCCACCATCCTGGAGGAACGCGGGCACCTGACCGCCGAGGACGTGGGCATGGCCGCCAAGTCCGGCGACTTCGCCGCGGCCAGCCTCGTGCGCGAGGGCGGCAGGCGGCTCGGGCACGTCGTGGCGTCGCTGGTGAGCTTCCTCAACCCCGGTATGGTCGTGATCGGCGGTGGCGTGTCCCGCATAGGGCATTCACTGCTGGCCGAGGTCCGCGGCGCGGTCTACCGCCGCTCGCTGCCGCTGGCGACGGGCAACCTGCCGATCGTGCTGTCCGAGCTGGGCGATCTGGCGGGCGTGACGGGCGCGGCCTGGTCCGCCACGGACCGGGCCTTCTCCACCGTCACCTGACTCCTCCACCACGTCCCGTCCGTGAGTGACCGCGATGTGCTGACAACGTTGTCATCTCGTTGGTGGGTCGCCGCATGTCCGGAAAGTTTCGTGTCGTTCCAACCTGCTTTTGTAAGAAAATGACGAAAGTGACCCCTACTTCTTGCTCTAAATGGCGTATTGCGTCCGATATGGGCTGTAGGTCAGGCTCCTTTGTGAGCTGAAACACCCAAGTTAGATCGGCTCCTCAACGAAGTGGAGCGTCCGTGCCGCACAATCCGGGCCTGGCGGACCGCGCGGGTCTTCGCCGGGCGAACCTGGCGCTCCTCGTGCGGATGCTGCGCGAGCGCGGCCAGGTCTCCCGCGCGCAGCTGGCGGTGCACTCCGGGCTCTCCAAGGCGACGGTCTCCTCCCTCATCGGCGACCTCGCGGGCCGCGGCGTCGTCCGCCCCGCGGGCATCACGGCGGGCGGCCAGGGCAGGCCCGGTGAGCTGGTCGAACTCCGCCCGGCCGCGGCCTGCGGCGTCGGACTCGACCTCCAGGTCGACCACGTGGGCGCGACCGTCCTGGACCTCACCGGCGAGGTGCTGCTGCGCAGGCGGATCGCCTGCGACGTCCCCGCCTCCGGCCCCGAACGCGTGCTGGACCTCCTCGCCGAGGTGCTGACCGGCGTGCACGACGACGTCCGGGCGCGCGGCGGATGGGTCGTGGGCGCCACAGCCGCCGTGCCGGGGCTCGTCGACACCGACGGCGCCGTGGTCCGGCTCGCCTCCCGGCTGCGCTGGCGCGAGGTCGCCCTGCGCGACGGCCTGGCCGCGCGCACCGGGCTCGCGCTGGACTTCTTCGGCGCCGACAACGACGCCAACCTCGCCGCCACCGCCGAGCGCGACGCGGGCGTGGCGGCCGGGCTCGACGACTTCGTCCACCTCACCGGCGGCCACGGCGTCGGCGCGGGGGTCTTCTCCGGCGGCGAGCTCGTGCGCGGCCACCTCGGCTACGCGGGCGAGGTCGGCCACATGGTGCTCGACCCGCTGGGCACGCGGTGCTCCTGCGAGCGGCGCGGCTGCTGGGAGACGCAGGTCGGCCTCGGCGCTCTGCTGCACGCCTGCGCCACCCCCGACGACCCGGTCCACGACCCGGCGCTCGACCCGGACGCCCGGATGGCCCTGGTCAGGGCGCGGGCCGAAGCCGGGGACCGGCGCACCCTCGACGCCCTGCACCAGATCGGCGCGGCGCTCGGCGCGGGCGCCGCGGTGCTGGTCAACCTGCTCAACCCGGCTGCGGTGGTGCTGGGCGGCTACTTCGCCGCCCTGTCCGAGTGGCTGGTCGAACCGGTCCGCTCCGAGGTCACCGCGCGCGTCCTCGCCGAGGGCGCCGGTGGCGCGACGGTCGTCGCGTCCCGGCTGGGGTTCGGGGCCCCGTCCACCGGCGGCGCGGTGCACGCGCTGCGCCGCGTGCTGGACGACCCGGCCGTCGTGCCGATCCGCGACCACGTCCGGAGCACCGAGAACACCGAGAACGACACGGAAGGAACGGTGGCCGGATGAGCGCCGACGCGGCAGACCCCGTCGCCAGCCGGGACGACCCCCGGCAGCCACTGCTGAGGATGACCGGCATCGTCAAGGAGTTCCCCGGCGTCCGCGCGCTCGACGGCGTCGAGCTGAGCGTCCTGCCGGGCGAGGTGCACTGCCTGCTCGGCCAGAACGGCGCGGGCAAGTCGACGCTGATCAAGGTGCTGGCCGGGGCGCACCGGCCCGACCACGGCGAGATCCTCTGGCGCGGCGAGCCCACGGTGCTGGCCTCGCCGGTGGCGGCGCTGCGCCTCGGGATCGCGACGATGTACCAGGAGCTGGACCTCGTGCCGGGGCTCTCGGTCGCGGAGAACGTGTTCCTCGGCCACGAGCGGTCCCGGTTCGGGTTCAGCCGCCGGGGCGCCGCGCGCGCCGAGGCCGCCGCGCTGATGCGCAGGCTCGGGCACGCGGAGATCCCGCCCGAGCGGGAGGTGGGCCTGCTGTCGGCGGCCGGGCAGCAGCTCGTGTCGATGGCGCGGGCGCTGGCCCACGACGCGCGGCTCATCGTCATGGACGAGCCGACCGCCGCGCTGGCCTCCGACGAGGTGGACAACCTGTTCCGCATCGTCGGCGAGCTGGCCGCCGACGGCGTGTCCGTCGTCTACATCTCGCACCGGCTGGAGGAGATCCGCCGCATCGGCAGCCGCGTCTCGGTCCTCAAGGACGGCCGCACGGTCGCCTCCGGGCTGCCCGCCGACACGCCCACCTCGGAGCTGGTGAACCTCATGTCGGGCCGGCAGGTCAACACGGTGTTCCCGGTCCGCGAGGCGTCCGTCGCCGACGGGCGGGTCGAGGTGCTCAAGGTCGAGGGGCTGACCAGGGCGGGGGAGTTCGCCGACGTCAGCTTCACCGTGCACGCGGGTGAGGTGCTCGGCATCGCCGGGCTCGTGGGCGCCGGGCGCAGCGAGATCCTGGAGACCGTGTTCGGGGCCCGCAAGCCCGACGCCGGGACCGTGACCGTCGACGGGGTGCGGCTCAAGCCGGGCAACGTCTCCGCCGCCGTCAAGGCCGGGATCGGGCTGGCCCCCGAGGAGCGCAAGAGCCAGGGCCTGCTGCTGGACCTGCCCGTCGCGCACAACGTGACGCTGGCGAGCCTCGGCGCCTACAGCACCGCCGGGTTCACCGACCGGGCGCGGGAGATGGCCGACTCGCGCGCGGTGCTGGAGAAGCTGGAGCTGCGGCCCGCCGACCCGCGCCGCCTGGTGGGCACGTTCTCCGGCGGCAACCAGCAGAAGGCCGTCGTCGCGCGCTGGCTGGTGCGCGGCTGCCGGGTCCTGCTGCTCGACGAACCCACCCGCGGCGTCGACGTCGGCGCGCGGGCCGAGCTGTACCGGCTCGTGCACGAACTGGCCGCCGACGGGGTGGCCGTGGTCCTGGTGTCCAGCGAGGTCCCCGAAGTGCTCGGCCTCGCCGACCGGGTCCTCGTGCTGCGCGAGGGCGAGGTGCTCGCCGACCGACCGGCCGCCGAGCTGACCGAGGCGGACGTCCTCGACATCGTGATGGAAGGCAGCGCCGCGACCGAGCTCGCGGGCGTCGCAGAGGAGGCTTCGTCGTGACCAGCAAGTCCTCGACCCCGGTGCTGGCCACCGGCACCGAAGACCACACCCCACCACCGCCCGCGCGGGAACGGCCGCGCCGCGGCGGGTTCCCCGTGGACGTGCGCCTCGCGGGCCTCGTCGGCGTGCTGCTCCTGCTGTGCCTGGTCGGCTACATCACCCGCCCGGACGGCTTCCTCACCGAGGCCAACATCTCCACGATGCTGCGGCTCGCCGCGGCCATCGGCGTGGTGAGCGTCGGCATGACGTTCGTGATCATCAGCGGCGGCATCGACCTGTCCGTCGGATCGATCGTGGCGCTGTGCAGCGTGTGGATGACCACCGTCGCGACCCAGGCCTACGGGCCCGTCGTGATGGTGCTGTGCGGGCTGCTGGTCGGCCTGGGCTGCGGTCTGGTCAACGGGCTGCTCATCTCCTACGGCAAGATCGTGCCGTTCATCGCCACCCTCGCCATGTACGCCTCGGCGCGCGGACTGGCCGAACGGCTGTCGGGGCGGCGCACGCAGGTCGTGTCCGAGACCGGCTTCACCACGTTCTTCCGCGGCGCCGTCCTCGGCATACCGGTGCTGATCTGGATGCTGGCGCTGGTGTTCGCGATCGGCTGGGTGCTGCTCAACCGCACCAACTTCGGCCGCCGCACGCTGGCGGTCGGCGGCAACGCCGAGGCCGCCCGCCTCGCGGGCATCAACGTCAAGCGGCACACCGCGCTCGTCTACGGCATCGCCGGCCTGTGCTGCGGCATCGCCGCGATCATGGTCGTCGCCCGCACCACCTCCGGCGCCTCCACCAACGGCCTGTTCTACGAACTGGACGCCATCGCCGCCGTCGTCATCGGCGGCACGCTGCTCACCGGCGGCCGGGGCAGCCTCATCGGCACCCTCGTCGGTGTCCTGATCTTCACGGTGCTCAACAGCATCTTCACCCAGAACAACCTCGACACCGACATCCAGAACATCGCCAAGGGCGTGATCATCGTCGTCGCCGTGCTCCTGCAGAGCACGAAGCTGCGCCGCCGGATCCGGAAAACCTGACCCGCGCCGTCCGCGGTCCCGCCCGCACCCCGTCCGATCGCTCCGCTCCCCACCTCACACCGCTGGAGTCCGCCATGCCATCACTCGACCGCCGCCGCTTCCTGTGGGGCACCACCGCGCTCGGCGCCACCGCCGTCCTGGCCGGCTGCACGTCCAACGAGACGCCGCAGGCGGGCGCCTCCAACGCCGCCGTGGCCGGGACGTCGGGGGCGAACAGCGCGCCCGGCAAGGCCGTCACCATCGGCTTCTCCGCGCCCGCCGCCGACCACGGCTGGATGGCGGCCATGACGAAGAACGCGAAGGCCCAGGCGGGGCAGTTCTCCGACGTGACGCTGAAGGCCACCGAGGGCACCAACGACGTCAACCAGCAGATCGCCCAGGTCGAGACGCTGATCAACGACAAGGTCGACGTGCTGGTGATCCTGCCGTTCGACGGCAAGGCGCTCACCGAGGTCGGCAGGCAGGCCACCGACGCCGGCATCCAGGTCGTCAACGTGGACCGGATCTTCGACACGCCGCTGGCCTACCGGGCGTGGATCGGCGGCGACAACTACCGGATGGGCGTCAACGCGGGCAACTACATCGCCGCCCAGATGAAGGCGAAGAACATCTCCAACCCGGTGATCGGCGAGGTCGCCGGCATCGACTCGCTGCCGCTGACCCAGGAGCGCAGCACGGGCTTCAAGGAGGCGCTGGCCCGCGCGGGCTTCTCCGTCGGCCCTCGGGTGTCCGCCCAGTTCACCCCGGAGTCCGGCGAGCAGCAGACCGCGAACCTGCTCCAGGGCGCGAGCAAGCTCGACGCGCTGTGGAACCACGACGACGACCAGGGCATCGGCGTCCTGGCGGCGATCGACGGCGCGGGCCGCAAGGACTTCATCATGGTGGGCGGCGCCGGGTCGCGGAACATGATGGACCTGATCAAGGCCGACAGCGGCGTGGTCAAGGCGACGGTGCTCTACAGCCCGTCGATGGCCTCCTCCGCGATCGCCCTGGCCAGGATGCTGGGCCAGGCCAAGGGCATCGGCGACCTCGCCGAGCACGAGATCCCGGCGCTCATCACGACCTACTCCGCCGTCGTGAGCAAGGAGAACGTGGACTCCTACCTCGACGTCGGCTTCGACTCCTGACCGGGTCCCGGCGTCGCAGCGCGGCGGCGCCGGGGCCTCGCGGGCCGTGGTGGGAACGTTGGATCGACGAAGGGCCTGAACGCATGAACCAGGACATCGGCGTCGGGATGGTGGGGCACGCGTTCATGGGCGCGGTGCACTCCCAGGCCTGGCGCAACGCGCACCGCTTCTTCGACCTGCCGCTGACGCCGAGGCTCTCGGTGCTCGGCGGTCGGGACGAGGCCCGCACGCGGGCGGCGGCGGACAAGTACGGCTGGGCCTCGGTCGAGACCGACTGGGCCGCGCTGGTCCGGCGCGACGACGTGCAGATCGTCGACATCTGCACGCCCGGTGACACCCACTGCGACATCGCGGTGGCGGCGCTGGAGGCGGGCAAGCACGTGCTGTGCGAGAAGCCGCTGGCCAACTCCGTCGCGGAGGCGGAGAAGATGGCCGCCGCCGCGGAGGCCGCCGCCGCCCGCGGTGTGCGGTCCATGGTGGCGTTCAACTACCGCCGGGTGCCCGCGCTGGCGCTGGCGCGCAAGCTCGTCGCCGACGGGCGCCTCGGCGAGGTGCGGCACGTCCGCGCCGTGTACCTCCAGGACTGGCTGTCCGACCCGGCCTCGCCGCTGACCTGGCGGCTGGACAGGGAGAAGGCGGGCTCCGGCGCGCTGGGCGACCTCGGCGCGCACATCGTGGACGCCGCCCAGTTCGTCACCGGCCTCACGATCACCGGCGTGTCGGCGCTGACCGAGACGTTCACCAAGACCCGCCCCGACGGCGCGGGTGGCACGGGCGAGGTCACCGTGGACGACACGGCGCTGTTCCTGGCCCGCTTCGACGGCGGCGCGGTCGGCAGCTTCGAGGCCACCCGCTACGCGCTGGGCCGCAAGAACGCGATGCGGCTGGAGGTCAACGGCTCGCGCGGCAGCCTGGCCTTCGACTTCGAGTCCATGAACGAACTCCAGTTCTTCGACGGCGACGCCCCCGGCGCGGAGTCCGGGTTCCGGCGGGTGCTGGTCACCGAGGGCGACCACCCCTACGTCGGCGCGTGGTGGCCGCCCGGCCACCTGCTCGGCTACGAGCACACGTTCGTCCACGAGGTCGTCGACCTGGTGGGCGCCATCGCCGCCGGGACCGATCCGACGCCGAGCTTCGCCGACGGGCTCCGCGTCCAGCGGGTGCTCGCCGCGGTGGAGGACAGCGCGGCCGCGGGGAACTGGCAGCAGATCCCGACCTGAACGCACGAGGAAACCGAAGCGGCACCGACCCGGCGGACGGGCCCGGTCGGTGCCGCGACACGAGAGGAGGTCCACCCCGAAGAGAGGACACAGCCTTCCGCGGTTCCCAGTTCGGTGAGAACGAGGAGAGAATACCCGTGCGTGGTAAGCGAAGCGTGGAGCACGACCCGCAGTTGCGGACACCACCCCCGAACCCACACCCACTGCCGAGGCGCCTCGGCGTCGCCGGACTGGCGCTGCTGACCGGCGTGAGCGTCGGTCTCGTCGGCGCCGCCGCACCCGCCGCGGCCCACCCGGACGGCGAGCACGTCCTGGTGTTCTCCAAGACCGCGGGCTTCCGGCACGACTCCATTCCGGACGGGATCGCCGCCATCCAGGCCCTCGGGGCCGCGAACGAGTTCTCCGTGGAGGCCACCGAGGACGCGGGCGCGTTCACCGACGCCAACCTCGACCGGTTCGACGCCGTCGTGTGGCTGTCCACCACCGGTGACGTGCTCGACGACGACCAGCAGGGCGCGTTCGAGCGGTTCGTGCAGGACGGCGGCGGCTACGCGGGCGTGCACGCCGCCGCGGACACCGAGTACTCGTGGCCCTGGTACGGCGACCTCGTGGGCGCCTACTTCAAGTCCCACCCGGCCACCCAGCAGGCCGACGTGCTGGTCGAGGACCACGACCACGCCTCCACGGCGCACCTGCCGGACAGGTGGACGCGCACCGACGAGTGGTACAGCTACCAGAGCAACCCGCGCACCGACGTGCACGTGCTGGCGGCCCTGGACGAGCACAGCTACGCGCCCACCGACCCGGCGGGCGACCACCCCATCGCGTGGTGCCACCCGCAGGGCGGCGGCCGCTCCTGGTACACGGGGATGGGCCACACCAAGGAGTCCTACGCGGACCCGGCGTTCCGGCAGCACCTGCTGGGTGGCATCAGGTACGCCGCCGGAGCCGTGGCGGCCGACTGCGAGCCGGACGGCACGGAGCCTGCCGGGCCGCCGACCGACGCGGACTTCGACCAGGTCACCCTCGCGCTGGGCGCGGAGAAGACCGGTGAGCCGATCGCGCTCGCCGTCCTGCCCGACCGCCGGGTGCTGCACACCTCCCGCGACGGCCGCGTGTGGCTGACCACCGCGGAGGCGACGACGTCGCTGGCCGGGACGATCCCCGTCTACAACCACGACGAGGACGGCCTCCAGGGCATCGCGGTCGACCCGGACTTCGCCACGAACAAGTGGGTCTACCTCTACTACGCCCCGCCGCTGGACACCCCGGCCGGCGACGCGCCGGAGAACGGCACCGCGGCGGACTTCGCCCGGTTCAAGGGCCACAACCAGCTGTCCCGCTTCACGCTCGCCGACAACGGCACCCTGGACCTCGCGAGCGAGCAGCGGATCATCCAGATCCCGGCCGACCGCGGCATGTGCTGCCACGCGGGCGGTGAGATCGACTTCGACGGGCAGGGCAACCTGCTGCTGTCCACCGGCGACGACAGCAACCCGTTCGCCTCGGACGGCTTCAACCCGATCGACGAGCGCGCGGACCGCAACCCCGTGTTCGACGCCCGCCGGTCCTCGGGCAACACCGACGACCTGCGCGGCAAGATCGTCCGCGTCAAGGTCGCGGGCGACGGCTCGTACACGGTGCCCGCGGGCAACCTGTTCGCGCCCGGCACCGACAAGACCCGTCCCGAGATCTACGCCATGGGCTTCCGCAACCCGTTCCGGTTCGCCGTGGACAAGGCGACCGGCTGGATCCACCTCGGCGACTACGGCCCCGACGCCGGGTCGGCGGACCCGAACCGCGGTCCGGGCGGGACCGTCGAGTTCAACCTGATCAAGGAGCCGGGCAACTACGGCTGGCCGCTCTGCGTCGGTGACAACCTGGCCTACAACGACTACGACTTCGCGACCGCCACCTCCGGGCCGAAGTTCGACTGCGCCCACCCGCGCAACGACAGCCCGCACAACACCGGACTGGTGGACCTGCCGCCCGCGAAGGCGGCGTGGATCCCCTACGACGGCGGGTCCGTGCCCGAGTTCGGCACCGGCGGCGAGTCCCCGATGGGCGGCCCGACCTACCACTACGACGCCGACCTCGCCTCGGTGACGAAGTTCCCCGAGTTCTACGACGGCAAGAACTTCGCCTACGAGTGGGACCGCGGCTGGATCAAGACCATCGACGTCGGCGCGGGTGGCGAGCGCGGCGCGATCACGCCGTTCTTCGACTCGATGACCCTGACCAGGCCGATGAACCTGGAGTTCGGGCCGGACGGCTCGCTCTACGTCCTCGACTACGGCAGCGGCTACTTCGGCGGGGCCGCCGACTCGGCGGTCTACCGGATCGACTACACGCGGGGCAACCACACGCCCGTGGCCAAGCTGGCGGCCGACAGGACGTCGGGACCCGCGCCGTTGACGGTGGCCTTCGACCCGACCGGCACGACCGACGAGGACGGCCCCGAACTCACCTGGGCCTGGGACTTCGACGGCGACGGCACCACCGACTCCACCCAGGCCGGACCGGTGAGCCACACCTACCCCACGGTCGGCCGGTTCAGCGCGAAGCTGTCGGTGACCGACCCGACCGGACTCACCGGCTCGGCGAGCGTCGTGATCAACGTCGGCAACACCGCCCCCGTGGTCACCCTCGACACCCCGCTCGACGGCTCGGTGTTCAGCTTCGGCGACCAGGTGCCGTTCTCGGTCACCGTCACCGACCCCGAGGACCAGCCGGTCGACTGCTCCAAGGTGGTCGTGGAGTACATCCTCGGCCACGACAGCCACGGCCACCCGCTCAGCAGGGCCACCGGCTGCCAGGGCACCATCCCCACCCCGGCCGACGGCGGGCACGGCGCCGACGCCAACGTGTTCGGCGTCATCAACGCCACCTACACCGACAACGGCGCTCCGGGCGCCCCGGCGCTGACCGGGTCCGACGAGGCGGTGTTGCAGCCCAAGCACAAGCAGGCCGAGTTCTACACCGGCGCGCAGGGCGCGCGGGCGTTGGAACGCGACACCGCGGAGGGCCGCAAGCGCGTCGGCGAGATCGAGAACGGCGACTGGATCAAGTTCGGCCCGGTCAACCTCGCCGGGGTGACCGGGATCGGCTACCGCGTCTCCTCCGACGGCGCGGGCGGCACGCTGGAGGCCCGCCTCGACGCGCCGGACGGCCCGCTGGTGCAGTCCGTCCAGGTGGCGCGCACCGGGGGCTGGGACAACTACGTCGACCTCGCGCCGACGCCGGTCACCGACCCCGGCGGCACGCACGAGCTGTACCTGGTGTTCAAGGGCGGCTCGGGCGCGCTGTTCGACGTGGACTCGTTCACCTTCAGCACCGACCGGCCCGCGAGCTGCGCGCCCGTCGTGCCCGAGGCGGGCTACCGCAGCCTCTACGACGGCACGGAAGGCAGCCTGGAGGCGTGGAACCAGGCCGGTCCCGGCCGCTTCGTCCAGCAGCCCGACTGCTCCATCCGTTCCGAGGGCGGCATGGGACTGCTGTGGCACGAGACCGAGCTGGGCTCCTACAGCCTCAAGCTCGACTGGCAGCTCGCCGGTGACGACAACTCCGGTGTCTTCATCGGGTTCCCCGATCCAGGCAACGACCCCTGGGTCGCCGTGGACCAGGGCTACGAGATCCAGATCGACCCGACCGACGCCGTCGACCGCACCACCGGTTCGGTCTACACGTTCAAGGCCGCCGACATCGCCGCGCGCGACGCGGCGCTCAAGCCCGCGGGCCAGTGGAACGCCTACGAGATCGTGGTCACCGGCCAGCGCGTCCAGGTGCTGCTGAACGGGGTGGAGATCAACGACTACACCGGCACCGCCCCTGCCCGCGACCTGACGCGGGGCTTCATCGGGCTGCAGAACCACGGCGACTCAGACGACGTGAAGTTCCGCGACGTGCGCGTCAAGGACCTCGACGTGGTGGCCCCGGTGACCACCGCCTCGACCGGCACCGCCCCCGGCGGGTCCGGCTGGCACACGGCGGCCCCGGTGTCGGTGGAGTTCGCGGCCACCGACGCGGGCGGCGTCGCGCGCACCGAGTACCGGCTCGACGGCGGTGACTGGACCGCCTACACCGAGGCGGTCGTGGTGACCGGCGACGGCGCGCACAAGGTGGAGTACCGCTCCACCGACACCTCGGGCAACGTCGAGCAGACCAGGTCACTGGACGTCAAGGTCGACGGCACCGCCCCGGTCACCACCGCCACCTTCGCCGCACCCGGCGAGAGCGGCTGGCACGGCGGCGCCGTGTCCGTCGTCCTCAGCGGAGCCGACCCGGCCTCCGGGGTGGCCCGCACCGAGTGGAGCCTCGACGGCGGGACGTGGACGGCCTACAACCGCCCGGTGCCGGTGTCCGGCGACGGCACCCACACCCTGCTGCACCGGTCCGTCGACACGGCGGGCAACACCGAGGTCGACCGGGCGGCGACGATCCGGATCGACGGCACCTCACCCACGCTGCTCGTCGCGGGCGTGGCGAACGGCCGGGTGTACGGCGACGCGACCGACGTGGTCGTGTCGTGGGAGGCCGGTGACGCCACCTCCGGCGTCGGCGCGGTCACCGCGACCCTCGGCGGTCGGACCCTGGCCTCGGGGTACGGGGTCGCGCTGCACGAACTGCCGCTGGGCCTGCACGAGCTGCGGGTGACCGCGACCGACGTCGCGGGCAACGCCACCACCAGGACGGTGCCGTTCGCGGTCACCACGTCGCTGCGGGACGTGTCCCAGCTGCTCGACCGGTTCAAGGCCGTCAACCGGCTGCCGAAGGCCTCCTACGACCAGCTGACCAAGCAGCTGGCGAAGGCGCGCAAGGCCGAGGCCGAGGGCAAGGACGACAAGGCGGTCCAGGAGCTGCGGGCGTTCGGCGCCCTGGCCTCCGGTGTCGCGGACACGGGCGTGCGCTCCGTGCTCGTCCGCGACACCGACGCGGTGATCGCGCTGATCGACGGCGACCCTGCGCCGTTGCGGCGGGAGTAGTACGCACGACGGGTCGGGCGGACGCGGCTTCCCGCGTCCGCCCGACCCGGCACCACCAAGCTTTTCCCCCTGCGAGAAGGGCGGTCGTGATGTCGGACCAACGGACCGGGCTGTGGTTGATCGGGGCGCGCGGATCGGTGGCGACCACCGCCGTGAGCGGATTGCTCGCCCTGCGCGCCGGACTGGCGCCGCCCACGGGGTGCGTCACCGCGAGACCCGAGCTGGCGGGTGTGGACCTGCCGTCGTGGGACGACCTGGTCGTCGGTGGCCACGACGTCGTGACCACCTCCCTGGACAAGCGCGCCGAGCAGCTGGCGCACGCGGGGGTGCTGCCGCACCACCTGCTGCCGTCGTTGGCCGAGGGGCTGCGCGCGGTCGACGCCGAGGTCCGCGAGGGCTACCACCCGGCCACCCACCGCGGCGCGCAGGCCGTCGCCGCCGACCGCCTCACCGCCGACCTCGTGTCGTTCCGGGAGCGGCACGACCTGGCGCGCGTGGTCGTGGTCAACGTGTCCTCCACCGAGCCGCCCGTGCCGCACCTGCCCGAGCACGACGACCTCGCGCTGCTCGAGGCGGCGCTGGCCGACCCGGAGCGCGCCGTCCTGCCGCCCAGCTCGCTGGCCGCCTACGCGGCGCTGCGCGCGGGCTGCCCGTTCGTCGACTTCACCCCGTCCACCGGTGTCGCGCTGCCCGCGCTGCACCGGCTCGCCGTGGACCGCGGCCTGCCCTACGCCGGCCGCGACGGCAAGACCGGCGAGACGCTGCTGCGCACCGTCCTCGCGCCGATGTTCACCGCGCGCGGCCTGCGCGTGCGCTCGTGGTCGGGCACCAACCTGCTCGGCGGCGGCGACGGCGCGACGTTGCAGGACGCCGAGCACGCGGCCAGCAAGCTGGAGTCCAAGGCGCGCGGCCTGGCGGCGCTGCTCGACGAGGCCGTGACCGCGCCGCTGCACATCGACAACGTGCCGGACCTGGGCGAGCAGAAGACCGCGTGGGACCACGTGTCGTTCGAGGGCTTCCTGGGCGTGCGGATGAGCCTCCAGTTCACCTGGACCGGCCTCGACTCCTCGCTGGCCGCCCCGCTCGTGCTGGACCTGGGCCGCCTCGTGGCCGCCGCGCACGCCGACGGCCAGTCCGGTGCGCTGGCGGCGCTGGCGTTCTTCTTCAAGGACCCGCTCGGCCACGACGAGCACCGGTTCGCCGAGCAGACCCGCGAACTGCACGCGTGGGCCCAGGGGCTGGGGAGGTACGGCGCGTGAGGGCCTACGTCGACCTCGTCCGCGCGCCCGCCGCGCTCACCGTCCTGGGCGACACCGTCGCCGGGGCCGCCGCGTCCGGGAACCCGCTGCGCGGCCGCCGCCTGCTGCTGCCGTTGTCGTCGGTGGCGCTGTACTGGTCGGGCATGGCCCTCAACGACTGGGCCGACCGCGACCTGGACGCCGTCGAACGCCCCGAGCGGCCGGTGCCGTCGGGGCGGATCTCGCCGAACCGCGCGCTGGCCGTCGCCGCCGGGCTCAGCGCCGCCGGACTGGGGATCGCCGCGTGGGCGGGCGGCCGGGACTCGCTGCGCGTCGCCGCGCCCCTCGCACTGGCCATCTGGTCCTACGACACCGTGCTGAAGTCCACCCCGGCCGGGCCGGTCGGGATGGCGGCGTGCCGGGCGCTCGACGTCCTGCTCGGCGCGGGCGCCGTCGGGGCGAGGAGCGCGTTCCCCGCCGCGCTGGCCGTCGCCGGGCACACCTTCGGCGTGACGGCGCTGTCGCGCGGCGAGGTGCACGGCACGTCCGCCCCGGTGGCCCGCGCGGTCCTCGGCGGCACGGCGCTCAGCGCGCTCGCCGCCGTCACCGGGCCGTCGGCCTCCTGGCGGCACCGCCTCGCGGGCCTCGCCGCCGCCACCGGCTACGCCGCGAGCGTCGGCCGCGCCCAACTCGCCGCCGTGCGCACGCCCGACGCGGCGTCCGTGCGGTCCGCGACGAAGGCGGGCATCCACGGCATGGTCCCGCTCCAGTCGGCGCTCGCCGCGCGCGCCGGGTCGGTCGCCGGGGCCGCCGCCGTCGCGCTGGCACTGCCGCTCGCCCGTCGCCTGAGCCGGAAGGTG
Source organism: Umezawaea sp. Da 62-37 (assembly GCF_032460545.1). Taxonomy (GTDB): domain Bacteria; phylum Actinomycetota; class Actinomycetes; order Mycobacteriales; family Pseudonocardiaceae; genus Umezawaea. Next base: position 10,577,607 of record NZ_CP135965.1, read on the forward strand.
AGCCCGACATGACCTTCCACCTCGGCTACGGCACCAACGGCTTCGCCAACCACCGCCTCGACGACGCGCTCGACATCATCGCCGGGCTCGGCTGCACGTCGGTGGCGCTGACCCTCGACCACCACCACCTCGACCCGTTCGCCGACGACCTGCCCGCGCGGGTCGCGCACGTCGCCGCCAAGCTCGACAAGCTGGGCCTGCGCTGCGTCGTGGAGACCGGCGCCCGGTTCCTGCTCGACCCGCTGCGCAAGCACCACCCCACGCTGGTCAGCGAGGCGCAGGAAGTCCGGGTCGACTTCCTGATCCGCGCGGCCAGGATCGCCGCCGAGCTGAACGCCGACTGCGTGTCGTTCTGGTCCGGGATCCGGCCCGCCGACGTGCCCGTGCAGGAGGCGTGGCGGCGGATGCGCTCCGGCGTCGCCGCCGTCCTGGAGGGCGCCGAACCGCTCGGCGTCACCCTCGGCCTGGAACCCGAGCCGGGCATGGCCGTGCAGCACCTCACCCAGGCGCTGCGACTGCGCGAGGAGCTGGGCGCGCCGTCGCTGCTGGGCATCACCCTCGACGTGGGGCACTGCGTGGCCGTGGAACCCGACGACGCCGCCACGTGCGTGCGCCGCGCGGGCGCGCTGCTGGTCAACGTGCAGCTCGACGACATGCGGCCCGGCGTGCACGAGCACCTGGAGTTCGGCGAGGGCGAACTGGACCTGAAGGGCACGCTCGCCGCGCTGGTCGCGGTCGGCTACGTCGGCGTCGCCGCCGTCGAACTGCCCCGGCACAGCCACGCCGCCCCCGACGTGGCCCGCCGGGCGATGGAGGCGCTGACGGAGGCCATGCCCGAGGAAGCCGCGGGTCCCCGGCACCCGTGGCTCGCCGACGCCCAGCGCGCCGTGCGCCGCGACCCCGACGTGGTGGGCAGGCTGTTCCCCGCGGTGGGGCGCCGCATCGGCCGCGGCCTCGCCAGGCCCGACGACCCGCAGGGCCTGGTGCACGGCAGCGTGGACGACGCCGCCCGCGCCGAACTGCTCGGCGCGCTCGCCACCGTCCTGGACGCCACCACCCTGTCCGCGCGGCTGCTCGCGCTCTACCGGCACGGCGACGACGCCGAGAAGCGCGGCGTGCTGCGCGGCCTCGCGCTGGTCGGCGACCGGGCGGTGCCCGCGGGCCTGGAGATCGTGCGGGACGCGTTGCGCACCAACGACGTCCGCCTGGTCGCCGCCGCGCTCGGCCCGTTCGCCGCCGACCACCTCGACGACCACGGCTGGCGGCACGGCGTCCTCAAGTGCCTGTTCACCGGGGTTCCGCTGGCCGCGGTGGCCGGGCTGGACCGGCGCGTCGACGACGAGCTGCTGCGCATGGTCGCCGACTACGCCGCCGAACGCACCGCCGCGGGCCGCGACGTGCCCGCCGACGCCGCACGACTGCTCGGAAGGGGTGAGTGAGATGCGCATCTTCGACCCGCACGTCCACATGACGTCCCGCACCACCGACGACTACGAGGCCATGTACTCCGCCGGGGTCCGCGCCCTGGTGGAACCGGCGTTCTGGCTGGGCCAGCCCCGCACGTCGGTCGGCTCGTTCACCGACTACTTCGACGCGCTGATCGGCTGGGAGCGCTTCCGCGCCGCCCAGTTCGGCATCCGGCACCACTGCACGATCGCGCTGAACCCCAAGGAGGCCAACGATCCCCGCTGCCGGGACGTGCTGGACGTGCTGCCGCGCTACCTGGAGAAGGACGGCGTCGTCGCGGTCGGCGAGATCGGCTTCGACTCGATGACCCCGGAGGAGGACGAGGTGTTCGCCCGCCAGCTCGAACTGGCGATCGAGCACGAGCTGCCCGCGCTGGTGCACACCCCGCACCGCGACAAGGCGGCCGGGACGCGCCGCACCCTCGACCTGGTCAAGGAGTCCGGTCTCGCCGTGGAGCGGGTCGCCGTGGACCACCTCAACGAGACCACCGTGCGCGCGGTCGCCGACTCCGGCGCGTGGATGGGCTTCTCCATCTACCCCGACACCAAGATGGACGAGCTGCGGATGGTCGCCATCCTCAAGGAGTACGGGACCGCGCGCGTGCTGGTGAACTCCGCGGCCGACTGGGGCCGCTCCGACCCGCTCAAGACCCGCAAGACCGGCCTGGCGATGCTGGAGGCGGGCTTCACCGAGTCCGATGTGGACGACGTGCTGTGGCGCAACCCGGTGGAGTTCTACGGCCAGAGCGGCCGCCTGGTGCTCGACGAGCTGCCCGGATTCGGCGGTTCGGACACGTTCTCCGGCAACTCCGTGCTCAGGGGTGAGCGGTGATGGACCTGTCCTACTGCACCAACGTCCACCCCGCCGAGGACCTGCGCGGCGTCCTCGCCCAGCTCGACCGCTTCGCCCTGCCCGTGCGGCGGCTGCTCGGCGCCGACCGCCTCGGCCTCGGCCTGTGGCTGTCCGCCGACGTCGCGGGCGGCCTGGCGGGGGACGAGGCGTCGAGGCGGCGGCTGCGCGCCGAACTCGACGCGCGAGGCCTGGAGGTCCGCACCCTCAACGCCTTCCCCTACGGTGGTTTCCACGACGCCGTGGTGAAGCACTCGGTGTACCGGCCGCGCTGGACCGACCCGGAACGGCTGCGCTACACCACCGACTGCGCCACCGTGCTCGCCGACCTGCTGCCCGAGGACGCCGCCGGCGGCACCATCTCCACGCTGCCGCTGGGCTGGCGCACCCCGTGGACCCCGTCGGACGACACCGTCGCGTTCGCCGCGCTCGACGAGCTGGCGCGGGTGCTGCGCGCGCAGGCCGCGTGGACCGGCAAGCCGATCGCGCTGGCGATCGAGCCCGAACCCGGCTGCGTCCTGGACACCGTGCACGACGCGGTGACCCGGCTCGGCGGGCGCGTCGACCCCGACCACGTCGGGATCTGCCTGGACACCTGCCACCTCGCGGTGTCCTTCGCCGACCCGGCCGCCGCCGTGGCCGAGATCCGCGCCGCCGGTCTGCGGGTGTTCAAGGTGCAGGCGTCCGCGGCGCTGGAGGTCAGCCAACCGGGGACGCCCGAGGGGCGCCGCGCGCTGGCCGCGTTCACCGAACCCCGCTACCTGCACCAGGTCCGCGAGCTGAGCGGGGGAGTGGTGCTCGCCTCCGACGACCTGCCGCAGGCCCGCCACGAGCTGCCCGGCCGCGACCCGTGGCGGGTGCACTTCCACGTGCCGCTGCACGCCAGGCCCGCCGCGCCGCTGTCGGCGACCACCGACGTGCTGCGCGACGCCGTGCGGGCGCTGGCCGCCGACGGCCCGCTGCCGCACGTGGAGGTCGAGACGTACACGTGGAGCGTGCTGCCCGGCGCGATCGGCCAGGACGACACCGGCCTGGTGCGCGGGATCGCCGCCGAACTGCGCTGGGCGCGCGAGCACCTGGGAGTACTGGAGACCGCCGTCGAGGAAGGGGCGCGCCCGTGAAGCCGCTGGTCGTGATCGACGTCGTCGGGATGACGCCGGCGCTGCTGCCGCACATGCCGAACCTCGCCCGCCTCGGCTGGCAGGCGGAACTCGGGACCGTGCTGCCCGCCGTCACGTGCAGCGCCCAGTCCACGTTCCTCACCGGCCTCACCCCGGCGGAGCACGGGATCGTCGGCAACGGCTGGTACTTCCGCGACCTCGGCGAGGTCCACCTGTGGCGGCAGCACAACCGCCTGGTGGGCGGGGAGAAGCTGTGGGAGACCGCGCGCCGCGCCCACCCCGGCTACACCGCCGCCAACGTCTGCTGGTGGTACGCGATGGGCGCGACCACCGACGTGACGATCACGCCCCGGCCGATCTACCACGCCGACGGCCGCAAGTCGCCCGACGCCTACGTCCGGCCGCCCGAGCTGCACGACCGGCTCGTCGCCTCGCTGGGGGAGTTCCCGCTGTTCCAGTACTGGGGGCCGACGGCGTCCATCGCCTCCAGCCGGTGGATCGTCGGCGCGGCCCGCAAGATCCTCGCCGAGCAGCACCCGGACCTGCTGCTGGTCTACGTGCCGCACCTGGACTACGACCTCCAGCGCTTCGGCCCGAACTCGCCGCAGGCGGTGGCCGCCGCGAAGGCCGTGGACGCGGAGATCGCGCCGCTGCTGACCGACGCGCTCGGCGCGGGCGCCACCGTGGTCGCCCTGTCGGAGTACGGCATCACCGAGGCCCGTCGGCCCGTCGACGTGAACCGGGCGCTGAGGGCGGAAGGCCTGCTGGAGGTCCACACCCAGGCGGGCATGGAGTACCTGGACCCGTGGACGTCGCGCGCGTTCGCCGTGGCCGACCACCAGATCGCCCACGTCTACGTGGACGACCCGGCCGACCTGGAACGGACCCGCGCGGTCATCGCGGCCCTGCCCGGCGTGGACCGCGTCCTGGACCGGGCCGCCCAGGCGGCGGAGGGCCTGGACCACGAGCGGTCCGGCGAGCTGGTCGCCGTCGCCGAGCCCGACGCGTGGTTCACCTACTACTACTGGCTCGACGACGACCGCGCGCCGGACTTCGCGCGCGGGGTGGAGATCCACCGCAAACCCGGCTACGACCCGGCGGAGCTGTTCTTCAACCCCGCCGACCCGCTGGCCAAGGCCAAGGCGGGCCTGAACCTCGTCCGCAAGAAGGCCGGGCTGCGGTACGCGATGAGCGTCGTCCCGCTCGACCCGTCACCCGTGCGGGGCACCCACGGCCGCCTCCCGGACAGCGCCGCGGACGGACCTGTGCTGCTCTGCTCGGACACGAGCGTCGAGCCGCGCGCGCGGATCGCCGCGACCGAGGTCAAGGACTTCCTGCTGGAACTGCAAGGACTGCGGGCACCCGCGGTGCACACGATAGGAGATCAAGGATGAGCCGTCCCGTCACCCTGTTCACGGGCCAGTGGGCCGACCTGCCGTTCGAGGAGGTCTGCCGCCTCGCCGCCGGGTGGGGCTACGACGGGCTGGAGATCGCCTGCTCCGGTGACCACTTCGAGGTCGACCGGGCGCTGGCCGAGCCCGACTACGTCCCCGCCAAGCTCGCGCAGTTGGAGTCCCACGGGCTCAAGGTGTACGCGATCTCCAACCACCTCGTCGGCCAGGCCGTGTGCGACGACCCGATCGACGAGCGGCACCGCAACATCCTGCCCGCCCGCATCTGGGGCGACGGCGAACCCGAGGGCGTGCGCAAGCGCGCGGCCGCCGAGATCGCCGACACCGCCCGCGCGGCGGCGAAGCTGGGCGTGGACACCGTCGTCGGCTTCACCGGGTCGAAGATCTGGAAGTACGTGGCCATGTTCCCGCCGGTGTCCCAGGCCGTGATCGACGACGGCTACACCGACTTCGCGAACCGCTGGAACCCGATCCTCGACGTGTTCGACGAGGTCGGCGTGCGCTTCGCCCACGAGGTGCACCCCTCGGAGATCGCCTACGACTACTGGACCACCCGCAAGACCCTGGACGCGCTGGGCAACCGCCCGGCCTTCGGCCTCAACTGGGACCCGTCGCACTTCGTGTGGCAGGACCTCGACCCGGTCGGCTTCATCCTCGACTTCGCCGACCGGATCTACCACGTCGACTGCAAGGACACGAAGAAGCGCTTCGACGGCCGCAACGGCCGCCTCGGCTCCCACCTCGCGTGGGCCGACCCGCGGCGCGGCTGGGACTTCGTGTCGACCGGCCACGGCGACGTGCCGTGGGAGCAGTCGTTCCGCGCGCTCAACTCCATCGGCTACACCGGCCCCATCTCCGTCGAGTGGGAGGACGCCGGGATGGACCGGCTGCGCGGGGCCGAGGAAGCCGTGAAGTTCATCAGGGGGCTGGTCTTCGACCCGCCCGCCGCCGCCTTCGACGCCGCTTTCGCCACCCGCGAAGAATCCTGAGAGGACAGCGTGCCATGACGAACAGCCCGTCCAGAAGAGCAGTTCTCGGTGCTTTGGGAGCGGCCGCGGCCGTTGCGGCGTTGCCCGGTGAGGCGTCGGCCACCTTCGGCCGCCGCGTTCCCCGCGAGTCGATCAGCATTCAGCTCTACACCCTGCGCGGGATCATCGGCGACAACCCGGCGCCGGTGTTCGAGGCGCTGGCGGACATCGGCTACCGCAAGGTGGAGCTGGCCGGGACCTACGGTCGCACGGCCGAGGAGCTGGCGAAGCTGCTGCGCCGGTACCGACTGGCGGCGACGTCCTCGCACGTGGGCATCGACGGCGACCTGGACCAGGCGGTGACCGACGCGAAGACCCTGCGCAACACCTACGTCGTGGTGCCGTACGTGAACCTGCCGACGATCGCCGAGTGGGTGGCGTTCACCAAGCGCCTCGACGCGGCGTCGAAGGTGTTCCGCAAGGCGGGGCTGAAGCTGGGCTACCACAACCACGCGCACGAGTTCGCGGTGCTGGAGGGCAAGCGCCCCTACGACGTGATCACCGGCGGGACGTCGCGGCGGGACGTGCACCTGGAGGTGGACCTGTACTGGGCCGTGACGGCGGGCGTGGACCCGGTGGAGGTGTTCCGACGGAACTTCCCGCGGGTGCGCCAATTCCACGTGAAGGACCGCAACCCCGACGGGAGCTTCGCCGACCTGGGCAAGGGCACGATCGACTTCGCCCGGATCTTCCGCGGCACGTGGTACCACCACGTGGACGAGTACATCGTCGAGAACGACCAGCCGGTGGACGCCCTGGTGACCGCGGAGGTGGGGTACAAGTACCTGAGGGACATCAGGTTCTGACCTGGTCGGCCGTCCGCGCGTTCCCCGTCCGGGGCGCGCGGACGGCCGGCGCGATCGGCTTCGTCCCCCGCTGCCACTAGGATGTGGTTCCCGGAGTCGTGGTGACGCGGCGTGGGGCGAGGGTCGGGACGGCGGGCGTTTGACGTTTGGGCTGGTGGAGCGCGACGGGGAGATCCGGGCGCTGGAACGGGCTGTCGAGCGGTTGCGGGAGCGGCGCGGCGGGGTCGTCGTGCTGGACGCCGCGGCCGGGCTGGGGAAGACCGCGCTGATCCGCCGCACGCGGGAACTCGTGTCCGCGGCCGGTGTCGTGGAGTTGACGGCGCGCGGGGCCGAGCTGGAGCGGGACTTCACCTTCGGTGTCGTCGTGCAGCTGGTGGAACCCGTGTTGCCCAGGGATGAGCGGGCGCGGGAGGAGCTGTTCAGCGGGGCCGCCGGGGCTGCGCGGCATCTGTTCGGTGCACCGGGGGGCACGAGCGGGTCGTTGCACTCCGTGTTGAACGGGTTGTACTGGTTGTTGGTCAGCCTGGCTGAGCGGGCGCCGGTGTTGTTGCTGGTGGATGACGCGCAGTGGGTCGACGCGCCGTCGTTGCGGTTCCTGGGTTTCCTCGCGCGCAGGCTCGACTCGGTCGCGGTGGGGGTGGTGCTGGCGACGAGGTCGGCCGAGCACGATGACGACGGGTTGCTGGACGACGTGCTGGCGGCTGACGACGTGACCGTGCTGGCGCTGCGGAGCCTGAGTCCCGAAGCGGTGGCCGCGCTGGTCCGGCAGGAGCTGGGCGAGCAGGCCGATGACGAGTTCTGCGCGGCCTGCCACCGCACGACGGCCGGGAACCCGTTGTTCGTCCGGGAGTTGCTGCGGGTGCTGGTCGGCGAGGACGTCCGGCCCGACGCGGACGCGGCGGCGTCGGTGGAGGCGGCGGGCCCGGACGCGGTGCGGCGGCACGTGGCCGCTCGGCTGCGCAGGCAGCCCGAGGAGGTGCAGCGGGTCGCGCGAGCGGTGGCCGTGCTGGGTGACGGCGCGGCGTTGCGCCTGGTCGCGGGGCAGGCGGACCTGTCGTTGCCGGTGACGGCCGAAGCGTCGGAAAGGCTGACCAGGTACGGGATCTTCGAGCGCGAGGACCCGCCGTCGTTCGTGCACGCCGTGGTGCGGGACGTGACGCTGTCGCTGATCCCGCCGGTGGACCGCGACGCCGCGCACGGCCGGGCGGCGCGGGTGCTGGCGCGGGCGGGGGAGCCGGTCGCGAACGTCGCCTCGCACCTGTTGCGGACCGCGCCCGAGGCGAACGCCGAGCGCGTCGCCGTCCTGCTGACGGCCGCGACGCAGGCGGCTCGCAGCGGGTCGCCGGGTGGTGCGGCGGTGTACCTCGCCCGCGCCCGCACCGAGCCGCCCGTCCGGTCGGACCGCTCGGAGATCAGCAGGCAGCTCGGCAACTGCCAGGCGCACCACCTGGCGATCGACGCCGCCGAGGTGCACCTGGTGGAAGCGCTTTCCCTCGCGGAGACCCCGGCGCAGCGGGCGGTCTGCGGGTACAGCCTCGCCCGGTTCCGCAACGCGTGCGGCGCGTCCGGCGAGGCCATCGGACTGCTGGCGGCCGCCGCGGACGAGCTGCCAGCCGGGGTCGACCCGGCGTTGGAGGTCGAGGTCGGCGCCGAACTCGTCGGCATCACCCGCGGCCACCTGGCGAGCCGGGCGGAGTTCCTGGCCAGGCTGGACGTGTTCGCCCGCCGCGCGGACGGCCCGCGCGCGGTCGTGGACGCGCACCTGTCGGTGGAGGCGGTGTGCTCGGAGGAGCCGATCGGCCGGGCCGTGGCGCTCGCGCGGTCGGCGCTGGTCGGTGACGACCTGACGCCGGAGCGGTCGGCCATCTGGTCGGCGGTGAGCACGCTCGTGGTCGCCGACCGGCTCGACGACGCGGAATGGCGCGTGCAAAGGGCTTTGGCGACCGCCGTGCAGCGCGGGCACCAGTTCCCGATGGGCGTGATCCGCAGCTTCCTGGCCAGGATTTCCCTGCTGAAGGGGGATCTGGCGCAGGCGGCGGAGCACGTGGCGCTCGGCACCGAGGCCGCGCCCGCGCCGAACATCGGGCTGCCGCTGCTGCACTCGACCTCGGTGCACCTGCTCATCGAGGAAGGGCGATTCGCCGAGGCGGGCGAGGTGATCGCGTCCGGCCGGATGGCCGACGGCCGCCTGCCCGAGACCGTCGTGCAGGTGTGGCTGCTGGACGCGCGCGCCCGGTTGCACGCCGCCAGGGGAGCCGACGAGGCGGCGCTCGCCGATGCCCTCGCCTGCGGTGACGCCTACGGGCGTTGGGGGACAACGGGTCTGTGGGACGCGCAGTGGCGGCTGACCGCGGCCGCCGCCCACCTGCGACTGGGCGACCGGGAGAGCGCGGCGGCCCTGGTCGAGGAACAACTGCTGCTGGCGCGGAGATTAGCGGTGCCCCGGCACATCGCCACGGCGCTGCGGTCCGCGGCCGACCTCGCGACCCCCGACGAGGCCCGCCTGCTGCTCGACGAGGCCGTCGACCTGCTGCGCGACGGACCGGGCCGCCTGGAACTCGCGACCACGCTGGCGGCACTGGGCGAGCGGGCCATGCGCGACGGCGACCGGCGCACCGCGCGGGACGCGCTGCGCCGGGCCGCCGAGCTGGCGCTGGAGTGCGGCGCCTCCGCGCTGGCCGCGCGGTTGAGCACCCGGCTGTCCGCGGGCGGCGGTCGTCCGCCCAAGCTGCGCGTCACCGGCGTGCACGCGCTGACCCCGGCGGAACGGCAGGTGGCACGGCTGGCCGCCGCGGCGTTGACGAACCGGGAGATCGCCGAGCGGCTGTTCGTCACCGAGAAGACCGTCGAGGCGCACCTCAGCCGCGTCTACCGCAAGCTCGACGTGCGCTCCCGCACCCAACTCGCCCTGCACGCGGACTCCCTGGCCCGCTGAACCGGGCGCCAGGGGGCCGGGCGGTCAGGCGGTCGCCTTCTCCCGGTTCATGATCGGGCGGCGGAAGCTGCCGTAGGTGTACTTCCCGGTGATTCGCAGCTCCTCGTCGAAGTGGAAGATGTCGGTGCCCTCCCAGTTCATCCGGCTCCCGTAGACCGCGCGGAGGAACCGGCGCAGCACCGACTTCGTGCCGCGGGTGTGCCGCGGCGCCAAGTCGAGGCGGCAGGTCCAGCGGATGGCGGCGCGGCGGGCCGGTTCGTCGATGAGCCGGTCGTGCTCGTCGAACGTGATGAGGCCGAACTTCCCGGAGAACAGCGGTTCGAAGGCCGCCCTGATTCCGGCGTGGCCGCGGTGGGTCTTCCCGTCGCCGGGCAGGTACTCGGCGTCCTCGGCGAAGAACGACATGGCCTCGTCGAGGTCCTGCCGGTTGAAGCAGTCGACGAACCGGTCGATGGTGCTGGCTGTCGTGGGCATGCGGGGATTCTCCCGGTCGGCGCTCCGGCCGTTCGTCCGAGGTGGACGAACCGGTCCCGGTCTTCCTCCCCGTGCGCGTCACCCTGGCGGGGGAGAGGTCGTAAACCCGCGGAGGGAAGATCGGGCGGCCCGGAATTCCTACGGTTCCCCCATGGCCCTGTCCAAGCCCACCTCCCGCGTCGTCGCCCTCGTGATCACCGGCGGCGTCCTCCTCTCCCTCGGCTACCTGACCGTGCGGGGGGAGCGGACCCCCGCCGTGCCCGACGGCGCGGCCGCGGGGTCGATCTCCCTGGAAAGCTGCGAGTACGCCACCGAGTCCGGGTCCGTCGAGGCCGACTGCGGCACGCTCGTCGTGCCCGAGGACCGGGGCGACCCGTCGTCCGAGCTGATCGCGCTGCCGGTGACCCGGATCCGCGCCACCTCGAGCCGGCCGGGCGAGCCCGTCTTCCGGCTGGGAGGCGGGCCCGGCGCCACGAACATGACCTTCCCGGAGGCAAGCAGGCTGACCGACGACCACGACGTGGTCCTGGTCGGCTACCGGGGCGTCGACGGGTCCCGCCGCCTGGACTGCCCCGAGGTCGCGGACGCGATGCAGGGTTCGGACGACCTCACCGGCGCCAAGGCGCTGCCCGCGACCACCCGTGCGTTCACGCTGTGCGCGGACCGGCTGACCCGCGACGGCGTCGACCTCACCAGCTACGGGGTGGTCGACCGGGTCGAGGACATGGAGTCGGCCCGCACCGCCCTGGGCTACCAGCGGATCGACCTGCTCAGCTCCAGCGCCGGGACGCGCACCGCCATGGTCTACTCCTGGCGCCACCCCGACTCGCTGCGCCGGTCCGCGATGGTGTCGGTCAACCCGCCCGGCCACTTCTTCTGGGACCCGCGCACCACCGACTCGCAGTTCGCCCGGTACGCGGACCTGTGCCGCGTCGACGCGGGCTGCGCCGCGCGCACGCCGGACCTCGCGGCCACGGTCCGGGAGGTCGCCGCCGACATCCCCGAGCGCTGGGGCCCGTTCCGGATCAAGGACACCAACGTCCGCGTCCTGAGCCAGTACGCCATGCACCACAACGGTCCCGGCTCGGCGCCGAACAACGCGCCGACGCTGATCGACGCCTACCTCAGCGGCGATACCGGCGCCCTGTGGGCGATGTCGTTCCTCGGCGACGTCACGCTGCCCACCTCGATCGTCTGGGGTGAGTTCGCGTCGTTCGCGATGATCGACGCACCGGCCGCGCAGGCCTACTACGCGGCGGGCGGGGATCCCGGCTCGATCCTGGGCAACGCGTCGTCGGACTTCCTGTGGGCGGGGCCGTCGGGGGTCTCCACGGTGTGGCCGGACAGCCCCGACAACGCCGAGTACCGGACCGTGCGACCAAGCGACGTCGAGACCCTGCTGGTCAGCGGCGCGGTGGACTTCTCGACCCCGGCGCGGTTGGCGACGGAGGAGCTGCTGCCGTCGTTGACGCACGGGCAGCAGGTGATCCTGCCGGAACTGGGCCACACCGCGGACTTCTGGGAGCACCGGCCGGAGGCGAGCAAGCACCTGCTGACGACGTTCTACGACACCGGGAAGGTCGACCGCTCGGAGTTCGACACCCGGCCGGTCGACTTCGGGGCCGTGCCGCTGAGCATGTCCACGATCGCCGAGCTGCTGGTCGGTGTCGTGCTCGGCGGTGTGGTGCTGGCCCTGCTCATCCTCGGCCTGATGGTCCGCGGGCGTCGCAAGCGCGGCGGCTTCGGCCCGCGGGCGGGCGTCTGGCTCCGCGTCCTCACGGTGGTCCCGCTGGGGCTGGGCGGCTGGTTCCTGGGCGTGCTGCTGGTGTGGACGGTCAACCCGGACGACTTCGTCGCCGGCGCGACCGTCATCGCGCCCGGCGTCGGCCTGCTGATCGGCACCGGTACCTACCTCGCCTGGGCGGGCCGCGCCCTGCCCCTCCAGATCCGCCGCACCTGCCTCGCCGCATCGGTCGGCGCGGCGCTCGTGGGCGCGTTCCTCGGTTCCTGGGCGCTTCCCGGCCTCGTGGCCCCGGTCACCGCCGTCATCGGAGCGGCCGCGGCGGCGAACCTCGCCCTGGTGGCACTCGGCTTCTCCCCGCGAATCCACAGTGGACTCGCGCCGACCGCGGACGTTCCGCTCGCCTGACGTGCCGCCGCACCCGTCGGAACACCGACGGGTGCGGCAGGCGTCGTTCTACCTCAGGCGCACGCGTCCGGGTCGGCCTGGAAACCCGGCGCGTCCCACGGTCCGGCGACCGACGTGCGTGCCGTCTCGGTCGCCACCCCGTTCTCGACGGTGTAAGTGACCCGCTTACCGGTGTAGATGCCCTTGGGCTGGTTGGTCAGGCGCGCGTCGACGGCGACGAGCACGCGGCCGTCACCGCTGTTCTCGCACCCGTACCCGTTGAGGGCGCTGATGCCACCGCCCTCCCACAGCTTCAGCGCCGAGCCGGTCGTCCCGGTCACCGGACGCAGGCCGCCGGAGAACCCCCAGACGCCGAACCCCACGGTGTTCGCGCCGACCGACTGGGTCACCACGACCTCGTCCGTGCCGTCGTCGTTCAGGTCGACGACGCGCAGCGGCTGGATCCCCACGTGCGAGTCGAGTGGCGCAAGGGCGGTCAGTCGCAGGCCTTGGATGGTGGCGGTCAGGAGCTGCTCGTTCCCGTTGCCCGCGATGGTCTCGGCGGTGACGGTGTCCAGGACGCCGTTCCCGTCGAGGTCCGCCTGTGCGGTCACCTGGTCCGCGGCGCTCGCCGGTGCGGCGAACGCGACGGACGCGGAGAGCGCGAGCAGCAGCGCAGCAGTTCTTTTCACGATCGAGTTCCCCCTCGAAGTCGCGGTTCCGCGTTGATACCCCTGCGGAACCGCGTGTCCACGACGCGATTCGCGTCCGGGTGGTAGACGCGGGAATAGCCGGTCGCGTTGCCCCGCACCCTCCACTTTGTTCTGGTGTCGGCTCAGTCCTCGCGCTGGGCGATGGCGGCGAGCCGGGCCCGCACCCGGTCGCCGATCTCGCACAGCACGTCCATCTGCTCGGGTGTGATGTGGTCGATCAGCACGTCGCGCACGTCGGCGGTGTGCGGGGCCGCGGCCGCCTCGATGAGGTCCCGGCCCGCGGGCGTGAGGACGATCTCCGCTCCCCGGTGGTCGTCGTCGCACCGCTCGCGGCGCACCAGACCCCGCTTCTCCATGCGGGTCAGGTGCTGCGAGAGGCGGCTCTTCTCCCAGCGCATCGAGTTGCCCAGCGCGAACGACCGGAGGTGGCCCTCCGGCGACTCCGACAGGTGGGCCAGCACCTGGTAGTCGGCGTCCGACATGCCGTGGCGCACGCGCAGCCGCCGTTCGAGGTGCTCGGACATGCCCGCGTGCATCGCCATGAGGCTGCGCCAAGCCCGTTGCTCGCGCTCGTCGAGCCATCGCGGGTCGCTCATCACCCCAGCCTACCGCCTTGGTTGACAGGTTAACCGCTTGCTGTCCAGGGGGCGTCGCCGCTGACCGTCACGGTGTTCCCGCGGCGCTGAACCAGCGGTCGAGTTCGTCGAGGACGTTCTCGACCACCGGGTACAGCTCGTCGGCGATCCGCTGCTGGCCCTGGCCCTCGCGGGTGCGCCGACCGGCGTCGCCGATGATGATCCGGAACACGCCCGCGAGCGCGATCCCGCGCAGCCGGGCCACTTCCGGCGTGACGGCGGTGGTGTCGGCGACGGCGTCGGCGAGCGCGGCGGCTTGGCGGTCGGTCAGTTCCAGCGCCAACCGGTGGACGGCGGGGCTGACGGCGGCCAGGTGGCCGAGTTCGCCGCGCCACACCTCCGGTGGGACGTCGCGGATCGCGGCGACGGACCGGAGGGTGAAGTCGCGGATCGCCGCAGCCGGGCTCGTGCCCGCCTGCCGGGAGCGGACCAGTTCGCACAGCCGGTCCTGGATCTGCTGCTCGCGATCGGTGACCAGGTGCTCCTTGGACCGGAAGTAGTTGTAGACCGTCTGCTCGGCGACCTCGGCCGCGCGCGCCACGTCGCCGACGGAGACGTTCTCGTAGCCGTGCTCGGCGAACAGGCGGGCCGCGGTGTCGGCGATGAGCCGCCGGGTGCGCGCCTTCTTGATCTCGCGGATTCCGGGGCCTGCCATGCGTTCAGCGTAGTGGGGGTGGGAGCGAAAAATCGTGGAGTTGACTCTAAAAATCGGGTGTACTCTAAATCTGCGGGACGCCCCCGCTCTCGCGCCGACAGGAGACGACCCATGATCCTCATCACCACCGGCGGCAAGGTGGGCGCGGAAGCCGCGCGACTGCTCGCCGAGCGTGGACTGCCCGTGCGGCTCCTGGCCCGCCACCCGGAGAAGCTGGGCTCACCGGCGGGCGTGGAGGTCGTGCAGGGGGACCTGGAGGCGCCCGCGACCGTCGACGTGGCGATGAAGGGCGTCTCGACCGTGGTCCTCGTCAGCCCGGCGATCCCGGCCCAGGAGTTGGCCGTGGTCGACAGCGCCGTCCGCGCGGGCGTCGACCACGTCGTGAAGATCACCAGCAAGGCCTCGGCCGACTCGCCGATCCCGCGGCGGCGCGGCCAGACCGAGATCGAGAACGGCCTCATCGCCTCGGGGCTCGGTTATACGCTGCTGAGGAACAACGCCTACATGCAGAACCTCCTGATGCTCGCCCCCGCGATCGCCGCGACGAACGGCTTCGGCTCGTCGGCGGGCGACGGTCGCGTCGGCATGGTCGACACGCGCGATGTGGCCGCCGTCGCCGCGGAGATCGCCGCCTCGCCCGCCGCGCACCGGGGCAGGACCTACTGGCCCACCGGCCCCGAGTCGATCTCGTACGCCGACGCGGCCGCGGTGTTCACCACCGTGCTCGGCAGGCCGATCACCTTCCGCCCGCTCACGTTCGAGGAGCAGAAGCGGGCGATGGTCGACGCCGGTCTGCCCGAGGTGATCGCCGGGATGAACGCCCAGGCCCTCTCCCTGTTCGCCGAAGGCGACTCCGACTGGGTCACCGACGACGTCCCGTCGATCCTGGGCAGGCCCGCGCGCACGTTCGAGCAGTTCGTCGTCGACCACGCCGCCGCGTTCTCCTGAGTCTCAGGCGCGGCGCGCGGCCCACACCCTGCGCTCGGTGCGCACCACGAGGTCGTCCCGGCGCAGGACGCTGTGCGGGCTGTCCGCGTCGAGGAGTTCGTCCAACGCGGCGAGGTCGTCGGCCGGGAGCGCGTCGGCGACGGAGCCGCGCAGGCGCTGGAGGCTGTTGAGCGCGTAGCGGCCGATCGCCTCCGAACCGGACTGCTCGATGTGGACGGTGATCGTGCGCACGCCGTCGAGGGTGAACCCGGCGGCGGTCAGCTTGGGACCCCAGTCGGCGCCGCGGTGGGGGACGTGCTCGGCGTGGTAGCGGTCGCTCGCCACGTGGCAGCGCTCTTCGAGGCCCGGACGGTTCTCAGGGACGTGGTCGGGCAGGAACCGGGGGAAGCCCGCGAGTTCGACGACGGCGAACAGCCCGCCCGGCGCGAGGGTGTCGTGGACCTGGCGCAGCGTGCGGTCGGGGTCGGCCATGTGGTGCATGGACGCCGAGGCCCACACCAGGTCGGGGGTGCCGAGGTCCGGCCAGTCCGCGTCGAGGTCCGCGAGCACGGTGTGGATCCGGTCGGCGACGCCTGCCGCGCCCGCCTTCTCCCGCAGGCGGCGCAGGTGGTCCACCGAGGAGTCGACGGCGGTCACGTGCGCGTCGGGGAACCGGGTGAGCAGGGCGAAGGTGCCCGTGCCGGTGCCGCACCCCAGGTCCACGATCTGCCGCGGGCTCGCCGTGACGGGCAGCCACGCGGTGATGGACGCGGTGTGCTCCGCGAGGACCTCGGCGTCCAGGTCGAGGACCTCCGCCTGGCCGTCGTCGTGCTGGTGGCCGTGGCCGTGCTGGTGGTCGTGGTGCGTGTGGGTCATGCCGCCACGATAGGTCGACCATGCGCTGGACGCACGGCCTCTTGCCAATCCGGCAAGAAGGTCGCTGCTCCGGTCGCCTTGCGCGCAAGGGTCAGCACGGCGGCTGCTCCTCGGAGGAGGGTTGGTGCCCCCGGCGGGCGTCGCGGTCGAAGATCCCCAGGACGTCGCACGGTCCTCCCTCGGCGCCGATCGCGTGCGGCAGCATCGTGGGGAACTCCGCGGATTGGTTGGTCTCCACGCGGAAGCGGCGGTTGCCCAGCAGCAGGACGGCCGTGCCGGACAGGACGACGAGCCACTCGCGTCCGGGGTGGGCGCGCAGGCGCGCGAGGTTGTCCGGCGGGGGGTCCACCATCCGCTGGCGGATGACCGTCATGCCGGGATCCATCCTGACGGGCCAGCGCATCTGCCCGTGGCCGCCGTCGATCCTCGGGTTCGACACCACGTCGTCGGAGGCCGTCTCGACCAGTTGGTCGAGCGAGGTGTCCAGCGCCCGCGCGAGGGTGACGAGCTGGTCCAGCGCGAGGCGCCGCCCGCCGTTCTCGATGCGGCTGAGCGAGGACGGACTGATCCGCGCACGCGCGGCCAGGTCGTCCAGGGACCAGCCGTGCGCCAACCTCAGGGCGCGGACGCGCTTGCGCACCAGACCGTCCAGCTCGTCGTCCTCTTGCGTCATGGGCACGAGAGTATGCCGTGGCAGCAAGGCGCGGCCGTGGTCGCCCAAGGCGGCTCCGCGTTCCGCCCGCAGCGAACCGCGTGCCCGCGGCCACCCGTCGATGTCAGGATGTCCGGATGGCGGACATCCTCCCCTTCCAGCAGAAGCGCCACGCCGCACCGGATCGCGAGCCCGAGCCGCTGTGGCGCGAGGTGCTGGGCCGGAGCCTGCGGGCGGCCAGGGAGGAGCAGGGCGGCAGGCTGGTCGACGTCGCGGAGCGGGCGGGGATCTCGCCGCAGTACCTGTCGGAGATCGAACGCGGCCGCAAGGAGCCGTCGAGCGAGATGATCGCGGCGGTCACGGGCGCGCTGGGTGTCGAGCTGGCCGACCTGCTGGTCGGCATCGCGGGCTCGGTCCGGCGGCACCACGGCGCGGGTCGCGCCGCCGGACGTCCCGCGGGACCCGTGCTCATGGCCGCCTGAGGTCTCAGGGCCTGCTGTCCAGGACGTGGTCGGCGAGCCCGTAGGCGACGGCGCTGGTGGCGTCGAACACCCGGTCGCGGTCGGTGTCGTGGCGCAGGTCCGCGACCGCGCGACCGGTGTGCTTCGACAGGATCCCCTCCAGCTGGGTGCGCACCCGCACCACCTCGTCGGCCTGGAGGATGAGGTCGGGGATGGTGCCGCGGCCCTGCGCCGCCGGCTGGTGCAGCACCACCCTGGTGTGGGGGAGGACGAAGCGGTGGCCGGGCTGGCCCGCGGCCAGCAGCACCGCGGCGGCGGCGACGGCCTGGCCGACGCACGTCGTGGCGACCGGCGCCTTGATGAACGACATGGTGTCGTACAGCGCGAGCATCGCGGACGGGTCGCCGCCCTCGGAGTTGATGTACAGGCTGATCTCCCGCTCGGGGCTGTCCGCCTCCAGGTGCAGCAGCTGGGCGATCAGCGCGTTCGCCACGCCCGAGTCGATCGCGGTGCCCAGGTAGACGATCCGCTCCGACAGCAGGTGCGAGTAGACGTCCATGATCCGCTCGCCACCGGAGTTGCGGGTGATGACGTTGGGGATGGTGTAGGTGCTCATGCGCGGGCTCCCGCCGTGCTGAGGCCGAGCGCGTGGGTGCGCACGGGCACGACCTGGTCGAGGTCGGTGACGATGTGGTCGATGAAGCCGTACTCGCGCGCCTGCGCGGTGGTGAACCAGCGGTCGTGCAGCGAGTCGGTGAAGATCCGGTCGATCGGCTGGCCGGTGTCCTGCGCGATGAGCCCGAGCACCGTGTCCCGCATGTGCCGCAGGTCGTCGGCCTGCACCTCGACCTCGACGGCCGATCCGCTGATCCCCGCCGAGCCCTGGTGCATCAGGATGCGGGCGTGCGGCAGGGCGAAGCGCTTGCCGTGCGTCCCCGCGGACAGCAGGAACTGCCCCGCGCTGCACGCCAGTCCCAGCGCGAGCGTGGCCACGTCGCACGGCACGAGCCGCATCACGTCGCGGATGGCCAGCATCGCCGGGACGGAGCCGCCCGGCGAGTGGATCCACAGGGCGATGTCCTTGCGCGGGTCCTCGCTCGCCAGGGACAGCAGCTGGGTGGTGAGCACCGTCCCGTTGTCGTCGTCGAGCGGACCGTCGAGGACCAGGACGCGCTGGCCCACCAACCGTTCCCGGAGCCGGTGGTCGAACTGCGGCTGCTTTTCGTGGTTCGTCATGCCCCGACCATGCCGTGGTCCCGCCGCACCGCGCGGATTTTGCTGCTGTGAGCAGATCAGCTCTCGGCGGACCATCCACTGTGGACCTCAGGGCCGGAAGCTCGCCCGGTAGTCGGTGGGGGTGCGGCCGGTCAGCTCCTGGAAGGCGGCGTTGAACGCCGACAGGGACGAGTAGCCGACCATGAACGCGATGCTCGTCACCGGCGTGTCGCTCGCGGCGAGTTCCTCGATCGCCCGCAGCAGGCGGAGCCGCCGCAGTGCCGCCCGCCAGGTCATGCCGGTCTCGTCGGAGAAGCGGCGGGCCAACGACCGCGGCGCCAGCCCGACCTCGTCCGCCACCTCCTCGAACCGCACCCGGCCCCCGAGCCGCTCCTCGGTCAGCCGCAGGGCCCGCCGCAACTCCGGCGACCGACCTGTCGGCACGACGACCGGACTCGGCTGTTCGGCGAGCCGCCAGGTCACCGCCGCGAGCGCGGCGAACAGGGTCCGGGCGTACGCCGTGAGCGGCTCGTCGCCCTCGCCCCACTCACGGCACTCGGCCACCAGGTTCCGGGCCAGGGGACTGAGGTCGAACACGGTCAGCGGCGCGGGCGGCACCGGGACGAACCCCGTGTCGAACAGCACCGACGCGGTCGTGACCGGTCGCGGAATGCTCACCCGGATCGGTTTGCCCGCCTCGATCAGAGCGGCCCTGGCAGGCGGCAGCACCCACACCCTGCCCTCCGCCTCCAGCCGGAGCGCACCGGCGGAGGCGCAGAGCAGGTAGTGGCGCTCCACCTGGAGATCACGCGCCGGTCCGGCCGCGAACGTCCGGACGAAGCTGTGCGCCAGGCGGGTCATCGACGGCCTCGCACAGCGCCGATCATACGAGCCCGTCAGCCGACCACGTCCACCAACTCGGCCCGGAAACGCCTGCTCACCGGCGCCCCGACCATCATCGGCCGAACGCACTCGCCGAACCGCGCGAACGACCCGGACCCCAGGTACCCGTCGAAGGACGCGTCGTCCTCCCACTCGTGGACGACGGTGATCCGCCCACCGTCCTCACGCGAAGCGTGCACCTGGAAGGCGAGGTTGCCGGGCATCGCCCGAACCGCGTCGCGCTCGGCATCGAACTGGGCGAGCGCCGCCGGACGGTCTTCGGGGGTCGTGCTGAAGTCGACGATGGCGATGAACAAGGTGATCTCCTCGATCGGGGCAGTGGCTGCCGCGGATGGCGTACGAAGATCCTCACCCGCCGCCCACCCCGACCGCCGCCGCCGGTCGGACACCTTCACGCTCCTACCGGACAGCCGATCACGCCCGCCCGAGCTGATCACCCGTAGACCCATCCCCGGTAGGCGTCCAAGTCCACGTTGCCCCCGCAGATGACGGTCACGACGCGGCGGCCGGCGAAACGATCGCGGTCCTCCAGGACGGCGGCGACACCGAGCGCCGCCGAGGGCTCGACGACCAACCCGGTGTGCTCCAACAACAACCTCATCCCCGCGATGATCGACGACTCCTCCACCAGCACGGCGTCGTCGGCCACCGCCAGCAGGTCGTCCAGCACCTCGGGAATCGGGTACCGCCCCGCCACCCCGTCGGCGATCGTCCCGGTCGACCCGGTGGTCACGACCCGCCGTTCACGCCACGAAAGGGTCATCGCGGGCGCCCCCGCGGGCTGCACGCAGACGACCTCGACACCGGGGAACAGGCTCTTCACCACGTACCCCACCCCGGTGGCCATCGCCCCACCACCCAAAGCGATCAGGACGGCGTCCACCCCACCCGGCAACTCGAGCCCGATCGTGGCGGCCCCCTCGCAGGTCTCGAGATCCAGACTGTCCTCGAGCAGGCGGATGCCGCGTCGCCGCGCGATGGTCGAGGCCCGTTCGCGCGCGGTCTCGATGTCACCGTCCACGAGTTCCAGCGTCGCGCCCAGCGCACGGATCCGGTCGAGCTTCACCACAGGCGCCCACCGCGACGCCACCACCGTCACGTCGAGGCCGCGCCGCCCGCCCGACCAGGCGAGCGCCTGCCCCAGGTTCCCCGCGCTGGCGCACACGACCCCCTGCCCGACGAGCCTGCCGGTCACCAGCTCGGTGCCCCTGCCCTTGAAGCTGCGGACCGGGTTCGCCGTCTCCAGCTTGACGCTCACCTCGCAGCCGAGGCGTCGACTCAACGAGTCGCACCGGTACAGCGGCGTGTCCAGGTACACCGGGTCGATCACGCGGCGGGCCGCGCGGATCCGGTCGAGATCCAGGCGCGTCTTCAGCACGCCGCGACCCTACTTCGTCGAGGACGCGATCTCGCACTCCTCGGCGTGGTCGAGGCCCAGCGTGATCGACTCCGAGTCGTTGTTGGGCCCGCCGAACGCGTAGGAGACGGTGGACTCGCCGGGGTCGTTCACCACCTCGACGTACCGGACACCCTTCTCCCGCAGGCACTGCACCACCCGGTTGGCGAAGTCGACCGCCTCCGGGTTGACTTCACCCCGGCCCGCGAGCAGAGCGGCGGCCAGGGGATCCCCGACGAACCGGCCGTCGCCGGCTGCGTGGCCGCCTCGCACAAGGAGCAGCTCGCGCCGTACGTCGCACCACCCGCCCTGCTGTACCTGTCCTCCCCGTCCGGCACGCCCACCACCGCGACCTCCCTGTCCGGCAGCGGCTGGCAGGTCGCCGGAGCCGCGGGCGCGGTGCTGCTCGTCGCGGCGGCCGTGACGGCACTGGTGGGCGCGCGGATCACCCGCCCGCTCAGGACGTTGACCGCGGCCGCGCAGCACATGTCCGCCGGTGGCGACGCGCCGCCGGTGCGGGTCAGCGGTCAGGACGAGGTCGCCGTCCTGGCCGGGGCGTTCAACACCATGGCGGCCAACCGCGTGCGGCTGGAGCGGGCGCGCAAGGCGATGGTCAGCGACATCGCGCACGAGCTGCGCACCCCGTTGAGCAACATCCGCGGGTGGCTGGAGGCCGCGGAGGACGGCATCAGCGACGGAGGACCGGAACTGACGGCGCTGCTGCTGGAGGAGGCGCTCATCCTCCAGCACGTCGTGGACGACCTCCAGGACCTGGCCATGGCGGACACGGGCGCGCTGCGCCTGGTCGTCGAACCGGTACCGGTGGCGGAGGCGCTCGACCAGGTCCGCGCGGCCCACGAACCGCGCGCGGCCGAGGCCGGTGTCGCGCTGTCGCTCACCGTCGCCCCGAACCTCGTCGTCCACGCCGATCCGGTGCGGTTGCGGCAGATCCTCGACAACCTCCTGTCCAACGCGGTGCGCCACGTGCCCGCGGGAGGATCGGTGTCGTTGACCGCCACCCGTGACGGTTCGGACATGCTGATCACCGTGTCGGACACCGGCGGCGGAATCCCGGCCGAGGACCTGCCGCACGTGTTCGACCGGTTCTGGCGCGCCGACAAGTCCCGCACCCGCGGCACCGGTGGCAGCGGACTGGGGCTCGCGATCGTCCGCAAGCTCACCGAAGCGCACGGCGGGTCGGTGGCGGTGACGAGCACTTTCGGGGAGGGAGCGGTGTTCGTTGTGCGGTTTCCGGGTAGGAGGGGTGTGCGGTAGTGCGGCCGGCCGTCGAGTCGCCTCGGTCGTCGGACATCGGCTTGATGGCGGATTTTCCCCATGAGACAGAAAGGCACGCACTGGTGCGCAGCATCTACGTCATCACCCACCCCGAGGCCACGCACCACGTCGAGGGGGTGGTGGGCGGATGGCATGACTCGCGACTCACACCCGCCGGCATCCGCGCGGCAGTCGCCATCGCCGCGGCGTTGCGAGCAGGGGTACCCGACGACGCCGAGGTGGAAGTGATCTCCTCGGACCTGCGACGCGCCCGCCGCACGGCCGACGAAACAGCGAAGGCATTCGGCGTGGAACCGATCGAGGACCGCCGGCTGCGGGAGAGGTCTACGGCGTTGCGGAGGGACGGCCGCAGGAGTGGTTGGACCAGCGGTTCGTCCCGCCGCCGGCCATCGGGGACCGGCTGGGGCACGACGTGGGGGTGCCGGGCGCGGAGACCACCGGGGCAGTCGCGCGGCGTGTCTACGCGGCCATGGACGAGATTCTGCGACGCCCGTGCGAGCACCAGGTCGTCGTGACGCACGGTGGGGCCCTGACGTTCGTCGTCGCGTACTGGATCGGGATGCCGATCGAGTCGCTGAGCCACGTGCACTTCCGGGTGTCGTCAGGCAGCATCACCACATTGCGCGAAGACGACTACTTTCACAGCCGCCAGGTCGTCAGCCTCGGCGACACCCGCCATCTCGACATGTCACCCTTGGACTTGCCCATCTAGCCCGCGAGTCTTCGCACCGCGTTGTGCAATGGCCTCCGAAGAGGATCGATGAACGCGGGCGGGTGGAAGTCCGGGAGCCCGCCCGACATCCGGATCTCCCATTCGCTGTGGTGGATCAGCACGTGATGGCGGCGGCACAGCAACACCAGGTTGTCGACACTGGTGTCCCCGCCTTGGTGCCATTCCTGGATGTGATGGGCATCGGCCCAATTCGGTGGTCGGTCGCACATCGGGAAGGCGCATCCGCCATCCCGCAGGTGCAACGCGCGTCGCAGGTGCGGGGTCAATCGGCGTGACATCCGCCCGATGTCCAACACCTCGCTGCGCTCACCGAGCACGGCGGGGATGATCCCGGCGGTGCACGCGATCCGACGAGCCTCGCCGGCGCTGATCACGCTGCTGTCACCCAGGATCGCGGTCCCGGCACCCGTCACCAGGGTCTTGTAGTCGATGGTCACCGTGACGTGCGGACGTTCCCCGGCCTCGATCGGCAGATCCCGCGACCGCGACGCCAGGTTCAGCACATCCGCCAACGCGTCACCCTGACGCTCCGGCAGAGTGCGGGTGTCCGGGCCGGCGGCGTCGGCAGAGTGCGGCTTGGCCAACGGCCCGATCAACGCCCGCAACAACCCACCCTGCTCAGCACCCAACCGCCCACTGAACTCCACCCGACCATCCGCTTTCATCCGCAGATGCAGCAGGTTCAGCGGCTGGGCCAGTTCGCGGTCATCAGGTTCCACACCGTCTTGGTCGATCCGCGCCCGAATACTAGCGGCCACCGCCCGCACACTCGCGGGCTCAGCAGAGCGGGCCACATCCACCAGGATCCGTTCGGCCTCGGCGGGCAACCCGACCATCGCCCCCACCAGCACATCCAAGTGCGCCGACGACAACACACCCTCCGCCATGGCTTCCGCCACCATGGGCAGTGGAACAACCACCACGGCACCGGTCGGTGTGACCGATGGGAAAACCGCAGACGCCTGCGCCACCCACCGCTTCGCCTCACCGATATCCACCCGCACCACGTGCTTGACCAACTCCGCCAAGTTCCGATACCCCGACCGGACTTCCAACCCACGAGCCCGCGCCTCGGCCAACACCGCCAACACCGACGCATGTGCAGAACGGGCGCGCTCAACCTCGACACGCAGGGCATCCATCAGCCCCGCGTCGTCAAGCAGCCCCAATTCGTCCATACCCCAATAATATTGCGGACCGCTGGTCAAAACCATCCGAACAACCATGAACGACAGTTCCATCGGGTGATGTCGAGCAGCGCAACCAGCGGAGCGGGGAAGTGCCGCGCGGATCCGGGCCCTGGTGGTGCTCGGTGACCTGCTGTGCGGCGTCGGCCGGAACGCCGAAGCGCTGCCGCTGCTGGAAGACGCGCTCGCCGAAGCGTCCGAAGCATCCGACGCGGAGTCGGACGACCTGCTCGACCACGAGCTGGACCGCGCCCTGCGCGACGGGCACGGTCCGTGAGGCCGCCCGGCCCTGCATCCGCGGCTGTCAGACCAGCGCGAGGCTGGTGCTGGTGATGAGGCTGGCCACCAGGAAGTACGGGCCGTTGATCAGGCCGTACAGCAGCGGGCGGGCGAAGACCGGGTTGATGGCGATCTGGAAGGTCATCGCCACCAGGTAGCCGAGTCCGACGATCGCGCCGAAGACCAGCGCGTCGCCGAGCGTGTCGATCCCCAGCGCGCTGATCAGGACGGCGCTCGCGAGGACCGTCACGAGGTTGCAGACCATCGGTCCGGCGATGAACAGCGGTCCGGACGGCGCCGGGGCGTCGGGTGCGCGGCCGACGGCCCTGGCGTACGCCTTCGCGACCACGACGGTGAAGTACAGACCCGCGAGGACGGTGACGACGACGGTGGCGACGAGCACGCCCCACCAGTTGACCGCGATGGTGCCGAGCATGGCTTTCTTCCTCTTCCCGAGCGGTTCGACCACGCCTT
The DNA here is from genome assembly GCF_032460545.1 of Umezawaea sp. Da 62-37. Classification (GTDB taxonomy): domain Bacteria; phylum Actinomycetota; class Actinomycetes; order Mycobacteriales; family Pseudonocardiaceae; genus Umezawaea. Next base: position 10,602,229 of record NZ_CP135965.1, read on the forward strand.
GGGCGCGGTCGGCATGACGTGCGGCGGCCGGTGCCGTGCTGTCAGTAGGCGCCTTGGACGTCGAGGACCCAGACGACGCCGAACCGGTCCTTGAGCATCCCGTAGAGCGGGGCGCCCCACGGCGCGGGACCGAGGTCGGCCTCGATCTCGGCACCCTGCGCCAGACCGTCCCAGTAGGACCGGATCTCGTCGGCGGAGTCGGCGTCGCCGCGGACCGACACGTACACCGGCTTGTCGCCCTGGTCGTAGGACAGCGCGGACGGGACGTCGTAGCCCATCACGTGGAAGCCGTTGTCGCCGCGGACCTCGCCCCAGGTGATCAGGTCGGCCTCGGCCGGGTCCACCGGGATGCCCGCGTCCCGGAAGGTGATCAGCGCGATCTCGCCGCCGAACACGGACCGGTAGAACTCCAGGGCCGCGCGGGCGTCACCGCGGAAGTTCAGGTGGGTGGTGGTGGTGATGGACATCGGAGTGCTCCTCGGATCGCGTGCGGTGCCCCGTTTTCGGACAAGATGAGCTTCGCAACCGAAGAGGCCAGTTTGTGGCCTCTTCTCCGGAGCGACGGCGATCGTTTTCGCGACAGTCCCGCGACACGGCAGGGACGGCGCGGGGACGCGCGCCGCCCAGGCTCGGGGTCATGAGCGATGTCGAACGGACGCCGGTGCGACTGTCCGGACTGGACGGTCTGCGCGGGATCGCGGTGGCCGGGGTGCTGCTGTTCCACGCGGGCCGCTTCGGAGGCGGTTTCCTCGGCGTGGACCTGTTCTTCGCGCTGTCGGGCTACCTGATCACCGACCTGCTGCTGCGGGAGGTCCGCGCGAGCGGGACGGTGTCGCTGGTCGCCTTCTGGGGCAGGCGGTTCCGGCGGCTGCTGCCCGCGCTGACCGCGGCGCTGGCGGGCACCACGCTGGCCGTGTGGGCGTTGGGGGACGCGGAACTGCGGACGACGGCGCTGGCGGACGGACCCTGGGTGCAGGCGAACCTGGTGAACTGGCACCTGCTGGCCGAGTCGGCGGGCTACTGGGACCGGTTCGGGCCGGGCCGGGTGTTCGGCCACCTGTCGAGCATCGCGGTGGAGGAGCAGTTCTACCTCGTGTGGCCCGTGGTCGTGCTGCTGGTCGCCGGGACGGCCAAGCGGGTGGAACACCGGGTCGCGCTGGTCGCCGCGGTCACCTCCGTGCTGTCGCTGGCGCTGATGGTGGTGCTGTTCACCCCGGACGACCCCACCCGCGTCTACACCGGGACCGACACCAGGGCGTTCTCCTTGCTGCTGGGCGCCGCGGCGGCCACCGGCCCGGTTCGCCGCGCGGTGTCCGGAGTGGTCGGACGCCACGTCGTGCCCGCGCAGGCGGTGGTGGCCGGCGCGCTGGCGGTGCTGTGGCTCTCGGTGGACGGCGAGGGGGCGCACTGGCTGTTCCAGGGCGGGCTGTTCGTCCACTCGCTGCTGGCCGCGCTGCTGATCCTGCTCTGCGCCCTGGCACCCGACTCGGTGGTCACCGGGCTGTTCGGCCGGGCTCCGCTGCGCCTGCTCGGCCTGGTGTCCTACAGCCTGTACCTGTGGCACTGGCCCGTGTTCCTGGTGCTGTCGGAGGACAGGCTCGGCCTGGACGGCTGGGCGCGCACGGCGGTGGTGTGCGCGGTCTCGCTCGTGCTGGCCGTGCTGTCGAAGGTGCTGGTGGAGGACCCGATCCGGTTCCGGGCCCGGTGGGCGAGGGGACGCGCCGGACTGGTCGCCCTGGCGGCGACCACGGTCGTGCTCGCCGTGCTGTGGGCCGCCGTGCCGCGACCGCCGGTCACCCTGGTCGACGTGGGCGACCTGCACGTCAGCCGGTCGGGATGACCGGACAGCTCCGGGGCGGTTCGGGTTCGGCGCCGGGCAGGGTGAAGTCCACCTGGACGGTCGCCGAGGCCGAACCGCCGCCCTGGACGTGCACGCCCAACGCCGTGCACACCACCTAGTCGACGCCCAGCGCGGTCAGGTCGGCGCGGGCCAGCGGCAGGCGGACGGTGATCCGGTCGGCCGTCGTGGTCGCGAGCACCCTGGTCTCCCCGCCCGCGCGGATCTCGGTGCGCAGGCCGGAATCGGGACCCGGACCGGTCAGCAGCAGCGCCAGCGCCTCCACGACGGTGCCCAGCCTGCCGGTGTCGCGCACCTCGGGCCGCAGCCGCCGGTCGGAGTCGACGAAGAACAGCGTCACGCCCGGCGCCGCACCGGTGGGCGCGCCCGTCCCGTCGAGCACCTCCGACGGGGACACCCCGCACCCCGCCAGCAGCAGGGCCACCACGGCCGGTGCCGCCCGCCTCACGACGGCTCCCGGCGGGGGAGTCGGAGCACGAACCGCGCCCCGCCGCCTAGGACGTTGCCCGCCACCAGGTCGCCGCCGTGCAGCCGCGCGTTGGCCAGCGCGATCGCCAGCCCGAGACCGCTGCCCTCCGACCGCCGCCGAGCGGTGTCGGCCTTGTAGAACCGGTCGAACACGTGCTCCACCACCCCCTGCGCGAGCCCCGGCCCGCCGTCGGTGACCTCGATGTCCAGCCAGTCGTCGTCGGCGCGCAGCCGCAGGTCCACCGGCGGGTCCCCGTGCCGCAGCGCGTTGCCGACGAGGTTCGCGAGCACCACGTCCAGTCGACGCCGGTCCAAAGCGGCCTCGACGGCCTCGGGCAGGTCCAGCCGCACCCGGTCGAGCCACCCGCGGGCGCGCAGGCAGTCGCGGACCGCCTCCGCCACGTCTACCGGCTCGGTCCTCAGGCCTGCCGTGCCCGCGTCGAACCGGGACACCTCCACCAGGCCCTCCACCAGGGCGACCAGGCGCTGGGTCTCGGCCACCGCCAGCTCGGCGGACTCCCGCGCGGCGGGCAGCCGGACGTCGGCGGAGTCGACCAGCACCTCGACCACCGCGGTCAGCGAGGTCAGCGGGGTGCGCAGCTCGTGGGAGACGTCGGCGACGAACCGGCGCAGCTCGTCCACGGCGTCCTGCAAGGACTCGGCCATGTGGTTGACCGTGTCGCCCAGTTCGGCAAGTTCGTCCCCGCCCCCGGTGGACATCCGCGCGGACAGGTCATCGGCGGCCAGCGCCCGCGCGGTGTCGCGGACCCCGCGCACCGGGCGCAGCACACCGCCCGCGGCCACCAGCGCCAGCAGCACCTCGACCGGCAGGGCCAGCGCGCTGGTCAGCACCGCCGTCAGGACGAGGTGGTCCACCCGCCGCGCCGTCTCCGAGAGGTCGCGCATGGCGTAGACCTCGATGCCGGAGGGGGTGCGGCGCAGGTCGACGCCGGTGATCACGACGGGGGTGCCGATCAGCAGCGTGCGGTCGGCCGAGCGCTGGAACACGACGTGACCGCGGTCGTGGACGGCGGCGCGCAGCCCGTCGGTGATCGCGGGCAGCTCACCGGAGCACAGGTCCCGGTAGGTCACCTGGGTGTCCTCGCCGATCGACGCGCGCAGCCGGTCGAGGTCGTCCTGGGCGGGCGGGTAGGCCAAGTCCGGCGGTGACCGCGCCGATCCGGTCGACCAGGCTCCCGGTGAGCCGCAGCTGGGCCTCGTCCACCAGGGAGGCGCCCGCCGACGCGGCTCCCGCCCACGAGGCAGCCCCCGCGCCGAGCACGGTCACCAGCACGAACGCCACCACGAGCCGCAAGCGCAGGCCCCGCAGGCGGAATCGCCGGTTCACAGGGGGCCGAACCGGTAGCCGAAGCCGCGCACGGTCTGCACGTACACCGGCTCGGCGGGCACGTCCTCGATCTTGGCCCGCAGCCGTTGCACGCAGTTGTCCACCAGCCGGGAGTCGCCGAGGTAGTCGTGCTCCCAGACCTGCTCCAGCAGTGCTTGCGGCTGAACACCCTGCCCGGCGCGCCGGACAGGGTGAGCAGGGTGCGCAGCTCGATCGGGGTCAGCGCCACCGGCCGCCCGCGCTTGGACACCAGCGCCCCGGCCGCGTCGATCACCAGGTCGCCGGGCGTGCGCACCTCGTCGGTGGGCAGCCCGCCGCGGCGCAGCACCGCCTTGATCCTGGCGTCCAGCACGGCGGGCCGCACCGGCTTGACGACGTAGTCGTCGGCACCGGCGGCCAGCCCGGCCACCACGTCGAAGTCGTCGTCCCGCGCGGTGAGCATGATGATCGGCACCGCGCCCAGCGCCCGGATGCGGCGGCACACCTCGAACCCGTCGATGCCGGGCAGCATCACGTCCAGCACGACGAGGTCCGGTGCGGCCGAGCGGAGCCTGCGCAGCCCCTCCTCGCCGGTGCCCGCGGTGCTGACCTCGTTGCCGTGGAGGGACAGCGCCAGTTGCAGCGCGCGGCTGACCCGGGGATCGTCCTCGACGAGCAGGATCACGGCCATCGGCCCGGTATCCGGTCGTTCAACACCCCCGGAACGCAGGGTCGCCCGCCCAGCCCGCGTTGGCCCAGTCCTCCGGTTTCGCCGGGGAGAAGCCGGGCAGCCGCCTCCCCAGCCCGTCCAGCAGCCAGGCGGTGAACCGGGCGGCGCCCTGCGGACAGGTGTGGACGCCGTCGGGGTTGCGGTCCCGCTTGCCGTCGCGGTCCTGCTGGTAGGTCGGTCCCCAGACCTCGGCGCTGTCCAGCACCACGGCCTTGCCGCCCGAACCGCCGGCGACCTCCTTGACCACCGCCGTGGCGCGCTCCAGGTCCTGCATGTGCGGGGTGTAGAAGTCGTCGGCCCTGATCGGCGGCACCGTGACGACGACGAGTTCCGCCCCGGCGCCGCTCACGGTCGCCAGCAGCTTCTCGTAGGCGCCGCGCTGCTCGTCCGCGGTGCCCCAGTCGAAGGTGGACACCTGGTAGGCCACCACGTCCGGCTTGAACCCGGCCAGCTTCCCGGTGAGCTGCTCCCAGGTGGTCGCGGTCAGCTCCGGGATCCCGGACACGTTGCCGCCGCCCTCGGAGGCGATGGACTCCATCGTCAGCCCGCTCGCCTTCGCGGCGGCGGCGAGCGGAGCGGCCTCGCCCACGGCGACGGAGTCGCCCATCCACAGCAGCCTGGCCGCGGGGGAGGGGGGAGCGGTGGTGGCGGGAGCGGGTCCGGGCTGGGAGCAGGCGGCGAGCAGTAGCACGGCGGCCGCGGCGATGGGTGTGGCGCGCTTGTTCATGACCACAACGGTTCCGGCGCCGTGTCCGGGTGCCGTCCACGGTGTGTCGCCGTTGTGTCGCAACACCTGCCGGGTGCGGTGGCCAAGTCCTCCTGTGCGGTGGCCCGGACCGTGCCATGCTGGTCGGGGCGACGGATCCGGGGGTGCGCGTGGCGTCGAAGCGCAAGGGCAGCATGGCGCCGTACCTGGCGCTGCTGATCGCGTTGGTCATCTTCGTGCCCGCGCTCCGCGAGGCGGCCGCTGACCTGCTGAGCCCGCTGCTCGACAAGCTCAAGGACCTCAACCCGTTGGGGTCCTGACGGTTCACGACGCCGTCGGTCAGGAACCGCCGGCGGCAGGCAGTCCCGAAAGCAGCAGGTCGACGGCAGGCCCGAGAAGTCGGGAGGCGTTGGGATCGGCCTCCATGCCGACGACCAGGGCCACGAGAATCTGGGCGGCGTCGGCGGGGGCGAGCCCTCCCGCTCCCGCCTCGGTGAGCAGGTCCACCAGCAGGTCCGTCACGCGGTGGGTGAAGGTGGTGCAGACGTCGCCGTACAGCCGGGCCTTCGCGTCCAGCAGCTCTGCGGTGTGCGGGGAATCGCCCGCCAGCGCCAGCACCAGGTCCAGCTTGGCCCGCAGCACGTCGTGGACCCGTTGCGCCGTCGGCAGATCCGCCGCGGCGGCCGCGACGGCCCGTTCGGTCGCCGCGTCGTGCAGGCGCACGGCGAGCCTGCGCACGGCGTCGTCCTTGTTGCGCACGTACTGGTACACGGCCGACCGGGACATGCCCGCCGCCTGCGCGATGTCGTCCATCGTCGTCCGCTTGACCCCGAACCGCACGAGGCAGTCGTAGGTGGCGTCGAGGACCTCGTCGAGGCGGGTGGTGTTCATGGCTCGGCCGACCGCTCCATTCCTGGTCTACCCCATCACATTACTCCAGCACCCCGAGCAGCTCCTGCGCCAACTTCGCGGAGGAGGCGGGGTTCTGGCCGGTGTGCAGGTTGCGGTCGACCACGGTGTAGGGCGCCCAGTTCTCGCCGCGGCTGAACCGGACGCCGAGCTTCACCAGCTCGTCCTCCAGCAGCCACTTCGCCTTCGACGCGAGACCCACGGCCTCCTCCTCGTCGTTGGTGAAGCCGGTGACGTGGTACCCGGCGAACGGGGTGGCGCCGTCGGCGTCGCGGGTGGCCAGCAGCGCGGCGGGGGCGTGGCACACCACGGCGAGGGGCTTGCCCGAGGCCAGCGCGTCCACCAACAGCCTGCCCGAGTCGGCGTCGACCGCCAGGTCCTCCATCGGCCCGTGGCCGCCGGGGTAGTACACGGCGTCGTAGTCCGCCAGGTCGACGTCCTTCAGTTCCAGGGGGAGTGCCAGCTCGATGGCGGAGTCGATGACTGCGCCCAACTCCTTGGCGTTCTCGTCGCCACCCGCCATGTCCGGCGTGAGGCTGCCCTGGTCGACCGTCGGCACGACCGCGCCCGGCGTGGCGACGGTGATCTGGTGGCCCGCGCCGGTCAACGCCGTGTACGGCGCCACGAACTCCTCGGCCCAGTACCCGGTGGGGTGCCTGGTGCCGTCCTTCAGCGTCCAGTGGTCCACCCCGGTCATCACGAACAGGACCTTCGCCATCGTCGCCTCTTCCCCAACACCCATCGGGGCTCTCCCGGTGGTCTGACGAACTGACACTTTGTGCGTTCTTTGTCAGTTTGACACCTGTGAAGTTATCCGTTCGACCTGCCTTCGTCAACGCGAACGGGTGTGGGGCGCGTCGCGTCCTCAGGACGGCGGCGCGGTGTCGGTGAGGTCCAGATCGGCCCGCATGTGCTTGCGCGCGTCGTGGATCCGCGACTTCACCGTGCTCAGCGGGACCCCGAGCACGTCCGCGATCTCCTCGTACCCGAGTTTGCACATGTCCCGGTACACCAGTGCCTCCGCCAACCGCGGCTGGCGGACGTGCAGCCGCTCCAACGCGCTCAGCAGATCCAGCCGCGACCCGGCGATCGCGCTCGTGCGCCGCGGATCGACCAGATCCCCCGGCACCACGCCCGCGACCTCCGCGCGGTGCACCACCCGGAACCGCTGCCGGGCCGCGTTGACCACCACGGGGTACATCCACGCGCGGAACGACTCCGCGCGCGGCCGGTCGGCCAGCGTCCCGGCGATCCGCAGCAACGCCTCCTGCGCCGCGTCCTCCACGTCCTCCGGCACCTCGAGGAACCGGGCGCACGTCCGCAGCACCACCGGCCGGACCCGGTCCAGCAGCGCGTTCATCGCCGCCGCGTCCCCGCTCCCGGCCGCCGCCGCGAGCGCGTCGAGTCCCGCTCCGGTCATGCCCCCGCCTCCCGGTGGTCAGAACACATCGGACCCGGCGAACTCGGTGACCTCGAGCCGCCCGTGGTCGCACACGTTCACCCGCAGCGGCAGGTCCAGCGTCCCGGCGTCACCCGGCGGCACGACCCGCAGCGCTCCGGTGGGTGGTTGGCACGGCCCGTCCACCGGCTCGTCGCCGGTCGGCACGACGGTGTAGGACACCCGCGCGTACGCCTGGCCGCCGGGTGCGAGCGCGATCGTGTCCACACCGGACCAGACCGCGTTGTGCTGGACGCTGCGCATCGGCTGGCCTGCGGCGTCCAGCAGCGAGTAGGTGCCGAACCCCAGCACCGAGCACGGCGCGGCGCCCGCGTTCGTCAGCACGACCAGGAACCCCCGGTGCCCGGAGGCGTCGAACCGGCCGGCCGGTGTGTCGATCCGCGCGCTCAACCCCTGCGCCCGGCACGGTTGGACCGCTGCCGGAGGCGGGACGGCGCTGGTCGCCGCGGACGTCGGGGTCGCCGGTACCGTCCCGACGCCCGACGACGGAGCCTGCGGTGTCGTGGACGTGGACGACGGGGCGGGCGAGGACGGGGCGCTGCTCGGCGGCGCGGCGGACGTGAGCGCGGGCGCGGACAGCGGCGACGGGTCGCCGGACAGCACGGTCGAGGTGCTCGCGGACGGCGCCAGGACCACGGCGACCGCCGCGATGAGCGCGACGGGCGCGATCCCGGACAGGACCAGGGCCGTCCGCCGTCGAATTCCCGACATCGCGTTCCGCCTCCCCGTTGTTCCGGACCCGATCGACACTAGTGGCATTTCGGCATTCGGGTGAAACGGCAATTCGGTGCGCGCTGTCCTGGGCTGCGATGCTGTGGCCATGAGGACCGCGCCACCGATCGTGAACGACCGCTTCCACCTGGAGGAGCTGCTCGGTGTCGGCGGGTTCGCGTCGGTGTGGTCGGCGCACGACGCGGTCCTGGACGTGACGGTCGCGGTCAAGGTGCTGGCCGACAACTGGACCGCCGTGCCGGACGTGCGCGAGCGGTTCCTCGACGAGGTGCGGGTGCTGCGCCGGGTGTCGTCGCCGCACGTCGTCCGCGTCTACGACCTCGCGCTCGCCGCGGACGGCAGGCCGTACTTCGCGATGGAACTGGCCGACCGGGGGACGCTGGAGGAGCGCACCGCGGGTGCGCCGATGGACCTGCCCGCCGCGCTGGACGTGCTCGACCAGGTCTGCGCCGGGGTGTCCGCGCTGCACCGCGCGGAGGTCGTGCACCGCGACCTCAAGCCGTCGAACATCCTGCTGCGCCAGGACATCGCGACAGGCAGGGAGGTGGCGGTCGTCGCCGACCTCGGGCTGTCGAAGTCGCTGGCCGACGGCTCGGGCTTCACGATGGCCGCGGGCTCGTCCGGCTACACCGCTCCCGAGCAGCGCGGACCCGGCTCGGTGGTGGAGCGGCGGACCGACGTCTACGCGCTCGGCGCGCTCGCCTACCGGGTGCTGACCGGTGCGAACCCGCCCGAGGACGGGCCGAGGGACCGGGTCGTGCGCGCGCTGCCCCGCGGGATCGGCGCCGTGGTCGGCCGGGCGATGGCCCCGCTGCCCGCCGACCGCTGGGCCTCGGCGGACGCGTTCGCCGCCGCGCTCCGGCACGCCGCGGGGGACCGGCGGGCGGTCCGCTGGGCGCGCTCCGCGGCCCTGCTGGTCGTGCCCGTCGCGCTGGTGCTGGCCGCGGCGGGCGCCGACGGCCCGCCGGGCAGCGCGGAGACCACCGTCGCGGCACCGGACGGCGGACTGCGGGTGACGGTGCCCGTGTCGTGGGCGCGGCAGGTCAGGCTGGGCGGCTGGAGCCCAGCCGCGGACGACCGGGAGCCCGCCCTGGAGGCGGCGCCCGACCTCGGCCGCTTCCACGACCTCGCGGCCGACGCGTCCGGCGTGTTCATCGGGCGGATCCGCGGGCAGGACGCGCAGGCGTGGGCGGCGGAGCGGTCCCACACCGGGTGCGGGGCCGTGCGGGAGTCCCGGTTCGAGTCCCCCCGCTGGTCGGGGGTGGTGCGCCGGTGGGAGCGGTGCCCCGGCCGCAGTGTCGACGAAGCCGTCCTGACCGGCACCGGAGCCGATCCGGTGGTGCTCGTCGTGCAGGTGCGAGGGGGCGGCGCCGCGACCGTCCGGAGGCTGCTCGACGGCGTCCGAACGGGGTGAACGGCATTTCCGACCGCTTTTCCGGGCCGGAGTTGGTCGGTTGTGACGAGCCTCAAGAAAGGTGTGCCGCGAATAGCGGTCGGGCATCTTCAAGGTGAAAGCGCCCGTCCACGAATCAAAGCGGCAGGAGAATGCCATGAGCAATCGCATCAGCGCCGGTGTCGTCCTCGCGGTCGCGTCCACGGCGGTCTTCGCGGGGGTCGCGAACGCCATGCCCGCGGACGTCGCGGCGTGCGGCGCGGCCGACGTCGACGTGTCGATCACCAAGAGCCCCGAGCACGCGGCGGCCCACTCCGCCTTCGTCGTGCGCTACGCCGCGGCCTCGGACACGACGTACTGCACGCTCGCGGGCGTGCCGACCGACACCGTGTTCTTCGGTCCGGACGGCGACACCGCGCCCGGCATCCGGACCACCCCGGAGCAGGGCGCGACCGCCAAGCCGGTGACCGTCGCACCCGGCCACGCCGCCATCTCCTACCTGGTCGAACGCACCGACGAGCAGGCCAACCCGGTCTCCGCGCTCGCGTTCCGGCTGCCCTCGACGGCCGAGGACACCGAGGTGCGGGTCCAGTGGCCCGCCGAGCCGGTCACCGGTGCCGAACTCCAGTCGAGTCCGGCCACCGCCGAGAACTGACGCCCACCAGCCCCACCCAGGAGGTTCAACCGTGAACACCACCGGCAAGACGTCACTCGCGGTCGCGGCGGCCTCGGTCGCCCTGCTCAGCGCGTGCGCCGGGCAGAACGACGCCGCGGCCCCCAGCGCCCCGGCGTCCGCCGCGGTCCGCTCGCTGACCCCGTCCGCCTCGTCCGCGCCCGCGGCCGCGCAGTCCTCGGCCGCCGCGCCGCAGGTCGCGTCCGGACCGGTCGGGTGCGCGTCGGCCGACCTCGACATCGCCCTCAACCCCGACCAGGGCGGGGGAGGGATGAACAAGACCCGGTTCACGCTGGCGTTCACGAACAAGGGCAAGGCGGAGTGCACGCTCCAGGGTTCCCCCGGAGTTTCTTTCGTGACCGGTGACGACGGCGTCCAGGTCGGCGCCCCGGCCACCAAGGAGGCCGAGGGCGGGACCGCCGTGCCGCTGGCTCCCGGCGCGACGGCGACCAGCACCCTGTCGATCACCAACGCCGGTGTGTTCGACCCGGCCGAGTGCAAGCCGGGCGACGTCCGGGGCCTGCGCGTCTACCCGCCGGGTGAGACCGCCGCCGTGTTCGTGCCGCACGACCAGCAGGCGTGTTCCGCGCCGGACAAGTCCACGATGGTCGTCGGCCAGGTGGTGCAGGGCTGAGCACGAACGCGAGCGTCGTCCGCTTGGTCGGACGGCGCTCGCGGGTTCACCGCGCCTCGTCGGAGGCGGGTGCCCGGTGGGGCGTGACGGGCGCCAGGATCGAGGAACCGAGCAGCGCCAGCTTGTCCGCCGCGTCCGTGCCCGCGTCGGGGTGGTAGACGACGAGCATGATGCCCTCCGTCCCGCTGACCAGCAGCTTCTCCCGGTTCAGCCGCAGCTCGCCCACCTGCGGGTGGTTGAACGGCACCACCGCGCCCGCCCGGTGGTGCACGTCGTGGCGGGCCCACAGCCGCCGGAAGAGCGGGCTGACCAGGGACAGCTCGCCGACCAGCTCGATGAACCGCGGGTTGTCGGTGTCCGTGCCGACCGCCTCGCGGAAACCCGCGACCAGCCCCGCGGCGGCCGTCTCGGTCTGCGGGAACATGGCCTGCTCGGCGGGATCGAGGAACAAGTCCCGCAGCCGGTTGCCCCCGACCACCAGCCGCGGCGACAGCGCCGCGGCCAGCGGGTTGGCGGCGAGGACGTCGAGGTAGCGCCCCTCGACGAACGCGGGCAGTGGGAGCATCGCCACGAGCTTGGCAATGCCGGCCGGCACGGTCTCCTTCTGCGGACGGCGGGCGCGGCGCGGCCTGTCGGCGGCGAGCCCCAGCAGGTAGTCCCTCGTGTCGTCGTCCAGGCGCAGGACACGGGCGAGTGATTCGAGCACCTGCACCGACGGCTTGCGGTCGCGGCCGCGTTCCAGGCGCAGGTAGTAGTCGGCGCTGATGCCGGCCAGCATCGCCACCTCCTCGCGGCGCAACCCCGGCACCCGCCGCACGCCCAGGGCGGGAACGCCCGCGTCCTCGGGGGTGACGAGTTCGCGGCGGGCGCGGAGGAAGGCACCCAGCAGGTTCGACTCCTCGGTCATACCCCCCACGGTAAGCGCGCCGACGCGCCCGTGCCCGGCCCTGTCACACCCCCGGCTGACCGGGGCCCTGGCTCGGGCCGAGCGCCGGACGGATCGTGGTCGAAGGCACTCCAGCCATCCCACCGATCACCGGGGCGGACACCCATGACCACCACCCAGCACCGCGTCCTCGTCACCGGCGGGTCCGGTTTCATCGCCGGGCACTGCGTCCTTCAACTCCTCGACCAGGGCTACCTCGTGCGCACGACCGTCCGGTCGTTGGAGCGGGAAGCCGCGGTGCGGGCCGTGCTGACCGACGCGGGCATGGTGAACGGCGATGCGCTGAGCTTCGTCGCCGCCGACCTCCTGAGCGACGACGGGTGGGCCGAAGCCGTCGACGGCTGCGACTTCGTGCTGCACATCGCCTCCCCGGTCCGGCCCGGAATCGTGGAGAACGAGGACGACGTGATCGTCCCCGCCCGTGACGGCGCCCTGCGGGTGCTGCGCGCCGCCCGTGACGCGGGGGTCAAGCGGGTCGTGCTCACGTCGGCGTTCCACGCCGTCGGGTTCGGGCACCCGCACAGCGACCACACGTTCACCGAGGCCGACTGGTCCGTCCTGAACGGACCGGGAATGGACGCCTACGGCCGGAGCAAGGTCCTCGCCGAGCGCGCGGCGTGGGAGTTCGCGGCGACCGAGGGCGGGGCGGTGGAGCTGGTGACGATGCTGCCGGTGGCGGTGATGGGACCGGTGATGGGGAAGGAGATCTCCGGCGCGAACCACATCGTCCAGCGCAGCCTCGACGGGGCGATGCCGGGTTATCCGGACGTGTGAATCCCGATCGTGGATGTCCGGGACGTGGCGAGCGCGCACATCCTGGCGATGACGGCCAGTGGGGCGGCGGGGGAGCGGTTCCTGGTGTCGAGCGGGCCCGTGATCGCGTTGAAGGAGATCGGGGGGATTTTGAGGGAGCACTTCGGGGATGCGGCGAGGAGGGTGCCGAGTCGGTCGATTCCCGATGTGGTGGTGAGGGTCGCGGCGTTGTTCGGGAAGGAGTTCCGGGCGATCGTGCCTGATCTGGGGTATGTGAAGAAGGTGTCGAATGAGAAGGCGCGAAGGGTGTTGGGGTGGGAGCCGCGGGGGTCGGAGGAGGCGATCGTGGCTAGTGGGGGGAGTTTGATTCGGAAGGGTTTGGTGAAGGGGTGAGGGGGTTGGGGGTGGTGGTGGGTGGTCGGGCAGTTTGCTCGGCGGGCGGTGAGGGGTGGCGTCGAGGTGTTCGATGTCGGTGCGAGGCCAAGGCTGTGACGATCCAGGTCTGACCGTCGGACGCCGCTGATTGCCGGTAGGGTCGGGGTTCGTCACAGGAAGTTGGTGTCGTGCATGGACTTCGACGTGCGGAACGCGGTTGCGGATCTTGCGCAGCGCTTGGTCCGAACTCCGACCGGGAATCCTCCCGGTGACGAGGCGGAGGCGGCCGGGCTGTTTGCCGGGCAGGCGCGTGAATGGGGTTTGCACGTCGTCACCCAGGAGGTCGCTGAGGGCCGGCTGAACGTCGTGGTCCGGTTGCGGGGGAGCGGTTCCGCGCCGTCCCTTGTGTACTGCGGCCACCTCGACACCGTTCCGGTCGGAGCCCGTGGGGAGTGGGTCGAGGATCCGCTGGGTGGCGTGATTCGCGATGGGTACCTGTGGGGTCGTGGCGCGGTGGACATGAAGGGCGGGCTCGCCGCGATGCTCACGTCGTTGGCCGTTCTGCGGATCGAGGGCGCTGAGCTGCCGGGCGACGTCGTGCTGTGCGCGGTCGTGGGTGAGGAGGCCGACTGCGCGGGGTCCCGCCATCTGGACGGCACGGATGTCCTGGACGACGCCGGGTGGTTGGTCGTCGGCGAACCGACGGACCTGGACCTGGTGATCGCCCACAAGGGCGCGGTGCGCGTCGAACTCGTCGCGCGCGGCAGAGCGGCCCATGGTGCCGCGCCGGAGTTGGGTGTGAACGCCGTCGAGGCCATGGCGCGGTTGATCCCCGCCCTCCGGATCTTTTCCCCAGACGCCCCGCCCCACCCGCTGCTGGGCTCGCCGTCGGCGAGCGTCAACCTCATCGAGGGCGGTGCCGCAGTCAACGTGGTGCCCGACTTCTGCCGCGCTGTCGTCGATGTCCGCACGGTCCCGGACGTCGAGGCGGACACGGTCCTCGCGTCGATCAGGGCGAGCATGGACGCCGTCACGGCGGTGATGCCGGAAGTGGCGTTCCAAGCACGAATCCTGCACGAGCGCGCCCCCGTCAGCACCCCTGTCGACCACCCCCTCGTGCTGGCTGCCCAGGAGGCGGCGGTGCAGGCGCTCGGGGGCCGTCGGCCGACGCGCGGCGTCTCCTACTTCAGCGACGCCTCCGTGCTCTCCCCGCCGAGGAACCTGCCGACCGTCCTTTTCGGACCTGGGGAGGAAGCGTTGATGCACAAGGTGAACGAGGGGGTGTCGCTCTCGGCGCTGCACCGGGCCACGCGGTTCCTGGCGGTGCTGCCGGGAGTGCTGTACGGGGCGGGGCGGTGATGGGGGTAGCCGTCAGGGCGTTCCGCCGAGGGCGCCGAGCACGGTCCTGACGAGCAGGTCGGATCTGGTGCCGACCTCTTCGGTCGGATCGGTCGCCGTGCCCAGTTCCGGGGAGCCTGCGGGTAGTGCGTCGACCTCGTGCAGGAGGGCCAGGAAGACCTGGCGGCACCAGGTCGGGCTGGTGGCGGTGATGGCGCCCGCGGCGTGCAGTCGGGTGAACAGCAGGTCGAGGCCGTCCCGGACTTCGTGGCTCAGCAGTGGTTTCAGGGTGTTGGGGTCGGCGGCCAGCTCGATGGCGAAGCGGTGGCTGATCTTGAGTTCGAACACCCGTTCCGCCAGGCGGTGCAGGGCGATCACGGGTGGCGCCGTCTCGATCCGCGCCTGCTTCATGCCGAGCAGGTAGCGCTCGTTGAGCTGGTCGGTCATGGCTTCCAGCAGGGCTTTGCGGGACGAGAAGCGGCGGTGGACGGTGGCGCGGGCGAGTCCGGCCGCGTCGGCGATCCGTTCCAGCGTCGCGTTCGGGTCGACCGCGAGCACGGCGACGGCGGCCTCCAGGATCCGGGCCGTGCTGCGCTCCGCGTCCGCCCGCACGCGGCGTGGACGAGTTGCTTCGGTCATCCCACCTCCGATGTCGAGCCAACTCTACCCAGTCATAACTGCGACACCAATGACACAGATATTGACATCTGTTGGACGCTCGTGATGCAGTTGTGGCGTCATGTCACCCAGTTGGACAGGGAGTCAGCCATGGACCTGGAGCTTGCGGGCAAGCGCGTTCTCGTGACCGGTGCGAGCAAGGGCATCGGCCTCGCGATCGTCCGGGCCTACCTCGCCGAGGGCGCGACGGTCGTCGCCGTCTCGCGGCGGAGCACGTCGGCACTCGACGGGACCGGCGCGACCTTCGTGTCCGCCGACCTGTCGCGGCCGGACGGCCCGCGGCAGGTGGTCGAGGCCGTCCTCGCCGCGGATCCGCGGCTGGACGTGCTGGTCAACAACGCGGGCGGCGGCCTGATGTCCGACGGCGCGTTCGAGGACCCGCTGGACGGCAAGGACGTCGACTGGGCCACGTCGTTCGCCCTGAACCTCGGTGCGGCCGTGGAGACCACCCGCGCCGCGCTGCCCGCGCTGATCGAGGCCCGCGGCGCCATCGTCAACATCAGCTCCGACAGCGCCCGTCGCCCCCTGGGCGTGCCGCTGCACTACGCGGCGGCGAAGGCCGCCCTGAACGCGTTCTCGCGCGGGTTGGCGGAAAAGGTCGCGGGGGTCGGGGTCAGGGTCAACGTCGTCTCGCCGTCGGGTACGCGGACGGACCTGATGGAGAACAAGGGCGGGTACGTCGCGCAGGTGGCGGCGCACATGGGGATCGACCACGCGGACCTGCTGGCGGCCATGCCGGGGCAGAACGGCATGTTGACCGGGACCCTCATCGACCCGGACGAGATCGCCCGCGCGGTGCTCCTGCTGTCGTCGCCGACGATGCCGAGCGCGATCGGGTCGAACTGGGTCGTGGACGCCGGGGCCCTGAAGGTCGCCTGAGGGGGGCGACGGCGTCCGCCGAGGAGGACGCCGCCCACCCCGTCGGGTCAGGCCGGTGGCGGGAGCGC
This sequence comes from Umezawaea sp. Da 62-37, assembly GCF_032460545.1. GTDB lineage: Bacteria > Actinomycetota > Actinomycetes > Mycobacteriales > Pseudonocardiaceae > Umezawaea. The sequence goes on from NZ_CP135965.1 coordinate 10,618,155, forward strand.
GCCGCCGAGGTGGCGGGTGAAGAAGCGGACCGCGCTGTCCACCTCGAACCGGGGCACGTCGGCGTGCCCGCCCGCGTTGGCGTGCAACGTCTTCTCCTTCGAGGCGAAGGCGTCGAACAGCGCGAGGCCGGACTGGCGTGCGACGAGTTCGTCGTCCCACTGGAGCAGGAACTCGACCGGGACGGTGATCCGCGCGGCCGCGTCGGTCAGGGTCTCGTGCCCGAGGCAGCCGAAGACCGCCGCGGCGATCCGGGGCTCGGCCGCCACCAGCGGCACGCCGATCCCGGTGCCCTGCATGATCCCCCAGAAGCCGACCGGCCCCCCGGTGACGTCGCGGAGCGCGTCCAGGGTCGCCCGCCACTCCGGCACGGCCCGCGCCGCCAGGTCGAGGTGGAGCCCCACGACGACCGGGCCGATCGGCTCACCCGCCGCCTGGGCCCGCCGCAGCGCGGCCACGTGCTGCTCGTCCGCCGCCGTCCGCGGTCGGTCGCCGTGGCCGGGCGCGTCGAGCGCGGCGACGTGGAAACCGCAGTCGGCCGCGAAACGCCGGGCACGGCCCAGGATTCCCGGTGCCCGCTTGTGCTGGCCGCCGCCGTGCGCCATCAGCACGAGGGGAGCGCGGTCGGACGGGGTCGGGGGCGACCAGAGGACGCCGGGGACGTCCCCGACGGTGAAGTCGCGTTCGACGACGCCGTCCGGGGAGGTGTCGGTGGTGGTGAAGCGCATCGGGTGTTGCCTTTCGGGATCGCCTTGTCACGGCGCTCCCGGCGACACCCTCGTCAGTCGCCAGACCGTGCACGGCATGGGGAGCACCCATTCGGTACGGCGTTCACGGGTCCCACCTCCTCCAGCGCGTCACGGTTCGGCGGTGACGGTACCCGGTCGGGGCGCACCGGAGGTGAGCGCTGCCAGCTGGTCCGCGTACTCGATGCGCTCGACCCATTCCGACGGCCACGCGGACAGGCCGTGGGAGGCGCCGGTGAACGCGCCCGCCAGCGCGGCGACGGAGTCGGAGTCGCCGCTGGTGCGGGCGCCCCGCACGAGGGTGTCGACGGGGTTGTCGGCGTGGCGGACGGCGCAGTACAGGCCGGTCGCCAGCGCTTCCTCGGCGATCCAGCCCGCGCCGGTGGCCAGGCAGGCGTCGGTGCCGTGGTCGGGTTCGGCGAGTGCGGCCACAAGTCGTTCCAGGACACCGACGCACTCGTCCCAGCCGCGGGCGATGAAGTCGGTGGACGTCGTGGCGCCCGGCGTCTTCCACAGCGCGCCCAGCCAGTCCTCCAGGTAGACCGTGCGCCGCTCGTGGCACCGCGCGAGCAGGAGGGCGGGCACGTCGGCGAGGTTGATGCCGTCGACGAGCAGGCGGGTGGCGTAGGCGGTCAGCTCCGAGGCGGCCAGCGCGGTGGGGTGGCCGTGGGTCATCGCGGCCTGGAGTTGTGACACGCCCGCGAGCACGTCGAGGTCGAGGTCCGGGACCAGGCCGACCGGGGTGACCCGCATGTTGGCGCCGCAGCCCTTGGAGCCGGTGACGGTCGCCTCCACCCAGGGCAGTCCCTCGGCGAGTCCGCCGCACGCGCGCAGGCACGTCATGCCCGGCGCGCGGTTGTTCTCCGGGCTGTGCGCCCAGGCCACGAAGCGCCGCCGCAGCAGGGGTTCGAGGACGTCGGGGGTGAGGTGGTCCGCGTCGTGCAGCGCCCAGGCCACCGCGAGCGCCATCTGCGTGTCGTCGGTGACGAGCGCCGGGTCGCCGGACAGGTCGTTGGGCCCGTCGGGGCCGAACACCCGATCGATGTCCTCGACGGTGAGGAACTCCGTGGGCTTGCCGAGGGCGTCCCCGAAAGCCAGTCCGTAGAACGATCCCGCGATCCGGTCCATGACGGGCGACCCTACTGCGAACGGCCGCACGCGGTGTGGCGCGACCCCTGCGCGATCGGGCGGATCATTCGGGAACCAAATGGGGACGGCGGACGACTACTGGGTCACGTTCACTCCGCTCCCCGCATGAGGTGCCGCATGTCCGCTCCCGTTCTCGAGGCCGACAGAACCGACCAGGAGACTGGCCGGGAACGCCTGTCGGTGGTGCCGCTGCTGCGCAGGCTGCACTTCTACGCCGGCGTGCTCGTCGGCCCGTTCCTGGTGGTCGCGGCCATCTCCGGAATGCTGTTCTCGTTGTCGCCGCAGATCGACGACGTGCTCTACGGCGACGTCCTGTCGGTGTCCTCGACCGAAGGGGTTCCGCGCCCGCTGACCGAACAGGTCGCGGCGGCACAGGCCGACCTGCCGGACGGGACCGTCACCAGCGTGCTGGTCCCCGACGACCCCGACGCCACCACCCGCGTGGTGTTCGCGGTGCCGGGACTGGCCGAGGAGTACACCAAGACCGTCTACGTCGACCCCTACACCGCCCAGGTGCGGGGGCAGCTGACCACCTGGTTCGGGTCGACGCCCGCGACCACCTGGCTGGACAACCTGCACAGCAACCTGAACCTCGGCGTGCCCGGCACCCTGTACTCGGAGCTGGCCGCCAGTTGGCTGTGGGTGATGTCCTTGGCGGGCTTGGCGCTGTGGCTCGGCCGCCGTCGGTCCGCGCGGCGCCGGGTCCGCGCGCTGGTGCTGCCGGAGAAGGGCGCCAAGGGCGTCCGCAAGACCCGGTCGTGGCACGCGAGCATCGGCGTGTGGGTCCTGCTCGGCGCCCTGTTCCTGTCGGCCACCGGGTTGACCTGGTCGACGTACGCGGGGGAGAACTTCACCGCGGCGCTGACGGCGCTCGACGCCAAGGCGCCGGTGCTCGACACCGCGTTGCCGGGCGGCGGGGCGGCCGCCAGCGGCTCGGGTGAGCACGCGGAGCACGGTGGCACGACGGGCACGACGACCGCACGGGTGGACGCGCCCGCCTTCGACCGGGTGCTCGGCACGGCACGGGGCGCGGGGCTCGACGGACCGCTGGTGATCACCGCGCCCGCCGCGCCGGGGACCGCGTGGTCGGCGGCGCAGGCGGACAACACCTGGCCGACCCGCCTCGACCAGGTCGCGGTCGACGCCTCGACCTCGACGGTGACCGCCCGCTCCGACTGGTCTGACCGCCCGTTCATGGCGAAGCTGTCGTCGCTGGGCGTCCAGGCGCACATGGGCGTGCTGTTCGGCGTGGTCAACCAGGCCGTGCTCTTCCTGCTGGCGGCGGCGATCCTGACGATGATCGTGCTCGGCTACCGGATGTGGTGGCAGCGCCGCCCGACCCGCGCCGACCGCCGGGCGCCGCTCGGCACGGCGCCGAAGCGGGGGGCGTGGCAGCGGCTGCCGCTGTGGTTCGTGATCCCCGCGCCGCTGGTGCTGATCGCGATCGGCCTGGCGATCCCGTTGCTGGGGATCAGCCTGCTGGCCTTCCTGGTCCTCGACGGCGTGATCGGCCTGGTCCGCTCGCGCACCAAGCCGTCGGAGGGGGTCGGCGTCGGCTGAGCGGGACCCTGCCCGCCGCGGCGGTTGGTCCGATCGTGGCCACTATTGGACTGGACCACGTTCGGCTGACCATGATGTCGGAGGCGGTCGGGACACGCGGCCATCGACATCGGGGGAGTGAGCGTGCGGAAGCTCGTCGCGGGAGTACTGGCCCTGGTCCTGTGCGTCGCGGTGGCGCCGGGCCTCGCGCAGGCGCGGCGGGAGGACGGCGGGTACTCCCGCGGCGGCGAGTGCCGGACCCCGTCGGTCGACCGCTTCCAGCAGTGGCTGGCCAGCGGCGAGGGCGCCACCGTGCCCGCGACGGGCAGCCTGCTCACGCCCGTGCGCCGCGAACACGGCCAGGGCGTCGAGTACGCGGCGAAGGTGTCGTTCCTCAACGCCGAGTGGCACGTCGCCGTCGTCTGGCTGGGCAACCGGTTCGAGGCGCAGGCCGATCTCTCGCGGTCGGCGGGCTTCTGGCTGACCTACAGCGCCACCAGCGACCTGTACGTGCAGCTGCGGCCCGCGTCGCACTGGAGCGGAGGGGACAAGTGGCTCGCGCCCGTCCCGGCCACCGGTGGGCGCACGGTGACGAGGTTCTACAGCTTCGAGCCGGAGGCGTGGACCGCGCTCCCGGAGCTGGGCACGCCCGCGTACTCCTTCGACTCCGCGATCCGCGAGGCCCGCGGGCTCGTCTTCGTCGGCAAGACCGCCAACGACGTCGAGTTCCGCGGCCTGCGCGTGCACGGCTACCGGCCGCCGTGCCTGTGACCGCTCCCGGACGGGGGTAGGCGGCCGATCGGGAGGACATGGCGCGGACGACCAAGTCGCGGTCGTCAAGTTGTCGCCGACGACGAACACATCCGTCCACTTCGTTCCTAGCATCATCTCGCATGAGCGACCTGCACGATGTTCACGGCTGGCTCGACGAGCGGTTTCCGTCGCTGTTGCGCGAGCACGACGTTCCGGGTGCGGCGTGGGCCGTGCTGCAGGGCGGCCAGGTGGTCGATGGCGCCGCCGGCCTGCTGAGCAAGGCGACCGGGGTGGAGGCCACGGCCGACTCGGTGTTCCAGATCGGGTCCGTCACCAAGCTCTGGACCGGCACGCTGGTGATGCAGCTGGTCGACGAGGGCCTGGTGGACCTGGACGGGCCGGTCCGCGCGCACCTGCCGGAGTTCCGCGTGGCGGACGAGGCGGCGGCCGCGCGGATCACCGTGCGGCAGCTGCTGAACCACACCGCCGGGTTCGAGGGCGACATCTTCACCGACACCGGGATCGGCGACGACTGCCTGGAGAAGTACGTCGCCACGCTGGGCGGGGTGTCCCAGCTGTTCCCGCCCGGCGAGCGGTTCTCCTACAACAACGCCGGTTTCTGCGTCCTCGGCAGGCTCGTCGAGGTGCTGCGCGGGAAGCCGTACGACGTGTGCCTGCGCGAGCACCTCATCACGCGGCTCGGGCTCACCCACGCGGCGACCGGCCCGTACGAGGCGATCGTGTTCCGCGCCGCGATGGGCCACATCCAGGCGGAGTCCGGCGGGGAGTACGTGCCCGCCCCGATCTGGGCCATGTCGCGGTCGAACGCCCCGGCCGGGGCGATGCTGGCGATGCGACCGCGCGACCTGGTCGCCTTCGCCCGGATGCACATCGAGGACGGTCGGGCCGCCGACGGCACCCAGGTGCTCGCGCCGGGCACCGCCGCCCGGATGCACGAGCGCGAGGTGGACCTGCCCGACCTCGGCCTCATGGGCACGTCGTGGGGGCTCGGGTTCGAGCGGTTCGACACGCCGGACGGGACGATCATCGGCCACGACGGCAACACGATCGGACAGGCCGCCTTCCTGCGGATCGTGCCCGAGGCGGGCGTGGTCGTCGCGCTGCTGACCAACGGCGGCGACGCCGCGGCGCTCTTCCACGACGTCGCGGGCCACGTCCTCGCCGAACTGACCGACGTCGCGCTGCCCTCCCCGCCCGTCCCGCCCGCCGAACCCGAGCGGATCGACGCCGAGCGGTTCCTGGGCACCTACTCCGCGGAGGTCTTCGACCTCACCGTCAGCCAGGACGCCGACCACCGGATCTGGATCGACCAGATCCCGAAGGGCGCCTACGTGGAGATGGGCGGCAAGGTCGAGCGGAGCGAACTCGTCCATTACCGCGAGGACATGCTGATCCCGATCGAGGCCGACCGCGGGATGCACATGCCGCACGCCTTCCTCGGCGACGACGGCACCGGCCACGCCCTGTACCTGCACCTCGGCCGCGCCGTGCGCCGCGCGGGCGCCTGAAGTCCTCCCACCCCAACGCCCCCGTCGGAACAACGCACGGAATGGAACCGCCATGAAGCGGACCACAACGGCCGCCTGCGGCCTGTCCCTCTCCCTGGTCGCCGCCGCGCTCGCGGGTTGCGGGGGTGGCTCGGCGGGCGGCGGCGGGGAGGCCTCGTACGTCGACGGGGGCACGTTCACCCTCGCGATGTCGTCGGATCCCGGCAACCTCGATCCGCAGATGGGGGCGGGCACCACGCTGTTCACCGTCTCCCAGTTCGCCTACGACCCGCTGGTCAGCGTCGACGGCAAGACGGGTGAGATCAAGTCGGGGCTCGCGAAGTCGTGGGACGTCAAGGACACCACGATCACGCTGACGCTGAACGCCGACATCACCTGTTCCGACGGCGCCAGGATGACCGCCTCCGACGTGGCCCGCAACCTCGACTTCATCACCGACCCGGCCAGCAAGAGCCCCTTCACGGGCACGTTCTTCCCGGCGGGCGCCAAGTCGGTGGCCGACGACGCGGCGGGCACGGTGACGGTCACCCTGGCCAAGCCCGCGCCGTTCGTCCTCAACGGACTGGCCAACCTGCCGATGGTCTGCCCCAGCGGACTGGCCGACCGCACCTCGCTCAAGACGGCGACCGCGGGCACCGGCCCGTACCAGCTCACCGAGGCCGCGCCGGGCGACCACTACACCTACACGGTCCGCGACGGCTACAAGTGGGGCCCGGACGGCGCGACGACGGCGACCAAGGGGCTGCCGAAGACGGTCGTGGTCAAGGTGGTGCAGAACGAGACGACCGCGGCGAACCTGCTGCTGTCCGGCGGTCTGAACGCCGCCCAGGTGTCCGGGCCGGACGCCGACCGGCTCGCGAAGTCCGGGCTGTACTCCACCGAGACCCCGGCGCTGGTGGGGGAGCAGTGGTACAACCACGCCGAGGGCCGGGTGACCAGCGACGTGAAGGTGCGCAAGGCGTTGACCCAGGCGCTCGACCTCGCCCAGTTGCGGAAGGTCCTCACCTCCGACCAGGGCGGCGCGGCGACCACGCTGGCCTCGAACGAGCCGGTGGCCTGCACCGGTGACTCGGTGTCCAAGGCGCTGCCCGCGTTCGACGCCAAGGCGGCGGCCGCCCTGCTCGACGAGGCGGGGTGGAAGGCGGGCGCCGACGGCAAGCGCGCCAAGGACGGCAAGCCGCTGTCGCTGGTCTTCCTGTACCAGAACAACAACGGCAGCGCGGGCGACGCGGCGGCCGAGCTGGCCGTGCAGCAGTGGAAGGCGGTCGGCGTCGACGCCACCGCGCGCAGCCAGGACGAGACCACGTTGACCAGCACCATCTTCGGCGCGGGCGACTGGGACGTCAGCTGGGTCTCGCTGAACGTCAGCAGCCCCGACCAGCTCGTGCCGTTCCTGTCCGGTCCGCCCGCCCCCGCGGGGACCAACTTCGCCGCGATCGCCAACCCGGACTACGACAAGGCCGTCACGGCGGCCATGGCGATCCCCGGTGTCGCCGGGTGCGCCGACTGGCTCGCCGCGGAGTCCGGTCTGATCGCCAACGCCGACATCGTGCCGTTCGCGAGCAAGTCGGCGCGGACGTTCGGCAAGGGCGCGGAGTTCCAGACCCCCGGCCTGCTGATCCCGACCAGCATCCGCGTGCTGGCGAAGTAGCGGAGGACGGTGGACATGGCGGTGAGCGCGACGGCGGCGGCCCCGAACCCGACCACTGGCAGGGAAGGGCCGAAACCCCCGGCCCAGCCGTGGGTGCGGTTCGGGGTGCGGCGCCTGGGGCGGCTGCTGGTCTCGCTCTGGGTGCTGGTGACGGCGTCCTTCGCCATGATCCACCTCATCCCCGGCGACCCGGTCCGGGGCGCGCTCGGCCCCACCGCGCCGGTGGAGCTGGTCGAGGCGCGCAGGCAGGCGCTGGGGTTGAACGACCCGATCCCGACCCAGTACCTGCACTACCTGAAGGGTCTCCTCACCGGCGACCTCGGCACGTCGATCGCGTCGCAGCTGCCGGTCTCCGACGTCGTCGCGCAGCGGCTGCCCGCCACGTTGTCGTTGGCGGTGCTCGCCTTCCTGGGCTCGGTGGTCGTGGCGATCCCGCTGGGCGTCCTCATGGGCGTGCTGACCCGGCGCGGCCACGGCAGGCGCACGGAGCTGGCGTTCACCACGACCAGCGTGTTCGTGGCGACGGTGCCGGACTTCCTGATCGGGGTCGCGCTGATCTACGTGTTCGGCATCCGCCTCGGGTGGCTGCCGGTGGCGGGCGACGAGACCGCGGCGGCGTACGTGCTGCCGGTGTTCTCGCTGGCGGTCGGGCCCGCGGCGATCCTCGCCAGGATCGTGCGCGTCGAGATGGTCGGCGTGCTGGAGGCGGACTTCGTCCGCACCGCCCGCGCCAAGCGGCTCCCGGCCAGGACCGTCTACCTGGGACACGCGCTGCCGAACGCCGTCACCGCGGCGCTGACGCTGGGCGGGCTCCTGCTGGGCGCGATGGTGGCGGGCACCGTCCTGGTCGAGAACGTGTTCGCCTGGCCCGGCCTGGGCAGCACGATCGTGCAATCCATCCTCACCAAGGACTACCCGGTCGTGCAGGCGATCGTCCTCGTGTACGGCGTCGGCGTGCTGATCACCAACCTCGTCGTGGACGTCGCGCTGGCCGTGCTCGACCCGCGCTCGAAGATCCGGGAGGACTGAGGGATGCAAGGACGCTGGTCGCGGGTCGTCCGCACCCCGCTGGGGCTCACGGCGACCGTGCTCGTCGTCGCGGTCTTCGCCCTGGCGTGCCTCGGCCCGGTCCTGTGGGGCAGCGGCGCCGACGTCGTCGACACGAACAACATCCTGGCGCAGCCGTCGGGCGAGCACTGGGCGGGGACGGACAACCTCGGCCGGGACATCCTGCTGCGGGTCCTGGTCGCGTGCAGGCTGTCGATGGTGCTCGCGCTGCTCGCGATCGTGCTCGCGGTCGTGGTGGGGCTGCTGCTCGGCACGGCGCCGTTCGTGCTCGGCAGGCGCGCGGGCAGGCTGGTGGCCGCCGGGGTCAACATCGCCGTCGCGTTCCCCGGAATCCTGCTGGCGCTGTTCTTCGCGGTCGTGTTCGGCGCGGGCGCGACCGGCGCGGTGCTGGCCATCGGCCTCTCCGGCGCCCCGGCGTTCGCCCGCCTCACCCAGACCCTGGTGGCCGGGGTCGCGGCGCGCGACTACATCGCGGCCGCCCGGATGGCCGGTGTCGGACGGGTCCGGATCCTGTTCCGCCACGTGCTGCCGAACATCTCCGAACCGCTGGTCGTCAACGCCACCATCGGCGCGGGCAACGCGCTGCTGTCGTTCGCGGGGCTGTCCTTCCTGGGGCTGGGCGTCCAGTCGCCCACCTACGACTGGGGCCGCCTGCTCTACGACGGCATCGCCGCCATCTACGTGAACGCGGCCGCCGCGCTGACCCCCGGCGCGGCCGTGCTGCTGGCGGGCCTGGCGTTCAACCTCTTCGGCGAGTCCGTCGCGAAAGGACTCGGCGTCTCCATCGGCGTCGGTCTGCGCACGGTGGCCACGACCCGCGCCGTTCCCGCCGCCGTCCCGGAGACCGCGGCCCACGACGACGAGGAGGTCACGGCGTCCTCGTCCGACGTGGTGCTCGACGTCCGCGACCTGGAGGTCACCTTCCCCGGCCCGTCCGGTCCGGTGCGGGTGGTCCGCGGCGTCTCCTTCGAGGTCCGCCGCGGCGAGGCGGTCGGCATCGTCGGCGAGTCGGGGTCCGGCAAGTCCATGACCGCGCTGGCGATCACCCGGCTGGTCGCCGACCACGCCCGTGTCGACGCCTCGCGGCTCGACCTGCTCGGCAACGACCTGCTGGCGCCGGACACCGCCGTCCGCCGCAAGCTGCTGGGCACCTCGCTGGCCATGGTGTTCCAGGACCCGATGACCTCGTTCAACCCCACCCGCCGGATCGGGGCCCAGCTGGCCGAGGTCGCCACCCACCACCAGGGGATGACCCGCCGCGAGGCGATGACCCGCGCGGTGGACCGGCTGGGCGCCGTCCGCATCCCCGACGCGGGCGCCCGCGTCCGGCAGTACCCCCACGAGTTCTCGGGCGGGATGCGCCAGCGGGCGATGATCGGCATGGGGCTGATGGGCGCGCCCGCGCTGATCGTCGCCGACGAGCCCACCACCGCGCTCGACGTCACCGTGCAGCAGCAGGTGCTCGACCTGCTCAGCGCGATCCGCGAGGCCGACGACGTGGCGCTGGTGCTGATCAGCCACGACGTCACCGTGGTCGGGGAGGTCTGCGACCGGGTGCTGGTGATGTACGCGGGCCGGGTCGTCGAGGACCTGCCCGCCTCCGACCTGGCCACCGCCGCCCTGCACCCCTACACCCGCGCGCTGGTCGAGGCGGTGCCCGACATGGCCACCGACCTGACCAGGCCGCTCACGACGATCCCCGGCCGCCCGGTCAGCCCGGCCGACGCGCCCGTCGGCTGCGCCTACGCCGACCGGTGCCCGCTCGCCGACGCCCGGTGCCGGGCCGAGGACCCGCCGCTGGTGGCCGGACACGGGCGCCACCGGGTCGCGTGCTGGCACGCGGGCGAGCCGCTGCCGCCCGTCCTGACGACCGGCGACCTGGTGGAGAAGGTGGAGTCCCTGTGAGCGAGCTGCGGTTCGACGACGTCACCGTCCGGTACGGCCGCACCACGGCCGTCGACGGGGTCAGCCTGACCGTGCCGGAGGGCGAGGTCGTCGGCCTCGTCGGCGAGTCCGGCTCCGGCAAGTCCACCCTGGCCAGGGCCGCCGTGGGCCTGGCCCCGCTGTCCGGCGGCCGGATCACCCTCGGCGGCGCGCCGGTGCCGACCCGCGGCAGACCGCGCCCGTTGCAGATGGTGTTCCAGGACCCGTACTCCTCGCTCGACCCGCGGATGACCGTCGGCGACAGCGTGGCCGAGGCGATGCCGCCCGGTGGCGGGCGCGCCGCGCGGCGGGCGGAGGTCGAGCGGCTGCTGGAACTGGTGCACCTCGACCCGGTCTGCGCGGGCAGCGTCCCGTCGCGGCTCTCCGGCGGCCAACGGCAGCGGGTCGCGTTCGCGCGCGCCCTCGCCGCCAAGCCGCGGGTGGTCATCGCGGACGAGATCACCTCCGCGCTGGACGTCTCGGTCCAGGGGGCGGTGCTCAACCTGGTCCGCGAGCTCCAGCGCGAGCTGGGCCTCACGATCCTGTTCATCTCCCACAACCTCGCGGTGGTCCGCTACGTCGCCTCGCACGTCGCCGTCATGCGGCACGGCCGGATCGTCGAGCAGGGACCCGCCGCGCGGGTGCTCACCGAGCCCGGTCACGAGTACACCCGCGAACTGCTCGCCGCCGTGCCCGGACGAACCACGCCAAGGAGCCAGCGATGACCCGTCGGATGCGCGTCGAGGACCTCACCGACCTCGTGGTCCCGTCGCAGCCCGCGCTGTCGCCGGACGGCGCCCTGGTCGCCTACGCGCTCCGCACCCCGGACGTCGCCGGGGACCGGTACCTCGACGAGCTGTGGCTGGTCGCGACCGGCGGCGGCGCGCCCCGGCGCCTCACGGCCGGTCCGGGCGACGCGGCTCCCGCGTGGTCCCCGGACGGCACCCGGCTGGCCTTCCTCCGCGACGGCCAGGTCGCCGTCGTCGACGTCCTGGGCGGCGAGCCCGAGCGGCTGACCGACCTGGCGCTCGGGGCGGGCGCGCCGCGCTGGAGCCCGGACGGTCGTCGGCTCGCCTTCACCGCGCCGGTCGACCCCGCTGGCGGCGCGCGGGGACCGATGGTCTCCGACGGCCTGGACTACCAGGCGGACGGCCGGGGGATGCACGGCCGGGTCCGCACGCAGGTGCACCTGCTCGACGCCGCCACCCGCGAACTCCGGCAGCTCACCGACGGACCGCACGGCGCGGGCGCCCCGGCCTGGTCGCCGGACGGCACCACCCTCGCGTTCACCCGTCCGACCGGCGCCGACAGCGACCTGCGCCACCGCACCCCCGTGCACCTGCTGGAGGTGGACGGGCCGCACGCCCGGCCGCGCGTGGTCGCCTTCGCCGACGGCGTGGCCTCCACCGCGGGCTGGAGCGCCGACGGGACGGCGCTGCTCGTGGTCGGCTGGGCGGGCGACCCGGTCGCGCACGCCCACCTGCACCGCGTGGACGTCGGCGGCGGCGAGGTCACCGACCTGTCCGCCGCCCTCGACCGCAACGTGATGCCCGGTGCCACCGCCTATCCCGGCGGCCTGCCGCACGAGCACGACGGCCGGGTGTGGTTCTGCCTGCGCGACCGTGGCTGCACGCACCTGTGGTCGGTCGCGGTCGACGGCACCGGCGCCCGCCCGGTCCTCGACGGAGCGGGCCGGGTCGTCTCCGGGCTGTCGATCTCCGGCGGCCTCGCGGCGGTCGCGCTCGCCACGCCCGCGTCGTTCGGCGAGATCGCGGTCGTCGACCTGGGGACCGACGCCGGGACCGTGCTCACCGACCACGGCTCCGCGCTGTCCGATGTGGACTCCTACCCCCGCGAGGAGCGGTCGTTCACCATCTCCGACGGCACCGCCGTGCAGGCCTGGCTCATGCACGACCCGGCGCACCGCGGCCCCCGCCCGGTGCTGCTGGACGTGCACGGCGGCCCGCACAACGCGTGGAACGGCGCCGCGGACGAGATCCACCTCTACCACCAGGAGCTGGTCGCCCGCGGCTGGGCGGTGCTGCTGGTCAACCCGCGCGGCAGCGACGGGTACGGGGAGGCCTTCTACGACGGCGTCCGCGGCGCGTGGGGTGTCGCGGACGCCGCCGACTTCCTGGAACCGCTGGACGAGCTGGTCGCCGAGGGGTTCGCCGACCCGGAGCGGCTCGCGGTCGCGGGCTACAGTTACGGCGGGTTCATGACGTGCTGGCTGACCGGCCACGACGACCGGTTCGCCGCCGCCGTCGCGGGCGGCACGGTCAGCGACCTGGTGAGCATGGGCGGCACCAGCGACGACAGCCACTTCCTCAGCGCCTACGAGCTGGAGGGCGCCCCGTGGCAGCAGCCAGAGCGCTACGCGGCCATGTCACCGCTCACCCGCGTCACCGACGTCCGCACGCCGACCCTGCTGATCCACGGCGCGGACGACCTCACGTGCCCCGTCGGCCAGGCCCAGCAGTGGCACACCGCGCTGCGCGAGCAGGGCGTCGCGACCCGGCTGGTCGTCTACCCGGACGCCTCGCACGTGTTCATCCTGCTCGGCCCGCCGTCGCAGCGGCTCGACTTCAACCACCGGGTGCTCGATTGGCTGGAGCAGCACACCACCCGCTCCGGACGGGCCCCGATCGACGCCGCCCACTGGCAGCGGCGGCTCGCCGGGCTCGCCGAGCGCCACAACGTGCCCGGCGCGCAACTCGGCATCCTGCGCCTCGGGACGGGCGAGTCGGCCGACGAGCTGGTCGAGGCCGCGCACGGCGTGCTGCACGTCCGCACCGGCGCGCCGGTCGGCACCGACTCGCTGTTCCAGATCGGCTCGATCACCAAGGTGTGGACGGCGACCGTGGTGATGGCGCTGGTCGACGAGGGCAAGCTCGACCTCGACACCCCCGTGGTCGACGTGCTGCCGGAACTGCGGCTCGCCGACGACGGGATCACCAAGTCCGTCACGACGCGGCACCTGCTCAACCACACCAGCGGTGTCGACGGCGACGTGTTCACCGACACCGGCCGCGGCGACGACTGCCTGGAGCGCTACGTCGACGTCCTCGGCGAGGCCGGGCAGAACCACCCGGTCGGCGCGACCTGGTCCTACTGCAACTCGGGGTACTCGCTGCTGGGCAGGGTGATCGAGAAGATCACCGGCCGGACCTGGGACCAGGCGCTGCGCGACCGGCTGTTCACCCCGCTCGGGCTCGCGCACACCGTGACGCTGCCGGAGGAGGCGCTGCTGTTCGCCGCCGCGGTCGGCCACGACGAGCGCGACGGCGAGCTGGTCCCGGCGCCCGCGTGGGGGCTGCCCCGCTCGATCGGCCCCGCCGGGCTGGTCACCTCGACGGTCGCCGACGTGCTCGCGTTCGCGCGCATGCACCTGCTCGGGGGCGTCGCGGCCGACGGCGCCGAGGTGCTCAGCGCGGAGAGCGTCGCCGCCATGGCCTCGCACCAGGCGGACCTGCCGGACAAGCTCGTCCTCGGCGACTCGTGGGGGCTCGGCTGGATCCGGTTCGGCTGGGACGGGCACCGGTTGTTCGGCCACGACGGCAACACCCTCGGCCAGGCGGCGTTCCTCCGGGTGCTGCCCGAGCAGGGGCTCGCCGTCGCGCTGCTCACCAACGGCGGCCACACCCGCGACCTCTACGAAGACCTGTACCGGGAGGTCTTCGCCGAGGTCGCCGACATCGCGATGCCCCGGCCGTTCGCGCCGCCGCGGGAACCCGTGGAGGTCGACGCGGCGCCGTACGTCGGGGTCTACGAGCGGTCCGGCGTCCGGATGGAGGTCGAGGACGGCCCCGGCGGCCCGCTCCTGCGCACGACGATCACCGGTCCGCTCGCCTCGCTCGTGCCGAACCCGGTCGAGGAGCACCCGCTGGTCCCGGCGGGCCCGGCGCTGTTCGCGGTCAAGCCGCCGGAGGCGGAGACGTGGGCGCCGGTGACGTTCTACGAGCTGCCGACCGGCGAGCGGTACCTGCACTTCGGGGCGCGCGCGACACCTCGGGTGTCCTGACCCGCGGTGCGGCCCGCCGCGGCCGACCACCACTTCGACGAGGAACTGAGGGGCGTTGAACGTCGTGACCGATCTGAACGCGGCTGTGCGGCCGGAGCTGGACCACGCCGTGCTGGCCGCGGCCGCCGCGGCGCGGGCCGCGGGTGTCTCGGTCCGCGATCTCGCGCACCTCGACGAGCTGAACCAGGTGGTGGGCCTGTTCGCCACCATCTGGGGGCGCGCCGCGAACCCGCCGGTGACGATCGAGCTGCTGCGCGCCTTCACCAAGGCGGGCAACTACGTGGCGGGCGCGTTCGAGGACGACCGCCTGGTCGGCGCCTGCGTGGGTTTCGTCCACGCCCCGGCGGGCGACGCGCTGCACAGCCACATCGCGGGCGTCTCGGCGTCCGCCGCCGGCCGCAGCGTCGGGTTCGCGCTCAAGCTGCACCAGCGGGCGTGGGCGCTGGAGCGCGACCTGTCCGAGATCGCCTGGACGTTCGACCCGCTGGTGGCGCGCAACGCCTACTTCAACCTGGTGAAGCTGGGCGCGCGGCCCGCGGAGTACCTCACGAACTTCTACGGCCCGATGATCGACGCCATCAACGGCGACCAGGACTCCGACCGGCTCCTGGTGCTCTGGCGGCTGCGGGACCCGGTCGTCGTCCGCGCCAGCACCGGGGACACCGCGGGCGCCGTCGCCGCGGACGAGCTGGCGGCGGGCGCGGTGGTGGCGCTGGGCGTGGGCGAGGACGGAGGCCCGGTGCCCGGCGCGCTCGACGGGGTGACCTCGCTGGTCGCCGTGCCGCGGGACGTCGAGGGCCTCCGCGGTGCCGATCCCGTGCTGGCCGGGCGCTGGCGGCTCGCCGTGCGCGACGCGCTGATCGGCCTGGTCGAGCGCGGCGGCCGGATCGACGGCTTCGACCGGGCGGGCTGGTACGTCGTGCGCCGGGAGCCGTGACGGGCCGGGGCCGGTCGTGGCTGGTCGGATCCGGCGAAGTCGGGTGGTCGATCCGGTGCGATCCGACTAGCGGGCCGATCGGCGCCGCCCTACCGTTGATCCATGCAGCACGCCCGCGGGAGCCTGGGGCGGGTCGTCGACAACCTGGGCGCGACCCTGCTCGACCTCGTGCACGGCGACCTGGACCGGCCGGGGGACATCAGCGGCGTCGTCATCCACGACCCGCTCGACCAGCCGGTGCTGTCGCCGCACGCGCTCGTGCTCGGCGTCGGGGTCGAGGCCCCCGACCAGGTCGCCGCGCTGCTGCGCTCGCTGGGGCGCCAGCACGCGGCGGCTCTTGTCCTGCGGGCACCGGTCCCGCTCACCGACGAGGTGCGCGCCGCGGCGGACGAGGCGGCGGTGGCCGTGCTCGGGCTGAGCAGGGGCGCGCCGTGGAGCCATCTGAGCGAGATGCTCCGCTCCGTCCTCGCCGACGGCGACGTCCGCGTGGACCAGGCGGAATCGCTCGGCGGTCTCCCCGCGGGCGATCTGTTCGCCGTCGCCAACGCCATCGCGTCGCTGCTCGACGCCCCGATCACCATCGAGGACCGCGACTCCCGGATCCTGGCCTTCTCCGGCCGCCAGGACGAGGCCGACCAGTCGAGGGTCGAGACCATCCTGGGCCGCCAGGTGCCCGAGTGGCTGTCCCGGATCCTCCACGAGCGCGGGATCTTCCGGGAGCTGTTCCGCGGCGACCAGCCCGTCGTCATCGGCCCCATCCCCGACGGCAGGGGCGGGGCCACGCTGCCGCGCGTCGCGATCGCCGTGCGCGCGGGGGACGAGGTGCTCGGCTCGATCTGGGCGGCGGTCCCCGGCGTGCTCAGCGCGGAGCGCACCGAGGCGCTGCGGGAATCGGCCAAGCTCGTGGCGCTGCACCTGCTCCGCTTCCGCGCCGGCGCCGACGTGCAGCGGCGGGTCCGGGCGGACCTGCTCGGCTCCGCGCTGGAAGGGGGCGCGGGCGCGGGAGAGGCCCTGGAACGGCTCGGGCTCGCCAGCCGGTCGCTGCTGGTGCTGGGCGTGGCGCTGCGGGATCGCGACGACCAGGGCAGCGCGGCCGCCGTCCACGACCGGCAGCGCCTGGGCGACGCGTTCGCCCTGCACCTGGCCGCCATCCACCCGCGGTCGGCCGCCGCGGCGATCGGCGACGTCGTGTACGGCCTGCTCCCGTTGACCGGCGACAAGGCGGGGACGCGCGCGGAGCGGACCCTCCAGGACTTCCTGGACCGCGTCGGCGACCGGCTCCCCGCGGTCGCCGCCGTCGGACCGGCCGCGCTCAGCCTCCCCGGTGTCGCCCACAGCCGCTCCTGCGTCGACCGGGTCCTGCGGGTGCTGCGCGAAGGACCCGCCCACCGGCGGATCGGCAGCCTCGACGAACTCCAGGGCGAGGCGCTGGTCGTCGAACTGCGGGACCTCGCCGCGGCCCGCGGCGACGAGCCGACCGGCGCGCTGGCCCGGCTGATCGCCTACGACGGCAGGCACAACGGCTGCCTGGTCGAGACCCTGCGGGCCTGGCTCGACGCCTTCGGGGACGTCGTGGCGGCCGCCGAGTCGGTTTTCGTGCACCAGAACACCTTCCGCTACCGGCTCCGCCGGGTCGCCGAGATCGGCCGCGTCGACCTCACCGACCCCGACCAGCGCTTCGCCGCGATGGTGCAGCTCCGCGTGGTCCGCGTCGGCTCGACCCTGGAACCGCCGACCGACGGCTGACCAGTGCGGTGACCGCGATCCCCACCGGGTTCCGCGCGTCTCGGGGCGGATCACCCCAAGACACGCGAAACCCGGCAAGGGCAGCGGTCACCGCACTAGGTTCAGTGGCATGGGACGTTCACTCCGCGCCATGGCCGACCTCGCCACCCCGATGGCCATCCGGGTGGCCGCGACGCTCGGCCTCGTGGAACGCGCGGGCACCACCGGGGCGACGGCGGAACGGCTCGCCGCCGACACCGGGACCTCCGCGCCCGCGCTGCGCTGCCTGCTCGACCACCTGGTCGCGGTCGGCGTGTTCGAGCGGGACTCCGACCGCTACCGGCCGACGGACCTCGGCGCCCAGATGGCCGAGGACGCCCCGGAGGGGATCAAGCCCCTGCTCGACATCAACCGCGCGGGCGGCCGTGCCGACCTCGCCCACGTCGAACTGCTCGAGACGGTCACCGGGGGCGCCACCGCGTACGCGCACCGGTACGGGCGGGAGTTCTGGGAGGACCTCGACGCCGAGCCGGAGCTGCGGCGCTCGTTCGACGCCCAGATGCGGTGGCGGTTCCGGACGCAGGCACCGCAGATCGCCGAGCGCTTCGACTGGAGCCGCTTCCCCGACGTCCTCGACGTCGGCGGCGGCGAGGGGACCGTGCTCGCGGCGATCCTGCGCGCCCACCCCGGCGTGCGCGGCCGGGTCCTGGACCTGGCCCCGTCGGCAGCCGCCGCCGTCGAGCGGTTCGCGGAGGCCGGACTCGGCGACCGGGCGGGCGCGGTGCCCGGCAGCTTCTTCGACCCCCTGCCCGCGGGGGCCGACGCCTACCTGCTGTCCGACATCCTGCACGACTGGGACGACGACCACGCCCGCGCGATCCTCACCGGGTGCGCTCGGGCCGCCGCGCCGCACGGCACCGTCGTGGTGATCGAGGCGGTCCGGGGACAGGGCTCCGACACGGCGATGGACCTGTTCATGCTGATGTGCTTCAACGGCCGGGAGCGATCGGCCGACGAGCTGGTCGACCTGGCCGCGGGCTGCGGCCTCGCGCTGCGCGCCTCGGGCCCGGTGGCCGACGGGCGGACGGCGCTGGAGTTCCGCGCAGGCTGACGGCCCGGCGCCCCGCCACCGGGGCGCCGGGCGGGGATCAGAACTCCACCGGCAACGTGTCCAGGCGGTGGTTGAGCGGCACCACGTTCCGCCACGGCGGCCGCTCGTAGGCGGCGCGCAGGTTCGGCAGCCGGTCCAGCAGCAGGCGGAAGCACTCGTCCGCCTCGACCCGCGCCAGCGCCGCGCCCAGGCAGTAGAACGAGCCCATGCCGAACGCCGTGTGTCGGTTGGGCTTGCGGGTCACGTCGAAGCGCTCGGGGTCGGCGAACACCTCCGGGTCGCGGTTGCCCGCGTTCATGGCGAGGTAGAAGCGGTCACCGGCCTGGAACCGGTGGCCCGCCAGGTCGACCTCCTCCGTCGCCACCCTGGAGATCACGCCCGCCGGGCCGTCCATGCGCAGCATCTCCTCGACCGCGCCCGGCGTGAGGTCGGGCCGTTCGCGCAGCAGCGCCAGCTGGTCGGGGTTCTCCAGCAGCAGCACCAGGCCGTTCGAGATCAGCCCGGCGGTGGTCTCGTGGCCCGCGAACAGCAGCAGCACGCAGTTCGCCAGCGCCTCGTCCTCCGTCACGACCCCGCGGGCCTCGGCGTCGGCGAACATGCTGAGCAGGTCCTCGCGCGGGTCGGCGCGGCGGTCGGCCAGCAGGGGGCGCAGGTAGTCCTGCATCTCCAGGACGCTGCGCTGACCCGCGCGCAGGTCGTCGACATCGGCGATGGTGAACACCGCGCTGATGTCCCGCGACCACGCCTGGAGCTGCTCGCGGTCACTGGTCGGCATGCCCAGCATCTCGGCGATCACGTTGGCGGGCAACGGGTACGCGAGGTCGGCGACCACGTCCATCCGGCCGTTCGCCTCCACGGCGTCCAGCAGCTCGGTGGTCAGCTCCCGCACGCGCGGGCGCAGGCCGTTCACCATCGCGGGTGTGAAGTACCGCTTGAGCAGCTGCTGGAACCGCACGTGGTCGGTCTCGTTCGTGTGCCCCATCCAGCGTTCGATCGACTCCCGCAGCGGCCGCAGCTCGGCGACCTCGTCGGGGCTGAGCCGGTCGACGCCCTGCGTCAGGTTGCCCCCGATCAGCTTCGGGTCGCGCAGCGCCGCCACGACGTCGGCGTTGCGGGTCAACAGGTAGGAGTCCAGTCCGGTCAGCCAGCTGACCGGGCTTTCGGTACGGGTCCGGCGCAGCAGTGCCAGGGGATCGGCCATGGCCTCGGGCGAGAACACGTCGCAGACGGGTACCGGTACGGCGGGAGCGGACATGCGCTCGGTCCTCCAGGTGGTTCGGGAAGCGGATTCGCACCCTCCATCCAGTACCCGCCCGCCCGCCCGTGTCGACCACCGAAAGGGTCAAATGTTGATCTTTCCGGGCTCCGGCACCGGTTCCGGTGCCTCGATCTGCCGGTGGCCTCCGCGATCGTTATGCTCTTCGAAAACCGATCAAACGAACAACGGGGCACATCACCATGCGAGAGCCCACTGATGTCCGACGCAGGCGGATCCTCGGCGTCGTGGGGGCGCGCGGCCCGGTCCGGGTGACCGATCTGGCCGCCGAGCTGGAGGTCTCGGTCGTCACGGTGCGCCGCGACGTCGAGGAACTCGCCCAGGCGGGGCAGGTCCGGCGCGGGCACGGCGTCGTGCGCCCGGTGGCGCCCGTCGATCCCAAGGCGGCGCCGCCTGCCTCGGGGGAGGGCGCCGTGGCGCTGGTGGTCCCCGAGCGGCACACCTACCTGTACGAGGCGGTGCACGGCGCGCGGGAGGTGCTGGAGGAGGCCGGACTGCGGGTGGCGCTGCACATCGCGCCGCAGGTCGTGGGAGCCGAGCGGCCGATCGTGGACCGGATCCTGGCGGACGGCGCGCGGGGTCTGCTCATCGCCCCGCGCTGGCGGTCGGCGGAGGCGGAGGAGGCGGACTACGCCTGGCTGGCGCGGGCGGGGGTGCCGACGGTGCTGGTGGAACGGCGGCCGCGGCGGGGGAGCGCGCTGCACGCGGTGGACTCGGTGTGCTCGGACCACTGGTACGGCGCGCAACTGGCCGTGGAGCACCTGTTGTCGTTGGGCCACCGGCGGATCCTGCTGGCCGCGCGGGACGACAGCCCGACGGCGCGGGCGCTGCGGGCGGCGTTCGCGGGGATCGTGGAGGCGCGGCCGGAGGTCGAGGACTGGGGAGTGGTGCTCAGCGCGCCGGACGCCGGGCCGGGTCCCGGCGCGGAGCCGGTGGCCGACTTCGCGGAGCAGGTGCGCGATCGGGGGATCACCGGTGTGCTGCTGCACGGCGACGTGGAAGCGCTGATGCTGGTCCAGAACCTGGTCGAGCACGGGATCCGGGTGCCGGAGGACTGCTCGGTCGTGGCGTACGACGACGTGGTGGCCGGGCTGGGCAGCCCGCCGCTGACCGCCGTCGCCCCGCCGAAGGCCGAGGTCGGCCGGGTGGCGGCCGAGTTGCTGCTGCGCCGGTTGGCGGGCGGCACGGGCACGCGGCGGGTGGAGCTGTCACCGGAGCTGACGGTGCGCGGCTCGACAATGAGTGTTTGACCGCTTTGGTTTCTTTTGAGCGAGCTATTGACCTGGTAGTGCTCAATCGATCAGAATTTCGGTATCCCGCCCTGACTCCCAGGAGGCCACCGATGCCCGGTCGACCCCGTGCGGCCCTCGCCATGTGGACCGACTCGGCCGACGCCGTGTTCGACGCGGACACCCTGCGCGCGCTCGGCGAGGTCTGCGACCTCGTACCACCACCGGTGCTCGACGACTTCACCACCGACCACGCCCGCGCCGTGCTGGCCGAGGTCGAGGTGCTGGTCACCGGGTGGGGCTGCCCCCGCCTCACGGAGACCGTGCTGGCCGGGGCCCCTCGGCTGCGCGCGGTCGTGCACACCGGCGGCTCGGTGCGCGACCAGGTGACGCAGGCGTGCTGGGACCGCGGCGTCGAGGTGTCGTCCGCCGCCGCGGCCAACGCGCTCCCGGTCGCGGAGTACACCGTCGCGATGATCCTGCTGAGCGGCAAGCACGTGCTCGAACGCGCCCGCCACCACCACGCCGTCCGCCGCGCCGACGACTGGCTGCGCACCCCCAGGACCATCGGCAACTTCGGCCGCACGATCGGCGTCCTGTCCGCGTCGACGATCGGCCGCCGGGTCGTGGAACTGCTGCGCCCCTTCGACTTCCACGTCCTGCTGCACGACCCGTACGTCACCCCCGAGGAAGCCGCCGCGCTCGGTGTGGAACTCGTCGGCCTGCCCATGCTGTTCTCCCGCAGCGACCTCGTGAGCGTCCACGCCCCGCTGCTCCCGGAGACCAGGGGCCTGGTCGGCCGCGACCTGATCGACGCCATGCGGCCGGGCGCCGTGCTGCTCAACACCGCCCGCGGCGCCGTGGTCGACCAGGAGGCGCTGACCGACGCCGTCCGCGAGAACCGCGTCCGGGCCGTGCTGGACGTCACCCACCCGGAGGTGCTGCCGCCCCACCACCCGCTGTGGGACAGCCCCAACGTCCTCATCACCCCGCACCTGGCGGGGTCGCAGGGCAACGAGTGGCACCGGTTGGCGCACGCCGCCACCGCGGAGGTCGACAGGTGGGCGCGCGGCCAGGGCTTCGCCAACCCGGTCCGCCACGAGCTGTTCGGTCGGATCGCGTGATCGCGCTGCCGCCCGAGGACCGGGACCTGAGCCCGCACACCGGGTACACCCGCGCGCACTGGGAGGCCACCGCAGACGGGCTGCTCGCCGCCGCGTGGCGCTGGGCGAGCCCGCGCGGCGCACGGCTCGACCTGCCGGGGCGGCCCTCGTCCGCCGGGGCCGTGTCCGACGGCCTGGAGGGTTACGCCCGCACGTTCCTCGCCGCCGCGTTCCGGGTCGCGGGCGGCGGAGACCCGCGCGACTGGCTGAGCCGGTACGCGGAAGGGCTGGCCGCCGGCGTGGATCGCGGCGAAGAGGGGTGGCCGCAGATCCACGACGGCGGCCAGCCGATGGTGGAGTCGGCCTCGGTGGCGCTCGGCCTTCGGCTGACCAGGCCGTGGCTGTGGGACCGGCTCGACGACGGTGTGCGCGACCGCGCCGAGGAGTGGTTGCGAGGCGCGCTGCGGCACCGGCCGTGGCCGAACAACTGGTACCTGTTCCCGTTCACCGTGGCCGGTTTCCTGGAGTCGGTCGGCCGCGGCGACGCCGAGACGGCCCGTGCCCGGACGCGCGCGCTGGAACTGTTGGAGACCTGGTACCGAGGCCAGGGCTGGTACAGCGATGGCGACGGCCGCGCGTTCGACCACTACAACGGCTGGGCCCTGCACCTGTACCCCGTGCTGGACAACCACCTCGCGGGCGTGGGCACGTCGCACGACCACCGGCTGCGCGAACACCTGGAGAGCTTCGCCCGGCTGTTCGGCGGCGACGGCGCTCCGCTCCACTTCGGACGGTCGCTGACCTACCGCTTCGCCGCCGCCTCCGCCGTGGGGCTGGGCGCGGTCACCGGCCACACCCCGCTCGCGCCGGGCGTGTCCCGACGGCTGCTCAGCGGCTCGCTGCGCTACTTCCTCGACCGGGGCGCGGTCGACCGGGACGGCCTGCTCACCCTCGGCTGGCACGGTCCGCGCGAACCGGTGCTCCAGCCCTACTCCGGCCCCGCCTCGCCGTACTGGGCGTCCAAGGCGTTCGTGTGCCTGCTCGCGCCCGCCGACCACCCGCTGTGGACCGCGACCGAGGAGACCGCGCCCAGTGAGGGGCCGGACCGGGTGTTCTCCGTGTCCGCGCCCGGTTTCCTGGTCCAGTCCGCGAACGGCGTGGTCCGGCTGCACAACCACGGCAGCGACCACGTCGGCCCGCACGACGGGGAGTCGGCGGCCGACGACGACCCGCACTACGGCAGGTTCGCCTACTCGACGCGCACCGGACCGGGTTCCACCGCGGCGGACAACCACTTCGCCGTCGTGGTCGACGGCGAACGCAGCGCCCGCCGCCGCATCCACCCCCTTGGCGCGGACCACGGCGACGGCTGGGGCTGGGCCGCGTCGTGGCACCGCCCCGCGTTCCTCCCCGGCAGGCCCGCCGTGCCGGGGCTGCTGGTGGAGAGCGTCACCGTCGGCGTCGGAACGGCCGAGCTGCGCGTCCACCGCGTGGTGGGCGCGCCCCACGGCGCGACGGTGGAGCAGACGGGGTGGGCCGCCGGGACGTCCGCGCTGGTGCCGTTGCACGGGTGGGAAGCCCAGGACGAGGTCACGACCTCCACCGCGTTCCTCGACGACGCCCGCGTACCCCGGCTGACCGGGCTGGCGCACGGCACGGCGGTCTACGCGGCCCTGGCCTCGCTCACCCCGATCACCGAGCGCCCGACCGCCCGCGCGGCCGGGACCGGGATCGAGGTCGACTGGGCGGACGGATCGCGGACGACGGTCGCGTTCGAACCCGTGGAGGTCCGGCATGTGGGGCCGGATCGTGGATGAGCGGTCCGGTCGACGGGGCAGGGGTGGAGTCCCGGCGCGTCAGGCCGAGTCGCGGATGACCAGTTCCGTGGGCAGGATCAGCGGGGTCGGCTGTTCGCCGTTGATCAGCCGCACCAGCATCCGGGTCATCTCGCGTCCCAGTGCCTCTATCGGCTGGTGCACCGTGGTGAGGCGCGGCTGGGTGTGCTGCGCCGTCACGACGTCGTTGAACCCCACGACCGCGATGTCCTCGGGCACGGCCCTGCCCCGGTCGCGCAGCACGGTCAGCGCCCCGGCGGCCATCGCGTCGGACGCGACGAACACGGCGTCCAGGTCCGGGTGCTCGTCGAGCAGCCGGTTCATGCCCGCCACGCCGCTGGCCTCGCCGAAGTCGCCGTGCGCCACCCGCGCGTCGCCCAGCCCCGCCAGCGCCAGCGCCTCGCGGTAGCCGAGGTAGCGGTTCGCGCCCACGTGCAGGTCGAGCTGGCCGGTGATGGTGGCGATCCGCTGCCTGCCGATGCCGATCAGGTGCTCCACCGCCTGCCGGGCTCCGCCGCGGTTGTCCGCGTCCACGTACCACTGGGGCGTCCGGTCGAGCGACCGCCCGCCGTGCACCACGGGCACGCCGCTCTCGTCGGCCAGCTTGGACAGCGGGTCGTTCTCCCGCAGGGCCAGCAGCATCACGCCGTCCGCGCTGCGGGCCTGGAGTATCCGCGCGAGCCGGTCGCGGCCGCGTTCGGAGGCGGCGAGCACCAGCATCAGCTGGAGGTCGGTCTCCTCGATGACGGCGTTGACGCCGGTGATCACCTCGGCGAAGAACAGGTTCGCGAACAGCGCGGGGTCGTCGCTGGAGATCGCGAGCACGACCGCGCCCCGCCGTTGGCTGGCCAGCGACCGGCCCGCCACGTTCGGGACGTAGCCGAGCTCCTCGACGGCCCGCTCCACCGCCTGCTTGGCCTTCTTGCTGACGTGCTGGGCGTTGTTGATGACGCGGGACGCGGTTCCCGTGGACACGCCCGCGCGCTGCGCCACCTCGTCGAGGGTCGGCGGCCGGCTGCTCATCTTCAGGACCGCTCCCACGTGTGGTCGTCTGCTCGCTGGAGACTACCAAGCGGCCCGCCGCGGGCGATCACGTCCGCGTACCAGCGTGCGCTGTCCTTGGGCGTGCGGCGCTGCGTGGCGTAGTCGACGTGCACCAGCCCGAAGCGCTGCGCGTAGCCGAAGGACCACTCGAAGTTGTCCAGCAGCGACCAGGCGAAGTAGCCCTCGAGGGGGACGCCGAGGTCGATCGCCTCGCCGCACGCCCGCAGGTGGTCGGCGAGGTAGGCGATCCTGGCCGTGTCGTGCGGCGCGTCGTCGAACGCGGCCCCGTTCTCGGTGATGTGGAGCGGCACCGCCCGGTAGTCGTCGCGCAGCCGGAGCAGGAGCCCGAGCAGCCCGTCCGCGTCGATCTCCCACCCGATGGACGTCCGCGGCCGCCCGCCGTCGGGGAACTCCACGCGCGGCGAGCCGACGTAGGCCGACGGCCGGTCCTCGACACCGCCCGCGACCAGCGCGGGGGAGTAGTAGTTGACGCCGAGGAAGGCGAGCGGGTGGGCGATGGTCTCCAGGTCGCCCGGCAGGACGTGGTCGAACGACGTGGTGCCGTCCAGGTCGGCCAGGACGTCGGCGGGGTAGGAGCCGCGCAGCAGCGGGTCCAGGAAGAGCCGGTTCTGCATCCCGTCGATCCGGCGGGCCGCGTCCAGGTCGGCCTCCGAGTCCTCCCGCGGTGACACGTGGGTGAGGTTGAGCGTGATGCCCACCCCCGCACCGCCCATCGCCCGCGTGGCCAGGCCGTGGCCCAGCAGCAGGTGGTGGGCGGCGCGCACGGCCGCGGCGGGCTCGCGGCGGCCGGGGGCGTGCCGTCCGGTGGCGTAGCCGAGGAACGCCGAGCACCACGGCTCGTTGAGCGTGGTCCAGTGGGTGACCCGGTCGGCGAGGGCGTCGTGCACGACGGCGGCGTAGTCGGCGAACCGCAGGGCGGTGTCGCGCTCCGGCCAGCCGCCCGCGTCCTCCAGCGGCTGCGGCAGGTCCCAGTGGTAGAGCGTCGGCCACGGCTCGATCCCGTGCTCCAGCAGGGAGTCCACCAGCCCGCGGTAGAAGTCGAGGCCGCGCTGGTCCACCGCGCCGGAACCGAGCGGCTGCACCCTGGGCCAGGCGACCGAGAACCGGTACGCGCCAAGGCCGAGGTCGGCCATCAGGGCCACGTCCTCGCGGTAGCGGTGGTAGTGGTCGGCGGCGACCTCGCCGGTGTCGCCGTTGTCCACCTTGCCGGGGGTGGCGGCGAAGGTGTCCCAGATGGACGGGCCGCGGCCGTCCTCGGTGACCGCGCCCTCGATCTGGTACGAGGACGTGGCCGCCCCCCAAACGAATCCCGGCTTCACGCCTTGACCGCGCCTTCCATGATGCCGCCGATGATCTGCCTGCCGAACGCGATGAACACCAGCAGCAGGGGGACCGTGGCGACCAGCGCCCCGGCGAACATCAGCGTGTAGTCGGTGTAGTAGGTCGTGGAGAGCTGGCTCAGCGAGAACTGCACCGTCGGGTTGTCCGACTCCAGCACGGCCAGCGGCCACAGGAACTCGTTCCACGTCCCCATGAACGTGAACAGGCCGAGCACCGCCGCGCCCGGTCGCAGGGCGGGCAGCACGATGGTCCAGAAGATCCGGAACGTCGAGCAGCCGTCGACCTTCGCGGCCTCGATCAGCTCGTCCGGGATGGCCCGCTCGGCGTACTGGCGCATCAGGAACACCCCGAACGCGGACACCAGGGACGGCACGATGACCGCCTGCATCCTGTTCTGCCAGCCCAGTTCCACCATGATCATGTACAGCGGGATGATGCCCATCTGCACGGGGATCATCATGGTGCCCAGGATGACCAGCAGCAGGCCGTTGCGGCCGCGGAACTTCAGCTTGGCGAACGCGAAACCGGCCAGGGAGCTGAAGAACACCACCGCCATCGTCACGGTGACCGACGCGAACGCCGAGTTCACCAGGCCCAGCAGGAAGTGCGCGTCCTCGGTCGAGAACAGCCGCGACACGTTGTCGCCGAGGTTCCCGCCGGGCACCAGGGGCGGCGGCCAGTCGCCGACGACGTCGTTCGTCCTGGTGGCCACCACGAACAGCCAGTAGAGCGGGAACGCCGACAGCGCGATCGCCGCGAGCAGGGTGAGGTGGAGCAGCGGTTGGGACCTGCGCACGGCTAGTTCCCCCTTCGCGTGACGAGGAAGTTGACGACCGCGAGCAGCGTGATCAGCAGGAAGATCATCCACGCCACCGCGGACCCGTACCCGTAGTCGAAGTCCCGGAACGCCTTCTCGAACATGTACATCGACAGCGTCTGGAACTGGCGCAGGCTGCCGCCGGAGATGGCGTAGCCGCCCTGGCCGAAGATCAGCGGCTCGGTGAACAGTTGCATGCCCGCGATCGTGGACACGATCACCGTGAAGATGATCGAGGGCCGGATCATCGGCACGGTGATGCTGCGGAACTGCCGGACCTTCGAGGCCCCGTCGACCGTCGCGGCCTCGTACAGCTCGCGCGGGATCGACTGCATCGCGGCCAGGTAGATCAGCGCGTTGTAGCCGGTCCACCGCCAGTTGACCATGGTGGCGATCGCGGTCCACGACGACCACTTGTCGGCCCGCCAGTCGATCGGGGCCACGTCGAACAGCCCGAGGATCCCGTTCACCATGCCCGCGTCGCGGTCGAAGATCTGGCTGAACACGATGCCCACGGCGGCCACCGACGTGACGATCGGCAGGACCACGCCCATCCGCAGCAGCGTCAGCCCGCGCAGCTTCTGGTTGAGCAGGCTCGCCAGCACCATCGCGAGCAGCAGTTGCGGCACCGTGGCGAGCACGAGCATGCCCAGGGTGTTGACCACCGCGTTCCAGAAGTCCGGGTCGCCGAACAGGGTGGTGTAGTTGTCCAGTCCGATGAACGCGCCCGCGCCGCCGAGGTCCCACTCGTGCAGCGAGACCCAGCCGGTGTAGGCCAGCGGGAACAGCCCGAAGATCGCGAAGATCACGAAGAACGGCGCGATGAACAGGTACGGCGACCACCTGGTGTCGACGAGGGAGAGGAACCCGTGCCGGAGCGGGGGGATCGGGGCGCGAGGAGGTGGTGCGACCGGCCGCGGCCGCACGTCGGTGACCGCCATCGTCACTTCACCAGGCGCTTGGCGTCGTCGACGGCCTTGGCCCACGCCTCGTCCGGCGACAGCTTGCCCTGCTGGACGGCCGTCAGCGCGTTGCCGACCCGGTCGCCGATGGGGTTGTTGTCCGGTCCCAGGTACACCGGCTTGAGCGCCTTGACGCTGTCGCCGAAGATCTTGCCGACGGGGGCGTCGTTGAAGTACGGGTTGGTGAAGTCCCGCACGGCGGGGTCGTCGATCGCCCGGGGCGAGGACGGGAAGTTGTTCTTGGCCTTGAACGCCGCGGTCTGGCCCTTGGCGCTGGTCAGGAACTCCGCCAGTTCGGCGGCCTCCTTCTGGTGGGTGCTCTGCTGCGGCACGGCGAGGAACGAACCGCCGCGCACGGCGCCGTTGCCGGGAACCCTTGCCACGTCCCACTTGCCCTTGTTCTCCGGGCCCGACTGCTTCTCGATCGTGCCGAGCATCCACGACGGACAGGGGATCGTCGCGAAGGCGCCGTTCTTGAACCCGGCGTTCCACTGCGGGCTGTACTGGTCGATGTTGGCCGACAGCCCGGCGTCGACGAGGGCGATGGTCTGGTCCCACGCCTTCCTGACACCGGGGTTGGTGTCGATGACCAGCTTGTTCGAGGTGTCGTAGTAGGTGTGGTCGCCCTGCTGCATCAGGATGTTCTGGTAGACGCCGCCCGCGGTGTCGAAGAACTTGGCGCCGGTGCCCGCTGCGGTGAACTTCCGGCCGGTGGCCAGGTAGTCGTCCCACGTGGGCCACAGCGCGCCGACGGCCTCGCGGTCGGTGGGCAGCCCGGCCTTGGCGAACAGGTCGGTGCGGTAGCACATGCCCTGCGCGCCGACGTCCGTGCCGAGGCCGACGAGCTTCGACCCGTCCGGTGTGGACGCCTGCTTCCACTTCCACTCCAGGAAGTTCGGCTCCAGCTCGCCCGCCCCGTGGTCCAGCAGGTTCACGAACTGGTCGGGCTTGGCCATGAACTGGGAGAGGATGCCCTCCTCCAGCGCGACCACGTCACCCGCGCCCTTCCCGGCGGCCATCCACTGCTGGAGCTTGGGCAGGTAGTCGCCCAGCTTCCCGATGTTGTCCTCCTTGATGGTGATGCCGGGGTGCGACGCCTCGTACTCCTCGTACAGCTCGTCGTAGCCGAACTGGCTGAAGGTCTTGACGATCAGCGTCGTGCCCCCGGACGCGGAGTCGGCGCCTCCGCCACCGCACGCGGCGGTGGCCGCCAGCGCCGTGGCGACGACTGCCGCGAGCAGGGTCCGCCTGGGTCGAACAGCCATGGAAATCCTCCGTTTGAACCGACCGGTCTGGAAGCGCTAACGGGATCTTGGAAGTCTTCCAGATCGAGCAATTACACCTTTGAGCTGCGGTGACGCCGTGGCTGTGCGGGTGCTGATGCCTCAGATGTGGGACTTAATTGGAAGCGCTTACAGGACTGTAACCGGGAGGTCACACATCTGGGAAGAGGCAAAGTCGAGGAGTTGGGACCGTTGACACAGGGCGTCCTCGGGGTGACCATTCCGCCTTGACGCCGTGGAGTGCCGGGAGTTCCCACGACCCGAAAGGGCCCGGTATGTCCGCCAGATCGAGGCTGCTCGCAGCCTGCCTGCCCGTCGTGCTCCTGGTCGGTTTCGCGACCCCGGCGCACGCCGAAACCTACGAACGGGTGCTCAACGGCACCTTCGCCGCCGGGAAGACCTCCTGGTGGAGCAGCGGGAACACGCCGTCCGCGGTGGAGTCGGAGCGGCTCTGCGCCGACGTGCCCGCCGGCACGGTCAACCCGTGGGAGTCGATGATCGGCCAGAACGACATACCCTTCGAGGCCGGTCAGCCGTACACGCTGCGGTTCACCGCGTCGGCCACCAAGCCCGTCACGGTCCGCGCCGTCGTCGCGCCGGCCGACCCGCCGAGCACCAGCACGCTGAACAAGCTGGTCCCGTTGACCGCCGAGCCCAAGGCGTTCGAGTTCACCGGGACTTCCACGAAGGCCACCACCCGCGGCCAGGTCGCGATCCAGGCCGGTGGCGCCAAGGAGGCGTACACCCTCTGCCTGGACGACGTGTCGCTGACCGGCGGCGCGGTCAGGCCCGGCGGCGGCTGGACCTACGGCTCGCCGGTGCGCGTCAACCAGTTCGGCTACGCCGCGTCGGGCGACAAGCGGGCGTCCGTCGTCAACGCCGCCACCACGCCGGTCGGGTGGCGGCTGCGGGACGCGGCGGGCGCGGTCGTGGCGAGCGGGGACACCACGGTCAAGGGCGACGACGCCATGTCCGGGGACCACGTGCACATCGCGGACTTCTCGCGGCTCAGGACGGTCGGCACCGGCTACACGCTGGCGGTCGGCGCGGACGTGAGCGAGCCGTTCGACATCGCCAAGAGCCCGTACGACGCGCTGCGCCGGGACTCGCTGGAGTACTTCTACCACAACCGCAGCGGCATCCCGATCGACGCGAAGTACGTCGGGGACGCCTACGCCAGGCCCGCCGGGCACGTCGGCGTCGCGCCCAACAAGGGCGACACGTCGGTGCCTTGCCTGCCCGGCACGTGCGACTACTCGCTCGACGTCAGCGGCGGCTGGTACGACGCGGGCGACCACGGCAAGTACGTCGTCAACGGCGCGCTGGCGGCGTGGCAGCTGATGGACACCTACGAGCGCTCCCTGCGCACGCTGGACTTCGAGGGCCTGCGCGACGGCCTGCTGGCGATCCCCGAGCAGGCCAACCACGTGCCCGACGTGCTGGACGAGGCCCGCTGGGAGGTCGAGTTCCTGCTGAAGATGCAGGTCCCGGCGGACAAGCCGCTCGCGGGCATGGCGCACCACAAGATCCACGACCTCGCGTGGACCGCGCACCCGATGATGCCGGGCAACGACCCGCAGCCCCGCTACCTGCACGCCCCGTCGACCGCCGCCACGCTGAACCTGGCCGCCGCGGGCGCCCAGTGCGCGCGGATCTGGGCGCTGTGGGACCGGGCGTTCTCGCAGAAGTGCCTGACGGCGGCGGAAACCGCGTGGCAGGCCGCGAACGCGCACCCGGACCTCTACGCGCCGGACGAGGACAGCGTCGGCGGCGGCGCCTACGACGACACCGACGTCAGCGACGAGTTCTCCTGGGCCGCGGCGGAGCTGTACGCCACGACCGGCAAGCGGACGTACCTCGGCCGGATCACCACGAAGCTGACCCCGGCCGGGTTCTCCTGGAAGGACACCGGGGCGCTGGCCGACCTGACCATCGCCCGGCTGCCCGAGCGCTTCCCGATCGACCGCGTCGTCCTGGCCCGCAAGCGGATCGTCTCGGTGGCCGACGGCTACGTGCGCGACCTGGGCAAGCAGGGCTACCCCAACCCGTCGCTGCCGACCGACGGCGCCTACGCGTGGGGTTCCACCAGCGCCACCACGAACGCGGCGATGGTCATCGGGATGGCCTACGACCTGAGCTTCCGGCCCGGCTACCGCGCCGCCGTGCTGGAGTCGATGGACTACCTGCTCGGCCGCAACGGGCTCAACCAGTCGTTCATCAGCGGCTACGGCGAACGCGCCAGCCACAACCAGCACCACCGGGCCTGGGCGCACCAGATCAACCCGGCGCTGCCCAGCCCGCCGCCCGGCTCGTTGGCGGGCGGCCCCAACTCCGGGTTGCAGGACCCGGTGGCGCAGCAGAACCTGCCCGGCTGCGCGCCCGCCAAGTGCTACATCGACGACATCGGATCGTGGTCCACCAACGAGGTCGCGATCAACTGGAACTCGTCCCTCGCCTGGGTGGCGGCGTTCGTCGACGCCCGCTGACCCGACCCGCCGCGCCGCCGCCCCGAGGGACGAGCCGGGCGGTCCGCGGCAGCCCATCCCGAGCAAGAGAAGAGGATCCACAATGTCGTGGAAGACCCGCCTCGCGGCGGCCCTCGTGACCCTGCCCCTGCTGACGGTCGTGCAGCCCGCGCACGCCGCCAGTCCCATCGACATGACCAGCGGTTTCTACGTCAACCCCAACTCCTCGCCCGCGGTCTGGGCGCGGGGCAACCCCGGTGACGCGCGGGCCGCGCGCATCCAGTCGTCGATCGGCTCCAAGCCGATCGCCCGCTGGTTCGGCAACGAGGGCGGGGTCGGAGGCCTGGTCGCGAGCTACGTGGGCGCGGCCGACGCCAACGACAAGCTCCCGGTGCTGGTCGCCTACAACATCCCCGGCCGCGACGCCTGCGGCGGTCACTCGGGCGGGGGCGCGGGCAGCGTGTCCGCGTACCGGACCTGGATCTCGAGCTTCGCGGCGGGCGTCGGGACCAAACCCGCCGTCGTCGTCATCGAGCCGGACTCGCTGGGGGACTTCTCCTGCATGAGCGCGGCGGCGGTCCAGGACCGGCTCGGCATGCTCACGTACGCGACGCAGATGTTCCAGCAGAAGGCCCCCAACGCCTACGTCTACCTCGACGGCGGCAACGCGGGCTGGGTCGCCCCGGCGACCATGGCGAGCAGGCTGCTCTCCGCGGGGGTGCGCAACGTCCGCGGGTTCTCGGTCAACGTGTCGAACTACTACACGACCGGCGCGTCGACGGGTTACGGCAACTCCGTGGTCTCGTCGTTGGGCTACGCGGCCAAGTTCGTCGTGGACACCAGCCGCAACGCCAACGGCGACAACGGCGAGTGGTGCAACCCGGCGGGCCGCAAGCTGGGCGCCACCGCGCAGGTCGGCGGCGGCGCCGAGATGCTGCTGTGGATCAAGACGCCCGGCAACTCCGACGGGTTGTGCGGCATCGCGCCGACCACCCCGGCGGGGCAGTTCAACCCCGCGATCGCCATCCGGCTGATCGACGGCACGTGATCGACGGGGCGGGGCGCCCGCGTGGCGCCCCGCCCCGCTCCCAGGAGGAACACATGGTGTGGCGGTTCGCGGTGAGCACGCTCGGAATGCCGGGAGCGCCGATCAGGCAGGCCGCCCGGCTCGCCGCCGACCACGGCTGCGCGGGCCTGGAGATCCGGACGCACCCGGACGAGCAGGTCCACATCGGACTCTCCCGCCGCGAGGTGGAGCGGGTGCGGGCGGCGGTCGCCGACAGCGGTCTGGAGATCGCCTGCCTCGCGGGCTACGCGAAGGTGTGCGCGCCGGGCCCGGACGCGCCCGTGATCGCCGAGCTGAGGGCGCTGATCGACCTGGCCCACCGGCTCGGCGCGCCGTCGGTGCGGGTGTTCCCCGGCGGGGACGAGGAGTCGCGCGACCGGATCGGCGCGGTGCTGGACGACCTCCGGTCGTCGGGCGTGCGACTGCTGGTGGAGACGCACGACCACCACCCGACGGGCGAGGCGGCGGTGCGGCTCGTGGAGCCGTTCGGCGCACCGGGCCTGGTCGCCGTGCTGTGGGACGCGCTGCACCCGTGGCGGCACGGCGAGGCGCCCGCGCGGACGCGGGAGGTGCTGGGGGAGTACCTCGGCTACTTCCAGGTGAAGGACGCCGTCGGCGTCACGCCGGTCGTGCCCGGTCTGGGCGCGGTGCCGCTGGCCGAGTGCGGTGAGCTGCTGCGCGGCTGGTCGGGCTGGGTGTCGCTGGAGTGGGAGAAGGCCTGGTACCCGGAGATCGCGCCGGTCGACGAGCCGCTGAGGGCGGCCGCGCGGTGGTTCGCGGAGTACGGGAGCCATTAGCGGTCATCTGTTGTACGGTAACTTGGAAAGCGCTTTCCACAGGAGGACGAATGGCCACGCGGACCCTGGGCGTCGTGATGAACGGCGTGACCGGACGGATGGGATACCGGCAGCACCTCGTGCGCTCGGTGCTCGCGATCAGGGAGCAGGGGGGTGTCGAGCTGTCCGACGGCTCACGGGTCCAACTGGAGCCGGTGCTGGTCGGCCGCAACGCCGCCAAGCTCGCCGAGATGGCGCAGCGGCACGGACTGACCCGCTGGACGACCGACCTCGACGCCGCCCTGGGCGACGACTCGTGCCCGCTCTACTTCGACGCGCAGCTCACGGCGGTGCGCGAGAAGTCGATCCTGCGGGCCATCGACGCGGGGCGGCACATCTACACCGAGAAGCCGGTCGCCGAGTCGGTCGAGGGCGCGCTGACGCTGGCCCGCCGCGCCGCCGAGGCGGGCGTGAAGAACGGCGTGGTGCACGACAAGCTGTACCTGCCCGGTCTGCTCAAGCTCAAGCGGCTGGTGGACAGCGGGTTCTTCGGCCGGGTGCTCAGCGTGCGCGGCGAGTTCGGCTACTGGGTGTTCGAGGGCGACTGGCAGCCCGCGCAGCGGCCGAGCTGGAACTACCGCGCCGAGGACGGCGGCGGCATCACCGTGGACATGTTCTGCCACTGGAACTACGTGCTGGAGAACCTGTTCGGCGCGGTGACCTCGGTGATCGCCAAGACCGCCACCCACATCCCGACCAGGGTCGACGAGGCGGGCGGGTCCTACGACGCCACCGCCGACGACGCCGCGTACGCCATCTTCGAGCTGGAGGGCGGTGTGATCGCCCAGCTCAACTCGTCCTGGTGCGTGCGCGTGCACCGCGACGAACTGGTGGAGTTCCAGGTCGACGGCACCCGCGGCAGCGCGGTCGCGGGCCTGCGCAAGTGCGTGGTCCAGCCGCGCGAGGCCACCCCGCGCCCGGTGTGGAACCCGGACCTGGAGGAGACCCGCTCCTACCGCTCGCAGTGGCAGGAGGTGCCGGACAACACCGACTTCGACAACGGTTTCAAGACCCAGTGGGAGCAGTTCGTCCGGCACGTGGTCGAGGACACCCCGCACCCGTACGACTTCATGGCGGGCGTCCGCGGCATCCGGCTCGCCCAGGCGGGCCTGGAGTCCTCCCGGACGAACCGGCGGGTCGAGCTGTGATCACCCTGCCCGCCGCCGACGGCACCCTCTACGACCACGTGCCGAGCGACCCCGTGGCGTGGGTGAAGCCGGACGGGCCGCCGACGTCGCGGGTCGCGTTCGCCGCCGCCCACGTCGTCGCGGACCCGTTGGGCGACAACAGCCCCGGCGCGCCCGCCGTCGTCGACTGGGACAGCACGCTGGCGTTCCGCAGGCACCTCTGGTCCTACGGCCTCGGGGTGGCGGAGGCGATGGACACCGCGCAGCGCGGCATGGGCCTGGACTGGGCCACCACGCGGGAGCTGATCCGCCGCAGCGCCGCCGAGGCCGGGCACCTCGGCACCCGGATCGCCGCGGGCGCGGGCACCGACCACGCCGACCCGGCGACCCTCGACGACGTGGTCCGCGCCTACACCGAGCAGTTGGACGTGGTTCAGGACGCGGGCGCCCAGGTGATCGTCATGGCCAGCAGGCACCTCGCCCGCCTGGCCACCGGCCCCGCCGACTACCGGCACGTCTACGACCGGATCCTGCCCCACGCGGGCGCCCCGGTCGTCCTGCACTGGCTGGGCCCCATGTTCGACCCCGCCCTGGAGGGCTACTGGGGCTCGTCCGACGTCGACGAGGCCACGAGCGCGTTCCTGGACCTGGTGCACCACCACGCCGACCGGATCGACGGCGTGAAGGTCTCCCTGCTCAACGCCGACCACGAGAAGGCATTGCGCGCCAACCTCCCCGCGGGCGTGCGCCTCTACACCGGCGACGACTTCAACTACCCCGACCTCGTCAAGGGCGACGGCGCCCACCACAGCGACGCCCTGCTCGGCATCTTCGCGGCCATCGCCCCCGCCGCCTCGCGCGCGTTGCAGGCGCTGGACGCGGGTGACGAGGCGGGCTACGACGCCGCCTTCGCCCCCACGCTCCCGTTGGCCCGCCACGTCTTCGGCCCGCCGACCTACTACTACAAGACGGGCATCGCCTTCCTGGCCTGGCTCTCCGGCCTCCAGCCCGGCTTCTCCATGGTCGCGGGCCTGCACAGCGCCCGCGGCCTGCCCCACCTCGTCGAGACCTACGTCCTCGCCGACCGGGCGGGCCTGTTCCCCGACCCGGAACTCGCCGCGTACCGCCTGTCCTCCCTGCTCGACGTCCACGGAGTCGTCCGGTGAACCGCCTGTCCCTCAACCAGAAGACCGTCAACGGGTGCACCCTGCCCGAGGCGGTGGCCGCCTGCGTCCGCGCGGGCGTGGCGTCCATCGGCGTCTGGCGCGAACCGCTGCGCGAGTTCGGCGTCGAGGCGGGCGCGGCCCTCATCGCCGACGCGGGCCTGCACGTCTCGTCCCTGTGCCGCGGCGGTTTCTTCACCGCCCCCGACCTCGGCGAGGTGCTGGCCGACAACCGCCGCGCCATCGACGAGACCGCCGCCCTCGACGCGGACTGCCTCGTCCTCGTCGTCGGCGGCCTCCCTCCGGGCAGCCGCGACCTCCCCGCCGCCCGCGCACGGGTCGCCGACGTCCTGGCCGCACTCATCCCGTACGCCGCGGAACGCCGGGTACGGCTCGCGCTCGAACCGATGAACCCGATCTACTGCGCCGACCGCGGCGTCCTGTCCACCCTCGGTCAAGCCCTGGACCTGGCCGAACAGCACGATCCCGCCGTGGTCGGCGTCGTCGTCGACAGCTTCCACGTCTGGTGGGACCCGGACCTGGAACGGCAGGTCGCCAGGGCCGCGGACCGCATCGCCTCGTTCCAGGTCTGCGACTGGATCACCCCGCTCCCCGCGGACACCCTGCTGGCGCGCGGGATGATGGGCGACGGCCACATCGACTTCCGCCACCTCGCCGACCTGGTCGCCAAGGCCGGGTACACCGGCGACGTGGAGGTCGAGATCTTCAACGCCGACCTGTGGCGGGAGGACCCCGACAGCGTGGTGGCGACGGTCGTGCGCCGGTACGCCGAGCACGTCGCGGGCTGAGGACGAGCCCGCGGCCTCGGCGCGAGCCCGGACGCGCCCGACCTGGAGGTCCGGGATCGCGCCGAGCAGGTGGCCGCTCGCCTCGTCAGCCCGGCGGTGGTGGTGGGTGGACAGCACCGGCACCCCGACCGCGGACAGCGTGGTCGCGTGGTCGCAGCCGACGCCGATCGCGCGGCCGCCTCGCCGTCAGCCCCCGCGCAGCCACTCGTGGGCGGCTTCGTGGAACCGCGCGGCCG
Source organism: Umezawaea sp. Da 62-37 (assembly GCF_032460545.1). Taxonomy (GTDB): domain Bacteria; phylum Actinomycetota; class Actinomycetes; order Mycobacteriales; family Pseudonocardiaceae; genus Umezawaea. The sequence continues at coordinate 10,654,918 of NZ_CP135965.1, forward strand.
CCTCGGGCCGGTCGTCGCCGCGGTCGCGGCCCTGCCGTTCGCGCAGGACGGTCCGGCTGATCAGGGTGATGCCGTCCACGGGGTCAGCTCCGGTCCGATCCGGCTTCCGCCGCGGCGTAGCGCAGCAGCATGTCGGTGGTCCGCTGGATGTGCACGGCCAGTGAGGTCACCAAGCCCTCGGCATCGCGGCCGATGGCGGCTGACCCTTGACGGGCGCACCGGGCCGCTCGACGACCTGGTCGGGCAGGCCGTGGTGGTCGCCGCCGCCGTCGATCCGAGCGAGGTCCTGTCCGACGGTCAGGTGGCCCCGCTGCGCGCGCTCGGCGCCGTGCTGCTGCACGTGACCGACCGGGCGCTGCTGCCACCGGACCACGTCGGTGTCGTGATCCGCCCCGACCACCACCTGTTCGCCGCGGCGGCGACACCGGCCGACCTCGCGGGCGCCGTCGCCGACCTGCTCGCCCAACTGCCGGAGCCCGCCGCCGTCGCCATGGAGCGGCGGTGAGCGTCGAACCGGTCTGGTTGCCGGACCCGGACCCGGACGCCGACGCGTCGATCACCCGGTTCGCGTCCGGCGCCCGGTGGTTCCCCGGTGCCAGGCTCAACTACGCCGTGGGCAGAGGCCGTCGTCACCCCGGCGCCGCAGGCCTTCGAGCGCGTGGACTTCGACGCCCCGCTGCGGGTGCTGTTCTCCTCGGGCACCACCGGGGCGCCGAAGGGGGATCGTCCACGGCCACGGCGGCGTGCTGCCGGAGCACTTCAAGCTGACCGGGACGCCATCGACGAGCCGGCACTGCCGGACCTCTGCGCCGGGTTCGCCCGCGGCTCGATCTCCCTGCCATGAAAGAACTTCCGCACGCGCAAGGCCGTCCACGAAGGAGCGAGGGAACACCATGTCCGTACTGCTGCTGGGATCCACCGGGAACATCGGCCCCCACGTGGTGTCGTCGCTGCTGGAGCGCGGCGCCGAGGTTCGGGTGCTGGTCCCGCGACACCGACCGGGCCCCGCCCCGTGACGTGGAGACCCGCGTCGCCGAGAACGTGGCGGCGGGCGCGTTCACCCGCGCGCCCGTCCTGAGCTGATCCGAGGCTGTCAGCCCTCCCGAGCCGCCCGCACGGCGCCGGGCTTGGCCGGTCGACCGTCCTCGAAGGACTCGAACCCCGAGGCTTCGTCGTCCTTGGCCTCGGCATCGGTCTCGTACGGGTCCGGGTTGGACTCGGCCAGTTCGGCCGCGGCCACCTTGGCCTCGTCGATCAGGTGCTGCGAGTGGGCGAGCTGCTCTTCCATGCCCGTCGTATCGAAGTCCCGCACGTCTTCGGTCACGTCCACTCCTCGTGCCTGACCGGGCCCGAATGCCCGGCGCACCGGGATTCCCCCTGGCGCGCCGGGCAAACGTCCCGGTGTCCGGTCGCGATCCGTCGGGCCGCGGTGGTGGACGGACTCAGCCGGGGGTGCTGCGCGGGTCCCTGCTGCGGGGGTAGGTCTGCCGCTCGCCGATCTTGCCGTCGAGGTTGCGGATGATGTGCTCCACACCGGCGTCCTTCGCCATCTCACGACCCTTGGCCGTGGCCTCTTCCTTGGTGGCGTGCGTGCTGGACGCCTGCTGGTTGCCCTCCACCTTGTTCTTCCACTGACCGTTCTCGCTGTACGTCTCCACGTCACCTTTCACGGGTCCTCCTCCACTGGAATGCCGGAAGCACGGTCACGGGCGGAATACCCGTGGGGCGGAAGCGGTACACGTCCGGGTGCACTTCGCCGGAAGGGGTTTGCGCCGCAAGGGATCCCTGCCCGTCGCGTCGGACCGCCGGTGCCCGTACTTGCTAAGCGGCGGACCCCGCCGTATCGTTCGAAGGGAACCGGCGGGCCCCGCCGTTTCCGTACGAGCCCCAGGGAGCACCATGCCCACCGATTCAGCCCCCGTACTGGTGACCGGCGCCACCGGCAGGCAGGGCGGCGCCACCGCCCGCGCCCTGCTGGCCGCGGGCATCCCCGTCCGCGCCCTGGTCCGCGACCCCTCCACCGAGCGGGCCGCGGCCGTGGCGGCCCTGGGCGTCGAACTGGTCACCGGCGACCTTCACGACCTCGACTCCGTGACCAGGGCGGCCGAAGGCGCCCGCGCGGTCTTCTCCGTGCAGATGCCCGCGTTCACCGGCGAGGGCTTCGACTTCGACGGCGAGGTGACCCAGGGCGCCAACCTCGTCGCAGGGGCGAAAGCCGCCGGAGTGCGGCAGTTCGTCCACACCTCCGTCACCGGCGCAGGTCAGCACGGCGACGGTCCTGAGTGGACGGAGAGCCGCTGGTCCTCGATGACCCGCTCCCTGAACGCCAAGGCCGCCGTCCAGGACCGGGTCCGCGAAGCGGGCTTCGACCGCTGGACCATCCTGAAGCCCGGTTTCTTCATGGAGAACTTCTTCCCCTCCATGGGTTTCCTGTTCCCCCGCGGCGTCGAGGGCGGATTGGTCAGCGTGCTGAACCCCGACACCCGGTTGTCCCTGGTCGCGGTCGAGGACATCGGCGGGGCCGCGGCCGCGGCGATCGCGGACCCGGACGGGTTCGACGGCGTCGAACTGGAGTTCGCGGGCGATCACCTGTCCATGACGGAGATCGCCGAGGTCCTGTCCCACGTCCTGGGCACACCGCTGTCCGCCCCCGACATGACCGAGGAGCAGGCGCTCGCCGCCGGGATGCCCGCGATGGGAGCGTCGCACGAACGCCTGAACCAGGTCGGCCAGCCTGCCCGCCCGGAGTTCGCGAGGGCACTCGGCATCCCGCTCACCAGCTTCGAGACCTGGGCGAAGGAGCACATGCGCGCCGACGCCTGACCGTCACGTCCCCCGAGCGCGGTCGATCCACGTGCGCAGCGCCCACCACGTCCGGACCGTGCTCAGGACGTGGGAGTGCCGGTCGTCCGGGACCTCGTGGAGATCGACGTCCGCCAGTTCGGCCAACCGGTCCAGGCGGTACCGGACGGTGTTGGGGTGGACGTGCAGGACCGCGGCCGCGATGCCGATCCGGCGGCCGTGGTCGAGGTAGCACAACGCGGTGACGACCAGCTCGTGGTGGAAGGCGCTCTTCGGGTCGAGCGTGCCCAGGAACTCGTCCGCCAGGGTGTCCGCCAGCTCCGGGTGGGCGGCCAACGCGGTCTCCGCCGCGAGGTCGGTGAGCGGGTGGACGCCGCGGGCTCCCCGTGACGACGCGACGGCGAGGGCCTTCGCGCACAGCGGGTACCTCCGGCGCAGCGAGGTCAACGGGGTGGCGGGGGAGATCACCAGCAGCGGCGGGTCGTCCTCCGGCGGGCACGGCGGCCGGAGGCTCACGCCCGCCAGCCGCCCCTCGACCAGTCCGAACACCCCGTCGAGCGCCTGCAAGCGCTGTTCGAGGGACCTGGCGCGGCTCGGGTCGGTCACGTCGGAGACCACGCAGTGGTAGCGGCTGCCCGTTCGCAGCCCCACCCGGCTCAGCTGCGCCGAGTCGGGGAAGGCGCCGTCCGGCACCAGGAGCCCGCGCAGCACCTGGGTGTTCAGGTCGCGGGCCGTCCGGGACAGCCGCAACTCGGCGGTGTGGTAGCTGCTGATGATGTGCCGCTCGACCGTCGCGACGTAGGAGTCCACGTCCACGATGAAGTCCAGGATCGTGGAGTCGTCGACCCCCGTCGCGCGGGCGAACTCCACCCCCGCCCTGATCACCTCGGCCCGCCCCGCGTGCACCCCGCGCAGCAGGCCCGCGATCGACACCCCCTGCGCCGCCCGATCGGCCCCCAGCGCCCGCGCGGCGGAGAAGTCCCCGTCGCCGCCCCGCAGGTGCGCGGCCCCCGCGGTGAGCAGCGTGGCGATGTGCCTGCGGTTCTCCGCCTCCGGCAGCCGCGCGACCTCGGGGGAGTTCCCGCGGGCGGCCCCGACCACCCTGGTCACGACTCCGTCGTCGGCGGCCATGGCCGCCATCACCCGCAAGGCGATCGTGGTCGTCCGCTTGTCCCGCACGGCACCTCCGGCACGTCGTTGTGGCTGGTGCACAACGAGATCGGCGGCCTTTGGTGACGTGCCCCTATCCGCCGCCCGCCTCCCGCTGGTTACGTGGGTCGACCCGAGAGCGACCACGCGGGCGCCGCCGCCGGCACACCGTTCCCCTGAAGGGCTCGACGATGAGTGCACCTGGCAGCAGGAACTTCAGCCGACGACACCTCCTGGCGGCAGGCGGCGCCATCGCCGCGACCACGGGCATGGGCACCCTGGGCCCGGGCCGGGCCTCCGCCGCGCCGAGAGCCGACGCGGACGTGATCGTCGTCGGCTCCGGGCTCGCGGGGCTGGTCGCGACCTCCGAGCTGGCCGCCGCGGGCCGCAAGGTCCTGCTGCTGGACCAGGAACCCGAGGCGAGCCTCGGCGGTCAGGCCTTCTGGTCGTTGGGCGGGCTGTTCTTCATCAACTCCGCCGAGCAGCGGCTGGCGGGCATCAAGGACTCCCTCGAACTCGCGCGCGGCGACTGGTTCGACACCGCGGGCTTCGACCGCGGCGTCGACGACCCGCTGGGCGAGGACTACTGGGCCTCGCGCTGGGCCGAGGAGTACTTGCAGTTCGCCGCGGGGGAGAAGCGGGCGTGGCTGTCGGGGCTCGGCGTGAGCTGGGTGCCCATCGTCGGCTGGGCCGAACGCGGCGGGCAGCGCGCCGAGGGGCCGGGCAACTCCGTCCCCCGCTTCCACCTGACCCTCGGCACCGGCCCCGGAGTGGTGGAACCGTTCGAGAAGCTCGTGCGCGCCGCCGCGGCGCGCGGAGCGGTCACCTTCCGCTTCCGCCACCAGGTCGACGGGCTCGTCACCACCAACGGGGCCGTCACCGGAGTGCGCGGAAGCGTCCTGCAAGCCGGCAGCGCCGCCCGCGGCACACCCAGTTCCCGGACCAAGGTCGGCGACTTCGAACTGCGCGCCCCGATGGTGATCGTCACCTCCGGCGGCATCGGCGGCAACCAGGACCTCGTCCGCCGCAACTGGCCCGCCCGCCTCGGCACCCCGCCCGCCCGCATGGTCACCGGCGTGCCCGCGCACGTCGACGGCCGGATGCTGGCGATCAGCGAACTGGCGGGCGCCCGACTGGTCAACCGCGACCGGATGTGGCACTACACCGAGGGACTGGCCAACCACAGCCCCATCTGGCCCGGCCACGGCATTCGGGTGCTCGCCGCGCCCTCGTCGATGTGGTTCGACGCCGAAGGGCGCCGCCTCCCCGACCCCGGTGTGCCCGGCTACGACACGCTCGGCACCCTGGAGCTGATCCAGCGCTCGGGCCACGCCCACTCCTGGTTCGTGCTGAACAAGAAGATCATCGACAAGGAGTTCGTGCTCTCCGGCTCCGAGCAGAACCCCGAGCTGACCAGGAAGGACCTCATCGGCTACCTCGCGAGCCGCCTGCTCAACAGCACCCCGCCGCCGGTCAAGGCGTTCATGGACAGGGGCGAGGACTTCGTCGTCGCCAACTCGCCGGCCGAACTCGTGGCGGGCATGAACCGGATCGCGGGCGGCGACCTGATCGACCTGGACGACCTGCGCAGGCTGATCACCCTGCGCGACCGGCAGGTGGACAACCCCTTCACCAAGGACACCCAGATCATGGGCATCCGCAACTCCCTCGCCTACAGCGGCGACCAGCTCGCCCGCACGGCCCCGCTGCACAAGATCCTCGACCCGTCGGCGGGCCCGCTGATCGCGATCCGGATGAACATCCTCACCCGCAAGACCCTCGGCGGCCTGCAAACCGACCTGTCCGGCCGCGTCCTCGGCTCCACCGGCCAGCCCGTTCCCGGTCTCTACGCCGCGGGTGAGGTCGCGGGGTTCGGCGGCGGCGGCGTCCACGGCTACCGCGCCCTGGAGGGCACGTTCCTGGGCGGCTGCCTGTTCACCGGCAGGCAGACCGGCCGCGCCGCCGCGGCGGACAGCGCCTGACGCTCAGGTGTGGCCCGGTCGCCGGGCCACACGGGCGGCGGCGCGTGCGGGAGCCGGATCGGGCGGGGTGCTGGTACCGGAGTTGCGGGGTGGCCGGGGCGATCCCGGCGCGGGCGGGCGGATGCCCGGAGGAGGCGGATCCGGAGGCGTCGCGGGCGTCGGTCTTGGCGGTGCCGGCGCAGAGGCCGGCGATGCGTCGCACGGCCGGTCCCGGCAGGTAGGCCGCGCCGCCGCGGCGAACGCGCCCGACGCACCGGCGGGCGGCGCCTGGAGCCCGTGGGGTGCGGGTGCGGGGGTCGACCTGCCCGGTGCCATGATCACCTCATGGAACAGGGGCGTGTCGGCGTGCTCGGCGCGGTGTTGTCCCTGCTGCTCCTCACGGCGTGCGCGCCGGTGAGCGCCCCGCCGCCGTCGCCGCCACCGGCGCCCACCTCCCAGGCGCCTCCCGCCTGCCCGGAATCCGGTGTCAGCGTCAGGACGGGTGTGGTGAGCGCGGCCACGGGCCTGCGGGCCATGACGATCGAGCTGGTCAACTGCGGCAGCTCGGACTTCGGCGTCCAGGGCTACCCCGACGTCGTCGTGCTGGACGAGGACGAGGACCCGCTGCCCATCACCATCCGCCAGGGGGCGGGAGGCACCGCCAAGGAACTGGGATGGGACGACCCGCCCGCGGAACTGCTGCTGCGCCCCGGCGAGACGGCGAAGTCCGGACTGATGTGGCGCAACACGCTGACCGACGGCCCGCCCGCGGTCGGCCGGTACCTGGAGGTCGCGCCGGTGGCGGGACTTCCCCGGCAGGCGGTGGTCGACGGGCCGGACCAGCCGCCGGTCCTCATCGACCTCGGCAGCACCGGCAAGCTCGACGTGCGGGCCTGGTACCGCTGACGGCGACGAGGGCGCCCGGCCTCAGGCCGAACGCCCTCCCCGATTCGCCACGGCGACCGCGTGGAGCGGTGCGGTCAGCCTTCGGTCCGGTAGCGCGGGCTGGTGGAGTGCCATTCGAAGCCGCCGCCCATCCACGCCCGCAGTCCCCGCATGAACCGCCGCAACTGCGGCGACGGCAGGAACCTGGTTGCCGCGTACACGTCCTGGAAGTCGCGGACCAGTCCGTTGTGGAGCCCCACGACGACCTCGACGGCCTCCTCGACCGAGCACTCCCGGTCCGCCGCGACCTGGAGCACCATGTTGCACGGCGGGTTCTCGTCGGCGAGGTCCTTGGTCACCGAGTGCAGGTCGTTCACCAGCACCGACGCCGTGCCCGCCAGGATCGCGGCCCGCCGCACCGCCGGTTCGTAGAACAGGTTCGAGTCCAGCTCGTACCCGCCGAGCACGTCGACGAGGGTCATGGACGTGTAGAAGCTGTCGTGCTGCCTGGCCGCGAGGTACTCCCACGCGGGTGGCCGCTTCCCGTTGTGCTGCCAGGCCGCGTAGGCCGTCCAACTCACGAACATCGTGAACGTGGAGTAGCAGACCCGTTGGAACTGGGCGGGGGTGCTGTAGCCCGACAGGTACTCCATGCCCGAGCGCAGCGCGACGAGCACCCGGTCCTCGCCGAGGGCTTCGTCGAGTTCGCCGGTGAACTCGCCCGCGGCGGGGAGCGGGTCCATGGCGGCCATCGCCAGCGCGAGTCGCTGGGGCAGCTCGGCCGGGACGGCTCCGAGCGCGGTGTCGTCGGAGTAGAGGTCGTCCGCGGCCCACCACGCCGCGTTGAGCTTGGCCGAGATGAGCAGCCGGTCCGGGTCGTCGCAGTCCGGGTGGGCGAGCACGACGAGCCGTCCGAACTCCGCCCGCCCGAGCTGCTCGGCCTCCTCGGCCGTGAACCCGCACTCCTGGGCCCACAGCGCCAGCCGCCGGTCGACCTCCTCGGCGAGGGCGTCGTCGATCCGTTCGGGCAGCGGGCAGTACAGCGGTGACGCGGTGCCGTCGCCCCACGGCCGGTGCGCGTACGCGGGATCGTGCCCGTTCTCGGGATGGGGCGGTCCGAGTTCGCGGCGGCTGCCGAGTCTTGCGGCGAACCGCGCGGCCGAAGTGCCCAGACCGGTGAACGTGGACGTGGTGTGCTGCAGGTCCGGCATCGCTTCGCTTTCTGCGGGGCACTCGGCCGCGGCGGCTCGGGATCAGATGCGGTCGGCGGCGATGAGCAGGTAGTGGAAGCTGCCCTCGCGGTACGCGGTGAGGAACGGGTCCTCGACCCCGGTCGCCACCGACGACTTGGCCCGCAGCTCCCAGTACGGGATCGTCTGCGCGGTCAGGTCGACGACCGAGATCGGCACGAGACCGTTGGCGGTCATGGCCTTGAAGTACGCGCTGCGCGGGTGGATGTTGCAGGTGTAGTGCTGGTCGATCTGCGCGACCGCCTTGGACCGGCCGCCGGTCACGTCGTTGTAGCAGCCGGTGATCGTGACGTACCGGCCGCCGAACTCCAGCTGGCGCGCGTGTTCGGCGAACAGCTCGTTCAGGTCGACGTACATCGTGCTCTCGTTGTTCCAGATGGCCCGGCGCGATCCGGACTCGAAGCCCGTGTCCAGCATGTTGCGGAAGTGGTAGCGGACCTTGCCCTCCGCGCCCCGCACCGCGGCCTGGCGGTTGGCGAAGTCGACCTGCTTCTGCGAGATCGACACGCCGTCGACCTCGCAGCCGAACCGCTCGTGGGCCATGATGCTGGTGCCGCCGCGCCCGCAGCCCGCGTCCAGCAGCTTGTCCTGCGGCCGGATGTCGCCGAGGTGGTCGAGCAGCACGTCCGCCTGCGCCGTCTCCAGCCGGTGCATCTCGGCGATGATCCGCGCGTCGCGGGTGTCCTCCGGGCCCTCCAGCACCGACAGGTCGACCTCGCCGATCCCGTAGTGGTGGTGGTACAGCCCGTCCACGTCGCCGAGGCGCAGGTTGACCGGGTCCTGCTCGGCGTTCCAGTACGAAGCGACGGACTTCTGGTACGCGGTGCGGAGGACCTCGGCGGGAGCGGTGCTGACTGCGGTCACGGGAGTGGTTCCTTTTCCTGGGGGGTTGGAGAAGACGCGGCGGAGCCGCGTGGCGGTGCTGGTGGTCGGGGGCTAGCCCCCGTGGCCGACCCCCGCGCCTTCGGGCACGGTCGGCGCGTCCGGCATCGGCACGGCGGCGCGCCGGCGGGTTCGCGGCGACCCGGTCTTCTCGAACGCCACCCGCCCGTCGTCGACGGCGCGGCCCGGACTCGACAGGAGCGACGCGGTACCGGGGGAGATGGCCGGTGCGGTCGCGGTCACGGGCGGAGCCACCAATCGTCGGGCGTGCGGATTCGAACGGGGAATCGAGGCCGTCGAATTCCCGGTGTCGATGTTGCCTGCTCGAACATAGCAAGGCGTTTCCGCAGCGCAATGACACTTTCGTGGCATGGGTGACGTCACCCGGACGTGGCGGCTGTGACGAGAGTCCACTGTGGACATCGGTGTGGGATCGGTGGAACGCGCGAAACCGCGCGGCGCCCGGCGCGCCACGCGGATCGCGAACCCGTCCACCCGGAAGCCGCTAGGACGAGGCGTGCGGCAGCGGTAGCGCCTTCACGAGGACGGGCACGGTGGTGGCGGCGGCGACGAGGTGCATCGCGACCAGGGCGAGCGAGTTGAGCGGGTGCGCGCCCGTCGCGAGGATCCCGAAGTCCGGCACGAGGGAGACGAGCACGGCCGCGGGGACGAGCACGCGCAGGACGGCGCGCGGGTCGCGGGCGCCGCGGCGGACGAGGTACCAGGCGAGCGCGCCGAGGAGGATCCCCGCGACGGTCAGCGGCGCGTACTCCTTCAGGGTCAGGCCGACGCGGACGCCACCGGCGGGCAGCGCGGCGTTCGCGAGCAGGGCGATGGCGGTGTTGAGCGCGACGGACACCAGCACGGCGAGGACGAGGCCGATGGCGGTGCGGTCGCCCGCGACGGCGGGGTGCCGGGTTCGGAACGGGGAGTCGCTGGTGTCGGTCATCGGTGTTGTCCCTCCGGTACCGCGGAAAACGGCGCACGGGGCGAGTCCACTGTGGATCCGGTGCCCGTGGTCCCAGGTTAGGGCGAGTCCGCCGGACCCGGCACCGGCGAATTCCGGATGGACCCCATCGACCGGCTCGATGGTCCGCCGGACCTGCGGCGGCGGTCGGGCGCCCGTCTCAACGGGCGCGTTCTTGCCACGCCGGGTGTCGGGGGAGGAGGATTCCCGCGGTGGCGACGGACTGGGGCAGGCTGGACCTCACCCTGCTGGTCCCGCTGAACGCCCTGCTGATCGAGCGGAACGTGACGAAGGCGGCCGAGCGCCTCGTGATGGGGCAGCCCGCCATGAGCGCGGCGCTGGCCAAGCTGCGCCGCCACTTCAACGACCCGCTGCTCGTCCGCGAGGGCCGCGCGATGGTGCTCACGCCGTTCGCGGAGTCGCTCGTCGGGCCGGTGCAGACCGCGCTGGTCGCCGCGCGCGAGGTGCTCAGCTCCGGGCGGTCCTTCACCCCGGCCGCAGACCGGCGCACGTTCACCCTCATGGCCAGCGACTACGTCGCGGGCGTGCTCGTGCTGCCCGCGCTGCGCGGACTCGCCGCCGAGGCGCCGGGGGTGAAGGTGAACGTCGTGTCGCTGCGCGCCGACCTGGTCGAGCTGCTCCGGACCGGTTGGTGCGACGTGCTGTTCTGGCCGTTGCAGCTCCAGACGCCGGAGCTGCTGAACTTCCCGCACGTCCCGCTGTTCGCCGACGAGTTCATCGCCGTCGCCGACCGGGACAACCACGCGGTCGCCGAGCCGCTCACCGCCGACGCGCTGGCGGGCACCCGCGCGGTCCACGTCAACGGAGTGGCGGGCAGGCGCGTGGTGTCCGACGTGAAGCTGGGCGAACTGGGCCTCACCCAGCCCAGCCCGGTGGCGGTGGAGTCGTTCACTCTGGCGTTGCAGGCGGTCGCGGGCTCGGATCTGGTCACGCTCACGCCCCGCCGCCTGTACGACCGCCTCGGCCCCGCGCTCGGCCTGCGCGAGGTGCCGCTGGAGACCGAGCCGCTTCGGCTGACGATCGCCATGTTCTGGCACCCCCGCAACATGCTGGCCCCGGCCCACCAGTGGATGCGCGCGCGACTGGCGGGTGTCGCGGAGGGTCTGTAGCGGAGGCCCGTGGCGGGGCGGTGGCGCCCTGCGCGCCGCCCGCCCCGCCCCGTGCGCCGGTCAGCAGGCGAGCTGCCGCCGGGCGAGATCGCGCAGGCTGCCGACGGGGAACGTGTCGGCGCAGGTGACCACGCCCTCCTCGATGTTGGAGTACGTCTGGTAGGGGACGGTGCCGTAGAGGACCCACGGGCTTCGGACAGCGCCGACGCAGCCCCACTTCTTCGCCATGCCCTGGACCACCCTGGCGCCCTTGTAGACGGCGTAGTAGCCGGGGACGTTGAAGTTCCACTTCATCGTCGTGGATTCGGTGTCCGTGGTGGACTTCGTGGTCTGCACCGAGAATCCGACCTTCACGCCGACCTTGGCGAACAGCGCGCCCGCGGCCGCGCTGATCTCCACGCTGCCGGAGATCGTGGTGCTCACCGTGCGGACCCTGGTCAACGTCGTCGTGCGCTCGCCGGTCGTGCCTGCGGAAACCTGGATCGTCACGACGTGGGTCAGCGCCGGGCTCACCTCGGCGGGTTGGGTCGTCTCCTCGTAGAAGCCCTTCACGTCGCAGCTACCGGGGGGCGGGTCGGCGGAGGCGGGCGCGGTGACCGCCACCGCGGCGCACGCGGCGACCGTCAGCACGGTGGCCAGCCGCAGCGCGTGGCGTTTCCAGCGGATCATGGGTTCTCCTGTTCACGCGGGGTCGGCGTGCGCGGGAACCCGTTGTGGCACCAGGCCTCCCCGCGGACGCTTCGGTGATCGCCATCGTGGGGCCGGGTCCCGGCGGGGGGTAATCCCAGGAACCCGGGGGCTTGCGCGCCGCCGCTACGCTTCCCCGGTGACCTCGCGCCGTGATCTCGGAAGGCGGGCGCTGGCGGACCTCCGCGACGTGGCGGCCTCCGGCCCGACCGCACCGCAGCTGTTCCGCCAGGCCGATCTGGCGCTGCGGTCGGTGCTCGGGTACGACGCGGTGTGCTGGCACGCCAACGATCCCGCGACCGGGCTCGTCACGTCGGTGCTCACCGACGACCTCGACCTGAACGACTTCCAGCACGCGGTGCGGCTGGAGCTGTGGGGCGACGACGTCGCGACGTTCGGCAAGATCCGGCGCAGCGGCGCGCGCACGGAGACGCTGAGCCGCGCGACCGGCGGTCGGCTCGTGGACAGCGTGCGCTACCGCGAGCAGATCAAGCCCGCGGGCTTCGGCGACGAGCTGCGCGCCGCGTTCGACTCGAAGGGCGGGACGTGGGGCTGCGCGGCGTTCATGCGGGCGCCGGACCGCGGCCCCTACGACGCGGTGGAACGGGGACTGGCCGAGGTGGCCTCCCGGTACCTCGGCAACGCCCTGCGCACCTGCTACCAGCTCGATCCGGCGCAGCGGCTGGAACCGCTGCCGCCCGCGGTGCTGGTGCTCGACCACCGCAACCACCTCGTGGACGCCGATCCGGGGGCGCAGGCGCTGCTGGTGGAGTTCGCCGACGCCGCCAGCGCGGTGTTCTCCGTGCCCACCCCGTTCGCCACCGTGGCCGAGCACGCCCGCGTCAACGCCGTGTCCGCCACCGGACTGCCCGCGAAGTCGCGGGTCCGCGCCGACGACGGCCGCTGGTTCGTGCTGCACGCCTCGCTGCTCGACGGCCGCGCCGACGGCCGGGTCGCGATCGTGGCCACGCCCGCCTCACCCGCCGAGATCATGCCCGTCTACCTGGCCGCGTACAGCCTGACCGACCGCGAGCAGCTGATCGCCCTGCACGCCGTGCGCGGCCGGAGCACCGCGGAGATCGCGAAGTCGTTGTCGCTCACCGCGAACACGGTGCAGGACCACCTGAAGTCGGTGTTCGCCAAGACCGGTGTGCGCAGCCGCCGGGAGCTGGTGGCGCTGGTGATGACGACGAACACCCCGGAGATCTGGTTCTAGCAAAGGCTGTCCGATGTGGACGGACGCGGGCCGTCAGCCGAGCAGGTCGTCGTAGGTGATGGGGCGGCTGGGCAATCGGCTGCCGGGGCGGGCGCGCAGGCCGTCGAGCATGAGCGCCATGCAGCGCTCGGCCGCGCCCTCGATCTCCTCGAGCTTGTTCGGCAGCCGCCGCATGAGCAGGACGAACAGCATGGCCACGTCGCCGGTGCCGATGTCGGACCGGACCTCGCCCTCGGCCTGCGCGCCCGTGACCATCCGGTCGAGGTCGGTCAGCAGCACCTGCCGGTACTGCTCGGTCGTCGGGTCGTCGCGGATGATCGCGCCCGCCTGCGTCGAGATCATCGCGAGGTGCAGGCTGAGCCGGAGTTCGTGGGAGAAGCCGATGAACCGGACCAGGGCGGCCCAGCAGGTGGGCTCCTCGTCGATGGAGGCCCGCGCCTCGGTCACCGCCCGCGCGAGGCTGTCGCCCGCCACCTCGCGGATCAGGCTCTCGCGATCGGGGAACCGCCGGTAGAGCGTGCCGACGCCGACTCCCGCCGCGCGGGCGATCTCCTCCATCGGGGCGTCCGGCCCCTGCTCGACGAAGATCGTCCGGGCCGCCGCGATGATCTGGTCGCGGTTGCGCCTGGCATCGGCACGCAGGGGCATGCCGGAGTCGACTGCCATGGGGCCTGGCCTCTCCACTTGATCCGAGCGGCCGATTGTCGCACGGACGCGCGGTAACCGGTCGAACCGGAAAACGGGGAGCATCACCCCGAAGTAGGTGGACGATTTTCCTCCGCTTCGCTACCTTGGAGAAGGAAGCGGAGGGTAATCTTCCGCATACTGACGGTTCTCGGCCGCCGCGGACGCACCCGCGGAAGTCGATGACCAGGCGTTCCCGCGCCGACCCACCACGGCCACTGAGGAGACCACCATGACGGAAGCGGTCCGGATCCGTCCCGAGCAGTTCCCGCTGACCAGGGAGTGCCCCTTCTCCCCGCCCGAGGAGTACCGCGGGCTCCGCGACGAGGCGCCGATCGCGAAGGTCCGCCTGGTCGACGACAAGTGGGCCTGGGCGATCACCCGGCACGAGGACGTGCGGGCGGTGCTGTCCGACCCGCGGTTCAGCGCCGACCGGACGCACCCGGACTTCCCGATGCTGACGCGCGGCGGCAGGCTGCGGCAGGAGGGCGACGAGAAGCCCCTCATCTCCATGGACGCGCCCGAGCACGGGCCCGCCCGGCGCGCCGTGCTCGGCGAGTTCACCGTGCGCAGGATGGAGGCGCTGCGCCCGCGCATCCAGGAGATCGTCGACGAGCGGATCGACGCGATGCTGGCCGGACCCCGGCCCGCCGACCTGGTGCGCGAACTCTCGCTGCCGGTGCCCTCGTTGGTGATCTGCGAGCTGCTCGGGGTTCCCTACACCGACCACGAGTTCTTCCAGGCGCACACCACGACGATGATCAGCAGGATGTCGTCCGCCGAGGACCGGCAGAAGGCCTTCGAGGCGGTCCAGTCCTACCTGCGCGACCTGATCGTCGTCAAGGAGGGCGACGCGGGCGAGGAAGACCTGCTCGGCAGGCAGATCCTCAAGGGCCGCGAGGACGGGACCTACCGGCGCGAGGCGCTGGTGGCGATGGCGTTCCTGCTGCTGCTGGCCGGGCACGAGACCACCGCGAACATGATCTCGCTCGGCACGATCGCGCTGCTGGAGAACCCCGACCAGCTGGCACTGGTCAAGGCGGATCCCTCGAAGACGCTGTCCGCGGTGGAGGAGCTGCTGCGCTACTTCACCATCGTCGACGCCGCCACGGCGCGGCGGGCGACCGAGGACGTGGAACTGGGGGGCGTCACGATCCGGGCGGGCGAAGGCGTGCTCGCGCTCGGTTTCGCGGCCAACCGCGACCCGGAGGCCTTCGAGAACCCGGACGACCTGGACGTCGAGCGCGGGGCGCGGCACCACGTCGCGTTCGGCTTCGGAGCGCACCAGTGCCTCGGGCAGAACCTGGCCAGGATGGAGCTCCAGATCGTCGTCGACACGCTGTTCCGGCGCGTCCCGGAGCTCGCGCTGGCCCAGCCGGTCGAGGAGCTGCTGTTCAAGGACGAGGCCGCCATCTACGGCGTCCACTCGCTGCCGGTCACCTGGTGAGGAAGGGGTCCCGATGAAGATCACCGCCGATGTCGGGCGCTGCGTGGGCGCCGGGCAGTGCGTGCTCACCGAGCCCGCCCTCTTCGACCAGAGCGAGGACGACGGCACGGTGATCGTGCTCGTCGACGAGCCGGAGGGCGTGCTGCTCGACCACGCCCGCGAAGCGGTGCGCGTCTGCCCGAGCCAGGCCATTTCCCTGTCCGGGTGACGCGCGGGCGGAGGTCGCGTCTAGGCGGCCTCCGCCGCGGTCACCCGGTGGAGCGCGAGCGCTGCCCGGCCGGTCAGAAGGTGTAGTTCACGACGAACGCCGGGTGGTCGGTGCGGTTCATGGAGTAGGTCTGGGTCGAGACGAAGGCGAGCGTGCGGGCGATGAGGTGCTGGACGTCGCCGTCGCCCTTGCGGAACCAGCCGGACGGGACGCAGTTCTGGGCGTTGGTGGCGGAACCGGGGCTGTACCTGAGGTTCAGGTCGCCGGACACGACGTGGCGGGTGGTCGGCGAGGCCGTCGGGTCGTGGGACAGGACGGTGGCGGGGACGAGTTCGCGGCACTGGGCGAGCGCCACGGCGCCGGTGGTGCTGAGGTGGGTGGTGCAGGCGGTGAAGGCGCGCACCGCGCTCCTCGCGCAGGCCCAGGCCCGCATCTCGGTGCCGCCGTCCTGGGCGGCGTACACGCCGGTCCCGCCGGCGGCGATGCCCTCCTTGACGATGATCCCGCTGCCGTACGCCCCGCGGCCCGCCGTGCACTGGTAGTCGGAGCCCGTGGACCTGTTGCGCACGAACGCGAACCGGTAGCCGGCGCCGGTGCCGACGGCCGCGGTGAGGCTCGGCAGGTCGGAGAGGCAGACCTCGTTCACCGAGACCACGTCCGGTTGGCGGTTCCGGATCATCGTGACGGCCTCGCCCACGGCGAGCCCGTTCTGGTAGCAGCTCGCGACGCCGCTGTTGCACAGGTTCATCTGGAGCACCTTGAACGCGGTGGCCGCCTTCGCGGGAGCCACCACCAAGCCGGGGAGGAGCAGCGCGGCCAGCAGGAGGCCGATCGTTCGCCGTGGTGAGCGCATGGCGCACATGCTCGGCCCGGCGGGGTGTCCGGCCGTACCGCCGAGTGGCCGCCCCGCCGCACGTCGCTTCGGGAAGCCGCCGGACCGCCGGTGCCCGTGGTCGCGGTGCGCCGGGGTGGTGGTCAGGCAGTGGCGTTGAGGCGCTTGCGCTCCAGCAGCGCCGCGACCGCGTAGCCGCCGCCGCCCGCGACGGCGAGGACGCCGAAGAGGGCCGAGGTGTGCAGGAAGAGGGCGGCGGACGAGGTCAGGGCGAGCCAGGTGCCGAGGCAGTAGTGCAGGACGTTGCGGCGGACCGCGCCCTCGCCGAGGTAGAGCAGGCCGACGACCAGCCCGGAGCCGGTGGGCCAGAGGATCGTTTGCAGGTCCGGCACGTCCACGATGGACGTGAGGCCGGTGATGGCGAGGAAGAGGGCCGCGAAGCCGCCCGCCCAGGAGATGCCGAGCAGGGTGCCGGAGAGCGCGTCGGACTTGCTCGCGCCGCGCTGGGCGCCCATGGCCGCGATGGTGCTGTGGACGCTGCCCGCGGCCAGACCGATGCCGAGCAGGGTCATCGGCAGCCAGCCGGGCAGCGCGACCAGGGGATCGGCGCCCTTGGACAGGGCGGCGGCGCCGTGGCCGAGGACGTAGGCGAGGCCGAAGCTGATGTAGGTGGCGCGGTTGTCGACCACGCCGGCGCGGATCGCGGCGGGGGCGGTCGGGGCGGTGAGGGTCGCGGTGCTCATGGCTGGTGCCTCCAGGGGGACGGTGCCGCGCGAGCGGCTGTCAGGCGACGAGGTGGGACAGGGGGACGGCGAGCCGCCGGGTGATGTCGGCGGGCCAGGGGAACGACGTGACGATCGCGCGCTGGTGGGCGAGCCCGTGCAGTCCCAACCACAGCGCGATCGCGTCGGCGGCCGGGTCCGTGCTGGTGCAGCAGCCCGCGGTGACGCAGGCGGTCATGCCCTCGACGACGAGACGCAGTGCTCCGGCGCCGAGGTCGAGGAGGTCCTCGGGGGTGATGCCGCTGCCGGGACCGGGTATCCGGACGCCGCCGAACAGGAGGCGGTAGCGCTCGGGGTGGCGGTGGGCGAAGTCCAGGTAGGCCGCGCAGAGGGCGTGCAGCCGGTGCCGGGGGTCCTCGCCCGCGCGGTCCATCGCGGACCCGATCAGGTCGGCCAGTTCCGCGTAGGCCTGCCGCACGACGGCCAGCACGATGGCCGACTGGTCGAGGAAGTGCGGGTAGATCGACGGGGCGGCGATCCCGACGGCGCGGGCGACGGCCCGCAGCGTCACGGCCCGCGGGTCGCCGCTCGCGTCGAGCAGCCCGGTCGCGGCGGCCAGGATCTCGGCGCGGAGCAGGCCGCCCTCCCCCCGGCGGTTCCGCGCGCGGGGCGCGGTGCTCACGGCCTGGGCGCGTCGGGAACGATGACCACCTTGCCCGCGACGGTGCGGGACTCGGCGAGCGCCAGTGCCGCGCCGGCCTCGGTCAGCGGGAACTCCGCGGCGATCTGCGGGGTGAGGACGCCGTCGGCGACCAGCCGCAGCACCTGGGTGAGGTCGTCGCGCAGGCGGCCGCGGAAGGTCTCCAGGCGGCGCTTGCCCGCCCAGAAGTTGTAGAAGTTCGCGCCTTTGCCGTTGGGCAGGTGGTTCCACACCAGCAGCCGGAAGAACGACTTCAGCACCGGCAGCTGCGAGTTGCCCTCGTCGTCCTTCGTCGCCGCGGTGCCGTAGGACACCAGGGTCCCGCCCTTGCGCAGCAGCGCCCACGACTGGCGCAGCCCGGCGGCGCCACCGACGTGGTCGAACACCGCGTCGACGCCGTCCGGCGCGATCTCCCGGATGCGCTCGTACATGGCGGGGTCGCGGTAGTCGACCGGGATCGCGCCCAGGTCGCGCACCGTGTCGTGGTGCCGCGCCGACGCCGTGCCGATCACCTTGATCCCGGCGTGCCGGGCCAACTGCACGAGCGTGGACCCGACACCGCCGTTGGCGCCCAGCACCACGATCGTCCCGCCCTCGCGCACCTTCGCGGAGCGGTGCAGCATCTGCCACGCCGTGACCCCGTTGACCGCCACGGTCTCCGCGGCCGTCGCGTCGACGCCGTCCGGCACGGCGACCAGGTCTCCCGCGTCCAGCAGCAGGGAACTGGCCCAGCCGCCGGTCTTGACGACCGCGGCGAACCGGCGGCCGACCAGACCCCGGTCCACGTCCGCGCCGACGGCGGTCACCGTGCCGACGACGTCGTAGCCGGGCACGAAGGGGAACGCGGGCTGGTCGTAGTACTTGCCGCGGCGCATCTGCTGCTCGGCGAACGACACGCCGCTCGCCTCCATCCGCAGGACGACCTGGCCCGCCGCGGGGGCCGGGAGTTCACGGGTGTGGACCACCAGTCCGCTCGTCTCGACCTTGCCCGGCAGGACGACCTCGGTGGTGAGGGTGGTGGCGGTGCTGCTGTTCATGGTGCGCTCCCTTGTCGGGTCGTTGTGCTTACGGTCGTAAGGCTACGCACGTTCGCTTAGTGGACGCAAGAGCTAACGCCAGTAAGTTTCGTGGCGTAAGGTAACGGCATGGACACCACCGCGGAGACGGACTCGTCGACCCCCACCCGTGCGCGCAACCGGCGGGGGGAGGGCGCCCGCCTGCGCGACGACATCGTGGCCGCGGCGGTCGAACTCCTCGACGAGACCGGTGACGAGACCGCCGTGACCCTGCGCGCGGTCGCCCGCCGCGTCGGGATCGCCGCGCCGTCGATCTACCGGCACTTCCCCGACCAGCCGATGATCATGCTGGCCGTGGTGCGGCAGGCGTTCGAAGAACTGGACGAGCAGCTCCGCGCCGCCGTGGCCGCCGCGGGTGACGACCCCCGCGGGCGGCTCTTCGCGATCGGCCACGCCTACCTCGAGTTCGCCCAACGGCACCCCGGCCGGTACCGGACCATGTTCGGCGGGCTCTGGATGCCCGACCTGGACAAGACCGCGCTGACCGAGGCCGACCTGGCGGCCCTGGGGGACGCGACGATGAAGCTGACCGCCGACGCCCTCGGCGCCTGCGTCGCGGCGGGCATCGCCACCAGCGACGACCTGACCGCCGACGCGGTCGCCCTGTGGCTGGGCCTGCACGGGCTGGCCCACCAGCGCGCGGTCACCGTCGCGTTCCCGTGGCCGGTCGACATCGCGGAGCGCATCATCACCGCCCTGGCGCACCTGGACTGAAGTCACCGCGGCTTCACCCCTACGGGTTAGATGGGCAGCACGCCGCGGGTGGAGACGGAGGACTGCGTGTCGAAGATCGTGTGGGGTCTGGTGGTGGCGGTAGCCGCCACGTGCGCGGCGGCGACGCCCGCCGGGGCGGCCATCTCGGCCCCGTCGGTGACGAGCACCGCGACGACCGTGACCTACCAGGTGGCGTACACCGGGACGCCCGCGTTCGCGCGGGTCTACGTGGACGTGGACCGCAACGCCGGAACCGGGTTCGCGCAGACGGGCGTGGGCGCCGACTACCTGCTGGAGAACGGGTCGCTCCACCGGCACGCCGGTGGCGGCTGGGCGTGGACGTCGGTGAAGTCGGTGCCGTTCACGCTGTCCGGCGGGACGGCGCGGTGGACGGTGGAGCGGGCGGACATCGGGGAGCAGGCGAGCCCGAACGACGCCGACGCGGTGTTCCAGGTGGAGTCTCCGCTGGAGACCTCCGCCAAGCTGACGTACTCCTACACCGGCGGTGGCGGCGGGAGCGGCACGGTCTACGAGCCGTCGACCGCGCTGATCGCCAACCCGGAGCGCGGGCTCTACCACCACACCCAGGACTGCGACAAAGCCGACTTCTCGGCGGCCGCGCTGCGCCAGTACCGCGAGTCGCAGGGCATCACCCTGGTGATGTGCGTGTTCTACCTCGCCGAGTACAAGGCCTCGCCGATCGCGCAGACCGCGCTGGACCGGTTGGGGCGGCAGTTCGCCGCGGCGCGCGCGGCGGGCGTGAAACTGGTGCTGCGCTTCGCCTACACGGCGTCGGACACCGGTGACGACGCGCCGAAGGACCGGGTGCTCGGCCACCTGGACCAGCTGGCGCCCTACCTCTCGGGGAACGCGGACGTGATCGGCGTCGTGCAGGCGGGCTTCATCGGCGCCTGGGGCGAGTGGTACTACACGCGCAACTTCGGCAACGCGGGCACCGTCACCTCCGCGGACTGGGCCAACCGCAAAGCCGTGGTGGACAAGCTGTTGAGCGTGCTGCCCGCCACGAGGTCGGTGCAGCTGCGGACGCCGAAGATCAAGCGCACCCTCTACGCGGGGGGCGCCGCCCGGCTGGGCCACCACAACGACTGCTTCCTGGCCAGCCCGGACGACTTCGGCACCTACGAGAACACCGCGGTGGAGTACCCGTACCTGGAGGCCGAGACCCGGACCGCCCCGATGGGCGGCGAGACGTGCGCCCAGAACGCGCCCCGCTCGGACTGCCCCACGGCCACCGCCGAGCTGTCCAGGTTCCACTGGTCGTACCTGAACACCGACTACCAGCAGACCGTCCTCCAGTCGTGGGCGGCGCAGGGCTGCCTGGCGGACGTGACCAACCGCCTCGGCTACCGGTTCACGCTGCGCGACGGCACGTTCCCGGCGACCGCCGCGCGCGGTTCGGGCCTGGCCGTCCGGATCGGGCTCACCAACGACGGCTACGCGGCCACCGTGAACCCGCGCAACGTGGCCCTGGTGCTGCGCAACACCTCCACCGGCGCGGTGACGCGGGTCCCGCTCAACGCCGACCCCCGCACGTGGCTGCCCGGCGCGATCACCGTGGCGCAGACCGTCGTGGTGCCGTCGTCACTGGCTCCCGGCACCTACGCGCTGCTGCTGGAACTGGCCGACCCGGCGCTGCCCACCCGGCCCGAGTACTCCGTGCGGACGGCCAACAACGGCCTGTGGGACGCGGCGACCGGACTGAACGACCTGCGGCACGCGGTGGTGGTGTCCTGACGCGGGCCGGACGGGAACCCGCGGTGGGCAGCGGAAGGGACGCGGCCGCGGGCTGGGCTACGTTGACCGGATGGCCGTCACCTTCCCCGCACCACTGCTGCCCGGTGATCTGATCGGGATCACGTCGCCGTCCAGCGGTGTCCGGGAGGACATGACGGGACGCCTCGACCGGGCGATCCGCACGGTGGAGTCCCACGGCTACGAAGTGGCCGTGGGAACGTGCATGGACGGCTCGGGGCACGTGAGCGCGCCCGCCGCGGAACGCGCGGCGGAACTCATGGCCATGCTGACCGATCCGGCGGTCAGGGCCGTCGTGCCGCCGTGGGGCGGTGAGACGGCGATCGACCTGCTGCCCCTGCTGGACTGGGACGCGCTGCGGCGGGCCGTGCCGACGTGGATGGTCGGGTTCTCCGACATCGCGACGATCATCACGCCGCTGACCCTGGTGGCGGGGATCGCGACCGTCCACGGCAACAACCTCATGGACACGCCCTACCGGACGCCGGAAGGGCTGCTCTCCTGGCTGGACGTCGTCGCGGCCCCGGCCGGGTCGACCCTCGTGCAGACGCCGCCGGGCCGCTACCGCGCGGCGGCGTTCGACGACTACCGGCACCACCCCGACGTCGACCGCCTCGACCTGGACACACCCGGCCGGTGGCAGCGGCTCGACGGCGAAGGGGACGTGGACGTCATGGGGAGGCTGGTCGGCGGGTGCGTCGAGACCCTGTGCAACCTGACCGGCACCCCCTTCGGCGACGTCGCCGGATTCCGCCGCGCGTCGGCCCCGGAGGGGTTGATCGTCTACGTCGAGGCCGCCGAGTCCGACGCCGCGGCCATCTGCCGCCACCTCCACGGCATGAGGATGGCCGGGTTCTTCGACGGGGCGAACGCGGTCCTCGTCGGCCGCACCAGGGCGCCCGCGTGGGGCGCGCTGACGCAGCACGCGGCGGTCCTCGACGCGCTCGGCGGCCTGGGGGTGCCGATCATCGCCGACGTCGAGTGCGGCCACGTCATGCCGTACCTGCCATTGGTCAACGGCGCCCTCGGCCGGGTCGTGCACACGGCCGACCACGACCGCCTGGAACAGACCCTGGCGTGACCGGCGGGCTTTCCGGGCGGTGACCGCCGCCCGGTGTGGCACGATCGCCGACCATGCCCATCCGCGTGCTGATCGCCGACGACCAGGAGGTGGTCCGCCGCGGCATGCGCCGGATCCTCGACAGCCAGGCCGACATCGAGGTGGTCGCCGAGGCCGCCGACGGGCTCGCGGCACTGGAGCAGGCCGATCGGGTGCGACCGGACGTGGCGCTGCTGGACGTCCGGATGCCGGGACTGGACGGCCTGGAGGTGACCAGGAGGCTGGCGGGGCCGGACGCGCGGACCCCGGTGAAGGTGGTCGTGGTGACCACCTTCGACCTGGACGAGTACGTCTACCCGGCCCTGCGCAACGGCGCTTCCGGCTTCCTGCTGAAGAAGTCCGGCCCGGTGCTGCTCGTCGAAGCCGTGCGGGCGGCGGTCAACGGCGACACCCTGATCAGCCCGTCGATCACCGTCCGGCTGCTCCGCCAGGTCGTGGACACCCGACCGGAGCCGCGCGCGCCGCTGGAACCGCTGACCGGACGGGAGGTCGAGGTCGCGGGCAAGGTCGCCGAGGGTCTGACGAACGCCGACATCGGGGCGGAGCTGTTCATCGGCGCGGGCACCGTCAAGACCCACGTCGCCGCGATCCAGCGCAAGCTCGGCGTGCGCAACCGGGTCGGGATCGCCTTGTGGGCCCACGAGATGGGCTGCTCCGGCAAGCTCCCGTCCTGAGTGGACGGTCGAACCGACGTGCGTGCCGACTCCAAGCCCCGGCCGGGACTGCTCCGGCAGGTGCTGCCCGTGCTCGTCCTGCTCCCGCCCGCGTTCGTCGGGCAGCCGGGGGCCCTCGTCGTCGCGCTGTGCGCCACCGCGACCGTGCTGGCGGCGACCTGGAGGTGGGCCGCGCACCGGATCGGGCTCGGCACGGCGGCCGTCTCCGCCGTCTCACTGGCCCTGGACGTCGGCTACTCCGGCGCACCCGCCATGGCGCTGCTGTGGACGCCCTGCGAACTGGCGGGCCTGCTGGTGCTGCTCGGCCGCGCGGTGCGCTCGGTCCCCGCCCCGCGGGTCGTCCCCGTCACGGCCCTGGCGTGCGCCGCGGCCATGGCGCTGCCACTGCGGTTCAGCCTGCACCTGTCCCCGCCCCGCTGGGACACGGCGGCCTTCGGGCTCCTGGCGGTCCCGTTCCCGCTCGCCGTCGCCGTCGGGATCGGCGTCTACCTGCGCGGCCTCGACTCAGCCGGGGTCAGGGCGGTGGCCGAGGCGCGGGTGCGGCAGCGGCTGGAGCTCGCCGGGCTGCTGCACGACTCCGTCGCCCACGAGGTGACCGGGATCGTCGTCGAGGTGCAGGCGGCCCGGTTCGTCCCGTACGACGAGGCTGAAGCGCGCGAGGCGTTCGCACGGGTCGAGGAGGCGGGCCTGCGCGCCCTGGACTCCATGGACCACGCGGTCGCGACCCTGCGCGACAGCGGCCCGACCGTGCCCGGTCCCAAGGACCTGCGCGCGCTCGTGGAGCGGTTCTCACCGGCGGCGCGCTTCGACGAAGTGGGGGGAACGGCGGGGGAACTGCGGGGAGCGCGCGGGGAAGCCGCGTACGCCGTGGTGCTGGAGGCGCTGACCAACGTGCGCAGGCACGTGCCCGGCGTGCCCGACGTGGTGGTGGCGGTGACCCCGGTCGACGGCCCGGCCGTCGAGGTGTCGGTCACCGACGGCGGATCCGGCGCCGCGCCCGGTGCCACCCGTGCGACCGGCGGCAGCGGCCTGGCCGCGGTGCGGGAGCGCGTCGAGGCGGCGGGCGGCGTGCTGGAGGCCGGACCGCGGGGCGCGGGGTGGCGGGTGGCCGCGGTGTTCCCGGTGGGCTGATCTCCGCCGAACGGGAGATGTCGGACCGCCGGTGGTGCCGCAACCTGGGGACCTCACCAGCTTCCCCACCTCCGGAGCGACCGTGCTCGAACTGCTCGACATCAGCAAGGTCCACCGCGGCGGCAACCGTGCGGTGGACGGCATCACGATGAGCCTCCGGCCCGGCCTGATCGGCCTGCTCGGTCCCAACGGCGCGGGCAAGTCGTCGCTCATGCGCGTCGCCGCCACCATCACCCGCCCCACCTCCGGCCAGGTCCGGTTCGAGGGCGTGGACGTGGTGTCCCGCCCGAACGCGCTGCGCCGCGTCCTCGGCTACCTGCCGCAGGACTTCGGCGTCTACCCGAACCTGACCGCGCGCGAGTTCCTGGCCTACCTGGCCGCGGCCAAGGGCATCTCCGCCCGCTCGGCCAAGGCGCGGATCGACGAACTGCTGCACCTGGTCAACCTCACCGGCGCTCTCACCCGGCCGCTGGGCCGGTACTCCGGCGGAATGCTGCGCCGGGTCGGCATCGCCCAGGCCCTGCTCGGCGATCCCAGGGTGATCATCGTGGACGAGCCGACCGCGGGCCTCGACCCGGAGGAGCGGGTGCGGTTGCGGAACCTCCTCAGCGACCTGTCCGCCGACCGGGTCGTGTTGGTGTCCACGCACATCGTCTCCGACGTCGACTCGGTGGCCGCGGACATCGCCGTGGTCGCCCGCGGCAGGCTGCTGCGCCGCGGCGCGCCGGAGGAGCTGCTGCGCGACGTCGACGGCCACGTCTGGGAGGTCACCGTGACCGCCGACGAGGTCGACGCGGTGCGCGCGGCCCACGCGGTGAGCCGGGTGGTCCGCACCGCGGCGGGAGCCCGGCTGCGGCTGCTGTCCCCGACCCGGCCGTCCGCGGACGCCGTGCCGGTGGCGCCGGACCTGGAAGACGCCTACCTCGGCATCGTCAACGGCTTGGCGGTGCGCCGGTGAACCCGGTCCGGCTGGCCGTGGGCGACTTCCGCGACCGGGTGCGCCGACCCGTGTACGCCGTGACCCTGCTGGGGGCGGTGCTGCTGGGCTACCTCGCCGTGCCCGCGGCCGACTCGCACTGGACGATCGTGCAGCTGGGCGTCTACCGGGGGCTCTACACCAGCGCGTACGTGGGCACGGCCACCGCGCTGGCGAGCGCCGTCTGGCTGCTGCTGGGCGGTTTCTACCTGGTGCGCAACACGATCGCCCGCGACGGGCGCACCAACGTGGGGGAGCTGCTCGCCGCGACACCGCTGCGCGCACCCGTCTACCTGGTGGCGAAACTGCTCAGCAACGTGCTGGTGCTGACGTCGATGCTCGTCGTGCTGGCCGCCACCGCGCTGGTGCTGCAACTGGCCCGCGGCGAGTCGACGGCGGTGGACCTCGGCGCCCTGCTGCTGCCGTTCGCCGTGGTGGCGTTCCCCGTCGTGGTGCTGACCGCGTCCGCGGCCCTGTTCTGGGAGCTGACCCCGGTGCTCAGGTCGGGCGCGGGCAACGTGGTCTGGTTCTTCTGCTGGATGGTCCTGGCGACGGCGGGGCAGGGCCCCGGCGCTCCGCTCGGCGGACTCGGCGTGCACGACGTCGTGCGGTCGCTGGGCGCGGACCTGCCAGCCCGCGGCGTCGAGGTGGACGGTGACGGGTTCAGCCTCGGCCTGACCTACGTGGACGTCCCGCTGCGACCGTTCGAGTGGTCCGGTTTCAGCCCTGACGGGGAGTTCCTCCTCTCCAGGCTGGCCGTGATGGGGATCGGGGTCGCGCTCGCCCTCCTGCCGGTGCTGTGGTTCACCCGCTTCGACCCCTCGCGGTCCGCCGCCACCGCATCCGTCGAGGACCTCCCCGGTTCGGCCGGAGCGTTCCGGAGCGGGCTGCGAACCGTTGTGCGGCAGGGGAGTGGGGTCGCGGCGTTCCCCCGGCTGCTGGCGGGCGAACTGCGCGCGCTGCTCCAGGGCGTGTCCCGGTGGTGGTGGGCGGGCGCGGTCGCGGGGAGCGCGCTCGCGTTCGTCGTGCCCGGATCCGGGGTGGGCGCGACGGTGCTGCCCGCGGTGTGGATCTGGCCGGTGCTGCTGTGGTCGCGGCTGGGCACCCAGCGGCACGAGTTCGGCGTGCAGGTCCTCCTGGCGTCCTGTCCGGGGGCGCGGGCGCGGGTGGTGGCGGAGTGGTCGGCCGGTGTCGTGCTCACCGCGGGCACCGGCGGTGCGGCGGCGCTGCGGATGCTCTGGGAAGGCGACACCGCGGGCTTGGCGTCGTGGGTGGCCGCGGTGCTGTTCATCCCGTCGCTGGGGCACTTCCTGGGGTCGTCCAGCCGCACGCACCGGCTCTTCCAGGCCGTCTACGTCCCGCTCTGGTACTGCGGGCTCAGCGGTCTGGGGGCGCTCGACTTCATGGGGGTCCTGCGCGCCGAGGACGGCACACCGCGCGGTCTGCCCGCGTACCTCGTCGCCGGGCTGGGCGCCGCGCTGTTCCTGCCGGTGCTCATGGCATCCGGCCGCAGGACGGGGTGACGGTCGTCCTCCGTTCTGTCGGACCCCGGCAATAGGGTCTGCGACACCGACTGGAGAGGACGACGACGTGCCTGGCTGGGAACTTGGTGGTGAGCCGGAGGGTTCCGCGTTCACGATGCCCGAAGACTGGTGGCCGCACGTGCACGTGCGGCGTGGCGGGAGGGTGGTGGGCGGGGCGGCCGTCGAGGCGGTGGAGGCCGTGCCGGGCGAGGTGGAGGCGGTGCTGGCCAACCCGGTCGGCGATCAGGAGCTGGTCGCGGCCGCCCGCGACCACCTGGCGGGCGTGGTGACGCCGGTCGGCGCGGCGGCGGTGGCCGCGCTGGCGGAGGCCGGGCCCGAGGTGGGGGACGCGTGGGCGCACGCGCACGGGTTGCCGTTCGCCGCTCGTGCCGCCGTCGAGGGCTACGGCGTCGAGGTGCACCGGGACGTGTACGGGAAGCTGCCCTCCGTGCTGCGGCGGACGCTGCAGAACTACCGCGTCGCCGCGGGCTTCCTGCGGCGGGTGCGCGAGCTGCTGGCCGGGGCGTCCGAGGCCGAGCACGAGGCCGCGATGGCGGCGGTGGGGCCGCACCGCGTCGACCTCCGTTCGCTCGTGGCCGCCGCGTACCTGTTCCCCGGCAACGGGGAATGGGTGGACGGGGCTTTCGACGAGGTGGAGCGGACGAAGGCGCCCGTGTTCCTGCTCAAGCACCTGCGCGTGTCGCTCCTCCAGTCCTCCGGCACGGTCGCCCAGGTGGAGCGGGCGCTGGCTGGCGGTGCGGCGCAGTCCTTGCAGGACCCGGAAGTGCTCCGCACGGTGGTCGACGGCGTCGGTCCCGCCGTGGCCCCGGCGCTCGCGTCGGTGCTCGGCCCCGATCTGGAGAGCGCTTTCCGCGATCTGCTCCTGGGGACGCTGGCGGAGTTCCCGACGGCGGGGGCGTTCGACGCGCTGGTGGCGCGGCTGGCCGGTAAGCGGGTGCGCGCCACCGTGCTCGACATGGCCCGCCGGTACCCGGCGCTGGCGCTGGAGCGGTTCGCGGCCGGGGGCGCGCCCGCCAGGCCGTTGCTGGAGAGCCACCTCAAGGGCCACCTCGACCTGGCCGACCGGGTCGAGCTGCCCGACGACGTGCGCGCGCTGGTCGAGCGGATGCGGGCCGAGCGGTCGGGGATCGAGGTGGCGCCGGTGTCCGCGCTGCCCGCCGTCCTGGCGGTGCCGCGCAAGGGGCCCGCGCCGGGCAGGTGGGCGCAGGTGAACGCGCTGCCGCCGGTGCTGCTGTCCGCGGACGGGCGGGCGCTGCCGGTGGAGGCCGTGGAGCGGCTGCTGACCCTGCTGGCGGCGAAGGCCACGACCGAACTGGCGGCGGTGCGCGAGGTGTGCGACGCGGCGTCGTTGGCGCGCTTCGCGTGGGAGCTGTTCGAGCTGTGGCGGGCCGACGGGATGCCGCTGAACGACGGCTGGGTGTTCACCGCCCTCGGCGCGCTGGGGGACGACGGGGTGGTGCGCGGGCTGACGCCGTTGATCCGGGCGTGGCCCGGTGAGGGGCAGCACAAGCGGGCGGTGACGGGCCTGGAGGTGCTGGCGGCGATCGGCACGGACTCGGCCCTGGCTGCGTTGGACGGGATCGCGCGGCGGGTGAAGTACGCGGGCTTGAGGAAACGGGCGCGGGAGCGGATCCTGGACGTGGCGGCCGGGCTCGGGTTGAGTCCCGAGCGGTTGGCCGACCGGCTGGTGCCCGACCTCGGGCTCGACGACGCGGCCGTTCTGGCGGTCGACTACGGGACGCGGCGGTTCGCGGTCGGGTTCGACGAGCGGCTGAGGCCGTTCGTGCTGGACGAGGGCGGCAGGCGGCTCAAGGACCTGCCGAGGCCGGGCGCGAAGGACGACGGGGAGGTCGCCCCCGCCGAGCACAAGCGGTTCGGGCAGCTCAAGAAGGACGTGCGCGCGGTCGCGGACGACCAGATCACCAGGCTGGAGCAGGCGATGGTGGTCTCGCGCCGGTGGCCCGCCGCCGAGTTCCGGACCCTGCTGGTCGGGCATCCGCTGCTGCGGCACCTCGTGCGGCGGCTGGTGTGGGTCGTCGAGGACGGGCGCCCGTTCCGGGTGGCCGAGGACGGCACGGTGGCCGACGTGCGCGACGACGCGTTCGACCTGCCGGAGGACGCGCTGGTCGGGGTGGCGCACCCGGTCGGCCTGGGCGACGACGTGAAGGCCTGGGCGGACGTGTTCGCCGACTACGCGATCCTGCAACCCTTCCGGCAGTTGGAGCGGCCGGTGTTCCGGCTGGACGAGGCCGAGCTGTCATCCCGGAACCTGGACAGGTTCGACGGGGTCCGGGTCGAGGTCGGCAGGCTGCTGGGCCTGACCGCGGGGGCCTGGGAACGCGGGGCGGTGGAGGGCGCGGGGATCGAGCGGACGATGGCCAGGCCGCTGCCGGGCGGCCGCGTGGTCGGGATCGTCCTGGATCCGGGGATCGTGAGGGGTGCGCCGGACGAGGACCCGGTGCAGACCCTCCGTCAGGTCGGCGTGCTCGAAGGCACCTTCGGCGACCTCGACCCCGTGTCGGCGTCGGAGGTGCTGGCCGAGTTGACCGGCCTGCGGGATTGATCGGCGGGCCCGCCCGTGACGGCCGGTGCGAGCACGAGCGCGGCGCCCGAGGCCAGCGCCGCGACCACCTCGGCCATGGGGGAGGTGAACAGCCGGACGCGGCGGCCCGCCCCGGCCGACCACACGTGCCCGGCGACCGCTCCGCCGGGCATCGGGGCGGGCGGCAGCGGGCGGACGCGGTCGGCGTCGGTCGGATCCAGGTCCGACCGGCCGTCGATCGTCCGAGCCGTGTCGGGGCGGTCCACGACGACGCACGTGCCCACCGCGGAACCCAGGAACCCCGCCGTCACGCGGGTCGCCAGGGTCGCTTTCGGCCGGGTGTCGCCGAGCATGGCCGCGATGCGCGCCAGCGGCAGCTCCACGTCGACGGACAGGAAGTCGGCGCCCGTCTTGAGGACGGCGAGCAGCCCGGCGACGCCGTCCACCGTCCGTCCACAAACGACCGCGACCACGTCACCGGGGCCGACACCCAGCCCGATGAGGTGGTGGGCGAGGCGGTTCGCGCGGGCGTTGAGGTCCCGGTAGGTCACCGAGTCGTCCTCGACGGCCAGCGCGACCGCGTCCGGCGCCGCGGCCTCGAACAGCGCCCGTTCCACCCGGTCGTCCCGCAAAGTCCGCCCCCACCGCATCCGCGCTCGCCGATCCCGCGGAAGCATGGAGCGCCTCCGGTGACAGGTCAACCCGACGGCACCGGTACCGGCGGAGGGTTGGCGAATGAGTGCCACGCGGGTCAGGGGGTCGTGAGCACCCCGTTGTAGCGCTCGACGAGCTGGGTGCGGCGGATGTCCGGGCACGCCATCAGCCACATCACCAGCCGCTCGACCCCGAGGCCGAAACCGCTGGTGCGCAACGGGTACGCGGACTTCAGGTCGACGTACCAGCCGTAGTCGCCCTCGGCCACGGCGTGCGCTCGCAGGGAGTCGCGGACCTGGTCGCCGGTCACGTGCCGCTCGCCGCAGCCGACCACCTCGCCGGGACCGAGCAGCAGGTCGGCGTTGAGCGCCCTGGTCCCGGTGTGGTCGTGCGCCTGGTAGAACGGCACCGCCCGGTGGTCGAAGTGGGTCAGCCACACGGACGGGCCGAGCAGTTCCACCAGCCGCTGCTCGCCCCGGCGCGTCACGGTCGGCCACAGGTCGTCGCCGTTGACGACGACGCAGCCCTCCTGGCCGGTGAGCACCGCGACGGCCTCGTCCACGGTGATCCGCGCGGTGGGCGTGGCCAGGTACCGCTCGACGTGGGCGATCCCGCCCGCGACCCGCGCCAGCTCGTCGCCGAGCTGGGCCAGGCAGGTCGACGCCAGGTGGCGGACGTACTCGTCGGCGGCGGCCATCACGTCGTCGAGGCCGCCCTGGATCTCGACCTCGCTGTGGAAGAACTGGTTGAGGTGCGTCTCGTCGGCGGCCTCGCCGCGGAAGCTGGGCATCAGGTAGTAGCAGCCGCCGGGCGCGAGCCTGCACCCGTACTCCAGCATGAACTGCATCGAGTCGGCGAGGTAGGTGGGCACGCCGAACAGGTCGACCCGCACCGGAAGGGAGTCGCTGCCCAGCCCCATCGGCGAGGACACCGAGTTCGTCGTGATGGGGAGGTGCACGCACCGCACCCCCCGCGCCCGCCAGAAGACCGCGGTCTCGTAGGAGACGAGGTCCTGCACGGCGACCAGGCAGCGGTACCAGGGGTCGTCCAGCACGGCCAGGTACCGCAGGGCGCTCGCGGTGTCGGTCATGATCCACCCTTCGCTGTCGGGTGGACCTGCTTGCCGTACAGCGAAGCGTACTGCCCACCGGGCACGACGAGCAGCTCGTCGTGGGTTCCGTTCTCCTTGATCACGCCGCCGGACAGCACCAGGATGCGGTCCGCGTCGCGCACGGTCCGCAGCCGGTGCGCCATCAGCAGCACGGCCTTGTCCGCGAACAGCTCGGCCAGCGACGCGGTGAGCAGGTCCTCGGTGCCCGCGTCCAGCTGGGAGGTCGGTTCGTCGAGCAGGACGAGGTCGGCGTCCTTCAGCAGCGCCCGCGCGATGGACAGCCGCTGCCGCTCCCCGCCGGAGAACCGGTGGCCCTTCTCGCCGATGACGGTGTCGTACCCGTCGGGCAGCGACTCGACCAGCCGGTGCAGCTGCGCCGCCCGGCACGCCCGCTCGACGTCGGCGTCCGTCGCGGACGGGCGAACGTACCGCAGGTTCTCCGCGATGCTGTCGTGGCGGACGTGGGTGTCCTGGCTGATGAACGCCACCGTCCGCGCGAGGTCGTGGAGCGCGATCTCGCGCGTGTCGCGGCCGTGCACCTCCACCACCCCGCCGGTCGGGGCGGACAGCCCGGCGGCCAGCATCGCGATGGTGCTCTTGCCCGCGCCCGACTCCCCGACGACGGCGACGGTCTCGCCCGCGCGGATGGTGAGGTCCACGCCCCGCAGCACGCGGTGGCCTTCCTGGCGGACAGCGCTTTCCTCCACCGGCGCCCGGTGCGGGGAGGCGGTCAGGCCGAACATGCCGGGACCGGACACCGTCGCGGAGCGGGACAGGCCGGGATCGACACCTCGTCCGCCGGGACGTGCTCGAAGGAGACGTCCCGGAACCGCAGCACCACACCGTCCTCGGCGACCGCACGCGGACGCGAACCCCGCTCCGGCACCGGCAGCACGGCGGAGTCCAGCACGTCGAACACCCGGCCGAACGCCGCGCCCGCCCGGATCGCCGGGTAGCGCAGCCCGACGAGAGTGCTGACCGGGCCCTGGATCTGCCTGAGGTACAGCAGGAACAGCACCAGCGTGCCCACTGACACGTCGCCGCGGGTGACCAGCAGCGCCCCGCCCGCGAGCAGCGCGGTGGTCGTCGCGGTGAACACCGTCTCGTACGCGGCGCCGATGCCCGCCCGCCACGACGCCAGCCGCAGCGCGGTGCGCCGGACCTCCCCGGCGAGCACCCCGAACCGCCGCCGCTCGACGTCGAGCGCGCCGGACTGCCGGGCCAGCAGCACGCCGTCGCGGTTGAGCACCGACTCGACGTGGGCCGACAGGTCTGCGTTGTGGCGGAACGACGACCTGATGACGGTGTTGATCCTGGCCTCGGACCGCCGCACCGGCCAGAGCACCAGCGGCACGAGCAGCAGCACGAGGGCGAGCCGCGGGTCCACGGCGACCAGCACGACACCGACGCCGAGCAGGGTGACCGAGCTGGACAGCGCGGAGGCGAGCACGCTGGTGAACAGCGGCTCGCACGCGTACACGTCGTTGGTGATCCGGCTGACCAGCGTGCCGGAGCGGACCGTGGTGTAGAACGGCATCGGCAGGCCGATGAGGCGGTCGAACAGCCTGCGCTGGAGGTCGCTGGTCACGCCGTGGCCGATGGCGTCGGCGACGCGGGCCGCGGCGAACGTGGCGGCGACACCCGCCAGCCCGGCCACGCCGATGAGGACCAGCGGGAGGACCGTCGCGCCGAACCCGCGGCCCGCGCCCAGGTCGTCGATCACCAGCCGCAGCAGCAGCGGCTGGCCCAGCGCCAGCACCGTGCCGAGCAGCACGAGCAGCAGCAGCGCCAGGATCCGGGCGCGGTAGGGCTTCGTGGAGACGACCACCCGGCGGAGCAGCACCCGGTCCCGGAGCAGGGAACCGCCGCCGTCGCGCCGGGGCGGGGGCGTGGTCACGTCGTCGGTTCCGCGCCCGCCAGCGAGCGCACGACCGAGCGGCGCATCTTCCCCTCCTCGGTGCGCGGGAGCGCCGTGGTGAAGCGGACGACGGCGGGCACCTCCTGCGGGGAAAGCGCTTCCCGGCAGCGCTCCAGCACCTGCGCCACCGTCATCACGGCACCCGGCCGCGGCTGCACGAGGGCGTGCAGAATCAGTTCGCCGTCCTCGCCCGCCAGGCCGACGACGGCCACGTCCGCGACGTCGGGGTGCCCGCTGATGACCTCCTCGACCGGGCCGGGCCGCACCTCGTGCCCGGCGATCACCATCCGGTCGGACGTGCGGTCCGCGAGGAACAGGAAACCGTCCTCGTCCAGCCAGCCCAGGTCCGCGACGCTGACGTGACCGGGCGCGCTGCCCGCGGTGCGCAGTTCGCGGTCGCCGACGTAGGTGTGCGCCCGGCCGTGGGCCTCGCGGAAGAACACCTCGCCGACGACACCGGGCCCCACCCGGTTCCCCTCGTCGTCGAGGATGAGCGCGCCCTCGGGCTTGCCGACGGTCCCCGGCCTGCGCAGCCACTCCACGCCGTTGACGATGACCGGGCTGGTCGCCCCGCCGAGCTCGGAGCTGTAGTAGATCTCGAACAGCCGCTCCGGCCCGACCAGGTCGATCCAGCCCCGCTTCACCCAGCCGGGACAGGTCGCGGCCCCGTGGGTGACCCTGGACAGGCCGGTGAACAGCGACCGGTCCAGGTCGGGCATGGTCAGCACGTTGGCCATGTGCAGTGGTGTGATTCCCAGCGAGTAGACGTCGTGCGCGCGCAGGAGATCGCACATCAGCGCCGGGTCGAACTCCGTCATGGTGATCACCGCGGACCCGGTGAGCAGCACGTGCAGCGAGGGCGCGAAGTTGCCGGTGTGGAACAGGTTCCCGCAGATGAGCCTCGTCGCCGAGCCGGGGGTCCTGCCGTGGTCGCCGATGCGCAGCCCCGCCTTGTCGTACGGGGTGTTGCTCCCGCCCGCGAAGCGCATCCGGTACTCCACGATCTTGGGCAGCCCGGTGGAGCCGCCCGAGGTCACGTAGAGGTAGGGGGAGTCCTCGGCGACCGCCGGGCCGCCGCTCCGGTCGGCGTCGGGCGCCGCCACGAAGTCGAGCGAGCCCGCGGGGCCGGGCACGAAGGTGTCGTACCGCCGATGCGGCCGGGTGTCGGCCAGGACCGGCCTGCCCACCTCGCGGGCGACCAGGTCGAGGAGCTGGTCCCGGTCCTCCGCGGGCAGCCACGGGCTCACCAGCACGACCGGGACGCCGCGCCGCCACGCGCCGAACACGAGGCTCAGGTAGGAGGCGCTGTTGCGCAGCGCGACGACCAGCACGTCGCCGGGGCCGACGCCCGCCGTGGAGTAGAGGACGGCCGTCGCGTTCACGGAGGCGCCCAGCTCGGCGAACGTGAGGCTCTCCTTCGCGCCGTGCGGGCCCGCGACGACGAACGCGAGCCGGTCGGGAGAGGTGTCGGCGAACTTGGAAATCCTATCCAGCAATCCCGCTGCCGACTGTGAAGCGAACACGATGACCTCGCAGGCGCGATGTTTGGGGCGCACAGGCTAACACGGCGAATAGTGCCGTAAGCGCGTTGTCGCGATGTCCGTCGATTAGGCCGAAACGACTATCGGGGTTGGTTCCGTTCGGCCGCTCCCATTCCGCCCGCATTCGCGGATCGGGGGCGCTCCGGTCGGACATGACGGGCATGTCTATGCAGGTAGCAGCGTCTTGAATGATCGTTAGCCGGGTTTCCTGATGGAGGTATAGGGAAACCCCATGGCAGCCCGAGTTGCATTGTCTTGACATCTATATCGGGCCCCGACGATACTACGGGCGCGTTCGTACGGGGCGCGAATCGACTACTGTGTAAATGATCGAATTCCATCGTGTCCGTTCCGTCGCGCGACAATTTCGCGGCGGACGCGCGCGTGTCCGAATGACTCGCCCCCGGAGTGCCGCATCGTGATCCAGGACGTGTGCGGGTCGCGCGTCGACCCGTCGGAGTTGCGCTCGCCCGCGTTCGGGCTCGACCCGCACCCCGTGTACGCCCGCCTGCGCCGGACCGACCCGGTGCACTGGAACCCGCTGGTGCGCGCGTGGTTCGTGACCCGGCACGCCGACGTGGTGGAACTGCTCGGCGAACCGTGGCTCACCTCGCGCGACAGCGCCGCGGTCGTCGCGGCGGCGGACCCGGCCGTGCGCGCGGAGGTCGCCTCGGTCGAGCGGTTCTTCGGCCGGTGGCCCGTGTTCACCGACCCGCCGCGGCACGGTGAGCTGCGATCGCTGCTGCGCCCGGCCTTCGCCCGGTCCGTCGTCGAGGAGTCCGCGGGGCGCGTCGCCGGGCACGCGGTCCGCGCCGTCACGGCGCTGGTCGGGGCGTCGACCCCGCTCGACGTCGTGCGCGACCTGGCCGAGCCCTACGCGCTGGCGGTCACCGCGGACTTCCTCGGCTTCGCCCCGACCGACCTGGAGGCGCTGCGCGGCTGGTCGACGGGGCTCATGGCCTACCTGCACACCTCGCCGGTCGACCTGGCGCTGCTGCTGGCGACGGCGCGGACCATCGACGGGTTCACCGCCCACGTGCGCGACGAGGTCCTGCCGGCAGGGCGGGGTCCGGTGGCCGCCGCGCTGCGCCGGGCGCGGGCGGATGGCGACATCACCGACACCACCGCGGCGGCGCTCATGGCGCAGCTGCTCACCGGCGGGGTGGCGCCGGTCGCGACCACGATCGCGGCGGCGGTCGTGCAGCTGCGGTCCGGCGTCGACCGGGGAGGATCGTCCACCGAGGACGTCGTCGCCGAGGCGCTGCGGCGGAGCACGCCGTTCCACCACGCGCCGCGCACGGTCGCCCGCGACACGACGTGGCGCGGGCACCGGTTCCAGGCGGGCCAACGGGTCGCGCTCGTCCTGGCGTCGGCCAACCGCGACCCCGCCGTGCACACCGACCCGGACTCCTTCGTCGCGGGCCGGGGCACGGGCCACGTGGCCTTCGGCAGGGGAGCGCACCACTGCCTCGGCGCCCACCTCGCCCGGCGGTCCGTCGAGGCGCTGCTGCGCGCGGTGGACGCGCACGCGCCGGGACTGCGGGTCGACGCGGGCGGCGTGCGCATGTCGCCCGCGGCCGGGGCCACCGTGTTCGACCGCGTTCCCGTCGAGCGCGTCCGATGAGCCGGTCGCTGCGCTGCCTGCTGATCGAGGTCACCGCGATGCCGGGGGTCGGCTACAGCCCGATCCTCGGTTACCTCCAGGCCGCCGCGCAGACCTCGCCCGAGGTGGCCCGCCGGTACCGGTTCGACAAGCGCGTCGTGTACCAGGACGTCGACCTGGCGAGCCGGATCCCGGCGCTGCTCGACGATGTCGGAACGCCGGACGTGGTCGCGCTGGCGGTGTACTTCTGGAACCGCTCGATCAGCCTGGCCATCGCCGCCGAGGCCAAGCGGCGCTGGCCGCGGTGCCTGGTCGTCCTGGGCGGCAACGAGGTCAGCCACCAGACCGGGGCGCTGCTGCGCGACGACCCGGCGGGCGCGGCCGTGGACGTGCTGGTGCACGGCGAGGGCGAGGAGACGTTCCGGGCCGTGCTGGAGGCCGTGGCCGGACTGCGCCCGAACGAGGGCGTCCCCGGCATCAGCTACCGCGAGGCGGGGGAGATCCGCACCACCGCGCCCGCGCAGCGGATCGCCGACCTGGCCACGATCCCGTCGCCGCTGCTGAGCGGCGTCTACCCCGACGCGGTGATCGCGGACTCGAAGGTGATCATCCTGGAGACCAACCGGGGCTGCCCGTTCTCCTGCGCCTTCTGCTACTGGGGCGGGGCCACCAAGTCGAAGGTGCGGACGTTCCCGCTGGACCGGGTGAAGCGGGAGATCACGCACATCGTGACCCACGCCCGGTCGCACGCGACGCTGTTCCTGGCCGACGCCAACTTCGGGATGCTGCCCAGGGACGTGGAGATCGCCCGCTGGCTCGTGGACGAGCTGGACCGCCACGACAAGCAGCTGTTCCTGTTCACCAACTGGGCGAAGAACACCGACGCGCGGGTGCTGGAGATCGCGCGGATCCTCTACTCGCGGCGGCTGATCGCCGCGGTGACCCTGTCCGCGCAGTCGTTCTCGACCGAGGTGCTGCGGATCGCCAACCGGCGCAACATCAAACCCGCGTACTACCGGCGGTTGCAGGAGCAGTTCCGCGAGATGGGCGTGCCCACCTACACGGAGCTGATCTGGGGGTTGCCGGGGGAGTCGCGGGAGGAGTTCCTCGACGGCGTGCACACGGTCATCGACAGCGGGGGCTTCCCGGTGGTGTACCCGTTGCTGCTGCTGAACAACACCGAGTACACGACCACGACGTTCCGCGCCGAGCACGAGGTGCGCACCCGCGCGCTGCCCTACCAGTTCACCCACCGGGAGATGCTGGCCGAGTTCGTCGTGGGGCACACGCGGATGACGCCGGAGGACTGGGCCGCGGGCATGGACTTCCGGCTGTCGCTGGCGCTGTTCCACGCCTGCCTGCTGCGGCCGCTGCTGTGGTACCTGGAGGACCGCTGCGGCGTCCGGGTCGTCGACGCCTGCGCGCTGCTGGTCGACCACCTCCGCGACGGGTGCGCGGACCCGGTCGTGCGGGCGCTCGCCGCGAACCACCACGACTGCTGGCAGGACCCGGCGGTGTTCGACCGGGAACTCGTCGACGCGCACCTGCCCGCCGACGCCATCCCGGAACACCCGCACTACCAGGCGATCCTGCGCCACCTCGCGGTCTCCGGCGGGACGGGCGCGTTCGTCACGGCCGCCGCCGGGCACCTGCGTGCCGTGCTCCCCGCCGTCGCCGCGCTGCCGTCCGACGAGTTCGGTCAGGTCGTCGCGTTCCAGCGGGCGGTGGCCGAGGCGTTCGCCCGGTGCGTGACGGGCGAGGTCGGCACGGTGGACGTCGGGGTCCCGCCGTGGCTCACGACGTTGCTGGCCGCCAAGGGGCAGCTCGCGGCCGACCAGTCCGGCGCGTCGCGGGTGCGCTGGGACCTGTCGGGCTTCGCGGGCGTGCCGGTGGACTCGTTCCTGCTCGCCGTCTACCACGGCAGCGTGCACCTGCCGATGGCCCTGCGCGGCCAGGTCGCCGCCGCCGAGCGGATGACGTCGTGACCGCCGCACCGGATCCCGCCGACGTCCGGGTGCGGTTCGCCCCCAACGGCGAGATCCCGTTCGCGGCGTTCTTCACCAGGACCGTGCTGTACAGCTGGCTGTTCGCCCGCCGCTACGGCGGCGCGTTCGTGCTGCGCTTCGACGACACCGACCTGGACCGGATCCAGCCGGGCGCGCTGGAGTCCTACGTGGACGGGATGCGGTGGCTGGGGCTCGACTGGGACGAGGGTCCGGACGTCGGCGGGGACTTCGGCCCCTACCGGCAGTCCGAACGCCGCGACCTCCACCACGCGGCGATCGACCGCCTGCTCGACGAAGGGCGCGCCTACCACTGCTACTGCGACCGCGACCGGCTCGCCGCCGTCGCCGAGTCGGCCAGGCGGCCGGGGGCGACCCACCTGCCCTACGACGGCCGCTGCCGCGACCTGGACCCCGCGCAGCGCCGGGCCGCGGTGGCGAGCGGTGTGCGTCCCGCGGTGCGGCTGCGGACCCCGGACGACGGGACGGTCGTGTCGCACGACCTGCTGCGCGGCCCGGTCTCCGTGTCGGCCGCCGGTGTCAACGACTTCGTCCTGTGCAGGCCGGACGGCTGGCCCACCTACCACCTGACCGTCGTGGTCGACGACGCCGCGATGCGGATCAGCCACGTCATCCGCGGCGTGGAGGGGCTGTCGAACATGGCCCCGCAGGCGCTGGTGCACGACGCCCTCGGCCTGCCCCGCCCGCACTACCTGCACTTCCCGCTCGTGCGCACGCCGATGTTCGAGATCGGCGACTGCTTCCTGCCGCGCGGGCACGGCCTCTACCTGGACGAGCTGCGCGCGTCGGGCTACCTGCCGGGAGCGGTGCTCAACTACTACGCCACCCTCGGGTTCGGCTACCCGGACGACCGGGAACTGCTGTCCCGCAACGGGATGGTCGACCTCTTCGACCACCGGCGGATCAGCCGCAAGGAGTTCGTGACGCAGTCGCTCGACAAGCTGCGCTGGGTGAACCGCAAGCACGTGGGCGCCTACGCCCCGCGCCCGGAGGTCGTCGAGGCCTGCGTCGAGGCGTTGACGGCTCGCGGGCTGCCGGACGCGCGGGACCTCGCCGAACGGGGTGTCGACGTGGTCCGCGGCCGGTCCGCGACCGCCGTCGAGGCCGCGGACCTGCTGCTGGCCGCGCACAACGGCCCGGACACCCCGGTGACCGCGACCATCCCGCCCGACGCGTTGCGCGGGCTGGCCGACGCCGTCCACGAAGGACAATCGCTCACCGTCGGGATCCGGGCGCTCGCCGAAGCGCACCGCGTCGCCTACGGGGACGCCGTCCGCGACGTCGTCGGCCTCATCGCCGGTCCCGGCCACCCGCTCGCGCCCGACGACCTCGTGCGCGTGATCGGCCCCGCGGAGGCGGCCCGCCGCATCGCTGCCGGAGCGCCCCGGTGACCGCCCGATCCGCCGACCACCGAGAGGACCGCACCATGACGACGACGCACGGGACGGGAGCGGTCATCACGACGGCGCCGGACGGCGAGGTGACCATCGACTACGGGCCGCGGGTGTGCACGAGGTGCGTGCTGCCCGCCGCCTTCCCCGGCATCGGCTTCGACGACGACGGCGTGTGCTCTTACTGCCGCGACGAGAACGAGCGGGTCGGCACGACGGTCGAGGCGGTGCGGTCCGGCATCGCCGACGCGCTGGCGGGCGCCGACCCGGCCCACCAGTACGACTGCGTGGCGCTCTACAGCGGCGGCAAGGACTCCTCGCTCGCGCTCGTGCGGCTCAGTCAGGACCACGGCCTGAAGGTGCTCGCCCTGACCGTGGACAACGGTTTCCTGTCCGACGCGGCCGGGGAGAACATGCGGCGCATCGTGGACGCCACCGGCGTCGACCACGTCCTGTTCCGGCCGCGCCGGGGCTTCACCAGCGGTCTGTACCGGACGAGCCTCGAGGTCGACTTCGGCACGGAGACCACGAAGTACTCGACGTCGGCGTGCGGGTCCTGCATCAGCCTCGTGCTGTCGATCGGCATCCGCTTCGCCAGGACGCACGCCGCCCCGCTGCTCGCCGGCGGGTGGACCGCAGGCCAGTTCACCACGTCACCGGTGGTGGGAATCGCTTTCCTGGAGGACGTGATCGGCAGGCACTTCGACCCGATCGGGCTGGCCACCGCCGAGCACGACGACGAGCTGCGGGCGTGGCGGCCGGGTCCGGGCGCGCACCCGGTGGGCCTGGTCAACCCGCTCTACGCCGAACAGGACTACTCGGAGGCGGCCGTGGTGCGGGAACTGCGGTCCCACGGCTGGGAAGCGCCCGCCGACACCGACTCCTGCTCGACCAACTGCAGGCTCAACGGCCTGCTCATCGTCGACCACGTGCGCAGGCACGGGTTCCACCCCTACGCCTACGAACTGGCGCACCACGTGCGCCTCGGGCTCCTGCGGCGAGAGGACGCGATGGGCAAGATGGAACGGATCGGGGTGCGCGCGCCGCAGGTGCGCGCGGTGGCGCTGGAACTCGGCCTGACGGGGCCGGTCCTGTGAGCGCGCTGGACCGGGCGCTGGCCGGACTCACCGCGACGTCCGCCGCCGGACTGGGCTTCTCCCGACTGGTGGCGCTGGTGAACGAGCCCAACATGCCCTCGGGCGGCGGCGCCACCGTGCGCCGCGTGCTCCAGCTGGCCCCGGTGCGCGGCGACCTGCCGCTGATCGAGGTCGGCAGCAACACCGGGTACACGACGATCGAGATGGCCAGCTGGGTGACCGCGCCCGTCATCGGCGTCGACGTCGACCCGGTGTCCTGCGCGTTCGCCACCGCCAAGGCCGCCCGGCACGGCATCGGCAACGCGCGGTTCGTGGTGGGGGACGGGCTCGCGCTCCCGGTGGCCGACGCGTCGTGCCAGCTCGTGTTCTGCAGCAACGTCACGTCGTTCATGCGCGACCACGACCGCGCGAGCCGGGAGTACTACCGCGTGCTCGCCCCGCGGGGAGTGCTGGCGGCGGTGCCGATCCACTACCACCGGGAACCGCCGTCGGCGTTGCGCGCGCGGGTGGAGGAGGCGATCCGCGCCCCGCTGCCGGTGACCTCGCGCGA
Source organism: Umezawaea sp. Da 62-37 (assembly GCF_032460545.1). Lineage (GTDB taxonomy): Bacteria > Actinomycetota > Actinomycetes > Mycobacteriales > Pseudonocardiaceae > Umezawaea. The sequence continues at coordinate 10,695,879 of NZ_CP135965.1, forward strand.
CTACTGGGTCGACGTGTTCGCGCACCCGCGGTCGACGTTGATCGCGGAGGAGACCTACGAGTACGAGCGCCGGTCCGACGACGACGTCGAGGCCTACGTGAAGGGCGTGATGGCGCAGCCGCACCTGGACGCGGTGGCGCCGTCGGTGCGGTCGGCGCTGGCCGAGCGACTCACCCACTTCTACCGGCTTTTCGACGAGAACCTGTCCTACGCCCGGTACAGCATCCTGCTGTTCCGGGCCGACCACCCGAACCCCGAACCGGTGCTGCACACCTCGCACCGGGTGGCGACGTGACCTCGGCACGGCTGCTGGACGACCTGCTGACCGACTCCGTCGCCCCCAACCGGCTCCGGGACGTCGGCTGGCTGCGGGAGTACCTCGCGGCCGGGTCGCCCGCGGGCGACCCCATCGTGCTCAGCCTCGGCGAGCCGTGGGGCGGGGTGCCGGACGGGCTGCTGGCGGCGCTGCGGGACGTGCCGGGGCACGCGCACGGCTACCAGATGTCGATGTACGGCCTGCCGAGGCTGCGCCGCTCGCTGCGGGACTACGTCGCGCGGACCCAGGGCCTGCCCTCCGATGGGCGGTGGGAGTTGGCGGTGGGGTGGACGGGCACGCGCAGCGCCATGTGCGACTTCGCCCGCCACCTCGCGGGCGCCGGGCACCGTCCGGGCGGGACGGTGCTGGTGCTGGGGCCGAGTTGGGACTACGCCGGGGTCTTCGCGCCGTACGGCTACCGCGTCGAGCACCTGGACTGCCTGGGGGCCGACGGGTTCGCCGTGGACGAGGCCGCCATCCGCGCCTGGCGGCCCGCCGACGGCGGTGACGTCGCGGTCGTCGTGGTGAACGCCCAGCACAACCCGTCGGGGCACGACCTGGCGCCGGGGGTGTGCCGGGCGCTGCTGGAACTGGCGCTGGACGCCTCCGCCGCGATCCTCGTGGACGACGCCTACTTCGGCGTGTCCGACGCCTCGCCGCCCACGTCGGCGTCGGCGCTGCTGCACGAACTGCTCGGCGAGGCCGACCCGCCCGCGCCGTGGCTGGCCGTGCGCTCGCTGGGCAAGCAGTTCCACTGCAACGGGTGGGCGCTCGGCGCGGTGCTGGCCGAGCCCGCGTTCCTCGACGAGTTCGTCAACGTCACCCGGACCCACCACACCTACAACCACGGCGTGCTGCTCCAGTGGGCGATGGCCGACTGGCTCGCCGACACCGGGGGCGTCGAGGCGTTCCTGAGGGCCGAGCGCGAGGCGTGCCGGGCCAAGCGGGAGTACGTCGTGGGCAGGCTGCGCGCCGCCGGGGTGCCCGACCGGCGGATCGTGACCGGACCCGCCGCGCCGTACCTGTCGTTCCCCGTCCCGGAGGGCGACCACGGCCACGCGCGGCGGTGCGTGCTGGAGGCCGGTGTCGTGCTGTCGGAGATGTGGCCGCTGGCGCGGGTCGCCGAGCGGGACGACTCCGGCTACCTGCGCCTGTTCCTCGGGCCGGAGCGGGCCGTGCTCGCGGAAGCCCTCGACCGGCTGGACGGCGCGGGCCTGACCACCTCGGGCTGAAGCGGTGTCCAGGAGACGTGGAATCGGCTTTGTCAAGGCCGCGTCCCACGACCCCCGGCGCATTCTTGATACCCCTATTAGGCACTTCTATCGGAAGTTCGAAATGTGAACACGATCCGCTAACGTTTTCACGCTGCGTGAACACGCCGCTACCCAACCGCACGCATTCGGGGTGAATCTCCCGTACTTCGGGATGTGGAGGCATTTGGCGGATAGGAACGGGGTTGACCCGTAACATAGCGTGGGCAACGGAAATAAAGCCGCTGACTGAACGTCAACGGTCAATACGTGAGCGACGCAAGCCCGATGGACCGAACGGACCCGTGCTACTGGGGCACCACTTCACGTACGAACCCCGGGTCCGAGGAACGAGCACCGCGGAAACAAGCAGGACGTTTCCCGGCATGTCGACATGCCCGGCGGGCGGGCGCCCTATGCGAAAAGCCGATAATTCCATTCAACGCGCCTATATCGCGGATCAACCTGGAGCACTCCGAATGAAGACGTCGTCCCAAGTGCGCGCGCTCGGCCACCCGACCGGCCGCCCGGAAGGGAACCTGCTGGTCTCCCCGGCCACCACGCCCCCCGGCTCGTGGCCGGTGCTGGCGGCGCAGCTGTTCAACGAGCGGATGCTCGACAGCACCAACCTGTTCCCGTGCGTGTTCGGGGTGGACGCCGTGCGCAAGGAGACACTGCGCTACGCGTTCATACCCAACGGCAGCCAGCGCGTACCCGTTCTCGCGGAGGCGTTGCGCCAGTTCACGGACATCGCGGAGAGCCTCGGCCGCCGCACGTCGCTGGTCTGCTTCTTCGAGTTCGACCCGCGGCTGGACTCGATGGAGAAGCACCGCGAGCACTTCTGGTCGCTGCTGCGCGACGTGAGCGCGACGGACATGGCGACGTGGCCGGAGGACATCTCGCAGGACTTCGACGACCCCACGTGGGAGTACTCCTACAACTCGACGCCCATGTTCGTGGTGGCGAACACGCCCTACCACGTCGACCGGCGCAGCAGGTACTTCGAATACTTCGCGATCACCTTCCAGCCGCGGTTCGTCTTCGACGACCTCAAGGGCGGCACGGCGACCGGTGACAACGCGCGCAAGGTGATCCGCGATCGCCTGGCGAAATACGACACGGCGGAGCGGACGCCGCTGCTGGGCAGTTTCGGCGAGGCGGGGAACAAGGAGTGGGAGCAGTACTTCCTCTCCGACGACAACGAGCCGAACCCGCCCGGAGCCAGGTGCCCGATCGCCCACGCGAAGATTTCCGAGCCAACCTCATAATTCACGTTCACCGCACCGAGGAGTCAGGCATGTCACCCACCATCACCATCGAGCCCGAAGTCCCGTTGACCGATCGGATCACCGCGTTCCTGCCCGCGCAGGGCAGTTTCGAGGTGCAGCACGACCAGGAGGGCAAGACCCACAACTGGCACCGGCACAGCATCGACGAGACGCTGTTCGTCATCGACGGCGTGCTGAACGTGTTCTGGCTCCAGGACGGCGAGGTGCGCCGGCACTCGTGCGGCCCCAACTCGAAGCTCCAGCTGCCCGCCAACACCGTGCACGGCTCCACCGCGGGCGAGGGCGGCTGCGTCTACCTGATCGCCCCGGACGCCGGCCAGACCGCCGAGACCACCTTCCTGCCCGAAGCGAAGCACCCGGCGACGTGACGAACAAGCGCTTGGTCCTGATCGGAAGCGGGGGAGCCGCGTTCCGCGAGTACGCGCTGCGCGCCATCTCCCGCAAGGCCGACATCGTCCTGGTGTCGGACGCCCCGCCGCGCTGGGAGACCGCCTACCTCGCGGACTCGCTGCTGGTCGACCTCTCCGACCACGAGGCCGTGCTGGCGGCGGTCCGCGACGTCACCGCGGACGGGCTGCTCACCTACGACGAGCGGTACGTGGAGCTGACGGCCCGGCTGACTGCGGAACTCGGCTTCCGCGGCCCCGGTGTCGACGCCGTGCGCGCGGTCAAGGACAAGAGCGCTTTCCGCGCCCTGCAACAGGAGTCGGGCCTCGCGCCCATCCGCTTCGGGGTCGCGGAGACGCCCGAGCAGGCGCGCGAGGTGCTCAGGTCCGTCGGACTGCCCGCCGTGTTCAAGCCGAGGGCGCTCGGCGGCAGCGCGGGCGTCGCCATGGTGACGACCGACGACGAGGTCGACGCGGCGTTCGAGGTCGCGACCTCGGCCAGGGTCGGGATCGTCAAGTCCCGCTACGACGGGGTGCTGATCGAGGAGTACGTCGACGGCCCGGAGATCAGCGTCGACTCGGTGACGTTCGGCGGCGTGACCACCCCGCTGGTGGTGGCCGAGAAGCAGACGGGCCTGGCCCCGTACTTCGAGGAGATCGGCCACGTGGTGCCCGCGCCCGACGCGCTGGCCCCGCCGGAGGTGTACGACCTGGTCCGGAAGGCGCACGCGCTGGCGGGCCTGGACGACGTCGTCACGCACACCGAGGTCCGCCTCGGTCCGGACGGGCCGAGGATCATCGAACTGAACGCCCGGCTCGGCGGCGACCTCATCCCCTACCTCGGCCTGCTCGCCCACGGCGTGGACCTGGCGTCCGCCGCGGCCGACATCGCGCTGGGCGACGCACCCGCGATCGACCGCCGGGATCTCGGGTCGGCCGCGGTGCGGTTCCTCTACCCGGCCACCGACATCCGGCTCAACGGCATCGCGCTGCCCGACGCGCTCGCGGAACGTCCGGAACTGGACTCCTTCGCGGTGCTGGGCTCGGTGGGCGCCGAACTGCTGCTCCCGCCGCGCGGGTACATGTCCCGGCTCGCCGTCGTGGTCGTGACCGGTGCGAGCCGGGAGGCCGCGCTCGACGCCGCGCTGGAGATCTCCACGGGTGTCGAGGTCGACGCCGACGAACTGGCCGTGGCCGGGACCGCCCGGTGACCGCTCCGTCCACCAAGCCGCGGTCCGTGCTCGCGGTGGTCATGGGGGCGCCCGCCCAGGTGTGGATCCTGATCGTCGGGGTCTTCGTCAACCGGGTCGGCTCGTTCTTCTCCACGTTCGCGACGCTGTTCCTCGTCGACCGCGGGTTCACCGCGGCCGAACTGCCGCTCGTGCTGGTCGCCATCGGCGCGGCAGGCATGGCGGGCTCGCTCGGCGGCGGGTGGCTGGCCGACCGGGTGGGCCACCGCGGGTCGCTGGTCGCCTCGATGACCGGCTCCGCGGCGTCCCTCGCGCTGCTCGCGGTGGCCCCGGACACGGCGCTCGTCGTCGTGGGGGTGTGCCTGGTCGGGTTCTTCGGCCAGTCCTACGTGCCCGCCGCGTCCGCGCTGCTGGTGCGCAACAGCGACCCGGTCGACCGGGTGCCGATCTTCGCGTTCTTCCGGCTGGCGCTCAACGTCGGCGCCGCGCTCGGGCCGTTGATCGCCGGTCTCGTCGCCACCCGCTCCTACACCGCGCTGTTCCTGATCGACGCCGCCACCTGCGCGCTGTGCGGGCTGGTCATCCTGATCGGGCTGCGCGGGCGGGGCACGGCCGCGGAACCCGTCGCGGCGGAACCGGAGCCCGGCGATCCCGCCGTCCCGGTCCGCGGCCACCGCGGCGTGGTGCTGCTGTGCCTGCTGCTGTTCGTGGTCGCGTCCATCTACGCCCAGCACATGTCGACCATGCCGCTCCAGCTGTCGGAGGCGGGCAGCCCGGCCAGCTTCTACGGCCTCCTGCTGGCGCTCAACGGCTTCCTGGTGATCATCGGCGAGCTGCCGATCAGCTCCGTCACGCGCAAGCTGCCGTGGCGGGTGCCGGTGGTCGCCGGTGTCGCGCTGATGTCGGCGGGCCTGGTGGTCGCGGGGCTCGGCAAGGTCGCGATCCTGGTGGTGCCCGCGTTCATCGTCTTCACGATCGGGGAGATGGTGTTCGCGCCGGTGGCCAACGCCGCCGTGGCCGAGCTCTCGCCGCCGGGGGCCACCGGGCGCTACCAGGGCATGCTCGCCACCTGCCAGAGCCTCGGCTTCACCCTCGGGCCCGCGCTCGGCACGGCCGTCTACGCGTTGAGCCCGTCCGGGCTGTGGTGGGGCATCGCCGTCGTCACCGTCGTCGTGTGCGCGGGCATCCTCATGATCTGGAAGGTTTGGAAATGACGTCGCTGGTCAACCGCCACGTGGTCCTGGTCATGCGGACCGGGTTGCAGATCAGGTACGACCACGTGGACACGATGTTCCGGCTGGGACTGACGATCCACCTGGTGACCGAGGACAAGTCGGCGCGGGACGACCCGCGCTACTCGACCGTCCGGCTCATCGGCGCCGGGCTGTCCACCGACGCGTTCGCCGACCTGGTCGCGGTGGCGCTGCGCGAGACCGGCTCGGACTTCGCGATCACGTTCCAGGAGACCGACATCGTCGCCGTCGGCCTGGCCAACGCCGCGCACGGCGTGGCCTGGAGCCGCCCCGAGGCCGACGCGATCGCGCGGGACAAGACGTTGCAGCGCAGGCACATGGCCGCCCACGGCCTGCCGTCGCCCGGTTTCGTGGAGGTCGGCGACCGCGACGTGGACCCGGCGCTGATCGCGCCGCTCGGGCTGCCGTGCATCGTGAAGCCCAGCCGCGGCGCCAGCAGCACGCACGTGGAGCTGGTGGGCGACCCGGCCCGGATCCCGGAGGTGCTCGACGGGATCGCCGAGCTGGCGGCGTCCGGCGAGGGCAACTTCTACGACGCCATGCCGGAGAAGTGGGCGCTGGTCGAGGAGTACCTGCCCGGCCGCGAGGTCACCTGCGACGGCGTGGTGATCGACGGCAGGTTCCACCTCGGCGGCGTGAACACCAAGCAGCTGCCGCACCCGCCGTGGTTCGAGGAGGACCTCTACGTCCTGCCGCACGGCGACGCCGCCGTGGAAGCCGAGATCACCGCCGTCATGGAGGACCTCGCGCGCTCGCTGGACATCGGCGTCGCCCTGCTCAACGCCGAGTTCCGCCAGGGCGCCGACGGCGGCTACCGGATCGTCGAGTTCAGCACCCGCATCAGCGGCGGCCACGTCTACCGCCACGTCCGCGACGTGCACGCCGTCGACCTCGTGGAGCTGTTCCTGCTCGCGGCGTTCGGCGAAGGGCCCGCCGCCACCGGGCTGGCCGAGCAGCGCCACCCCGGCAGGCTCGCCACGTGCATCAAGTTCGTCTACCGCGACGGTGTCGTGGAGGAGAACTGGGCGGGCGACGCCCGGTACTCGCCGTCGTTCCGCGAGTACTACGCCCTCGCCAAGCGCGGCGAGACGGTCCGCTCGGCCCCGCACGGCTTCGACATCTGCGGCCTGCTGTCGGTGTGGGGCCCCTACGACCCGGAGAACCACCCGGCGGGCATCCACCACATCGCCGACGAGGTGCTGTCCCAGCTGCACCTCGACGTCCGGCCTCTCGACCAGGCCTGACGCCCGGTCACGGTGTGGCGGTCGCCTCCGCCACCCCGTGACCCCGTGCCGGGCGGTCCAGGCCGAAGCCGCTGCGGTGGAAGACCAGCGGCCGGGAGCGGTCGGTGTGGGACGCGGCGTGCAGGCGGAGCAGGACGATGGTGTGGTCGCCCGCCTCGACGTGGCGGTCGATCGTGGTGTCGAACCAGGCGACGCCGTCGGCGAGGGTGACCGCGCCGCCGTCGCCGAAAGCCAGGTCCAGGCCGTCGAAGCGGAGGTCGGCGCGGCCCGCGAGCTGCCGGGCGACGACGGCGTGGTGGTCCGCGAGGACGGTCACGCCGAGGTGGTCGGCGCGGCGCAGGACGGGCCACGTGCGGGACGTGGTGGCGATCGAGAAGGACACCAGCGGCGGGTCCAGCGACACCGTGGTGAACGAGCTGGCGGCCAGGCCGACGACCCGGTCGTCGACCCGCGCGGCCACGGCGACGACGCCGCTGGGGAAGGCGCCGAAGGCGGCGCGCAGCCGGGCGGGGTCCAGGCCACCCCCGACCGAGGGGATCGGGTCGGCGTGACGGCGCATCTCGCACTCCTTCCGAACGGCGGTCCGACCCCGGCCGCGACGGGCCGTGGTCGGGGTGTCCAGCGTCGCCCGCGGCGCGCGGGCGTGTCCAAGTGCCTTTCACGATGGCTTCCCATGAGGGGTCGTGATGGATTGGCAAGGGCCGGAGCCGGGTTCCCACATCGCGGTCGGGCTCCTCGGACACCCCTCTGGTCGGCTCTAATCGGACCCATGACGACCTCGTTGGACCTCGAACACCTGCGCACGCTGATCGCGATCGCCGAGTGCGGCGGGTTCAGCAAGGCCGCCGCCGTGCGGCACATCAGCCAGCCCGCGCTCAGCCAGCACGTCCGGCTGCTCGAACGCGGCCTCAAGCGCAAGCTGTTCGAACGGGACGGGCGCGTCATGCGCCTCACCCATGAGGGCGAGCGGGTGCTGGCGGAGGCGCGGCGGATCATCGGGGTGCACGACGCCTCGCTGCACCGGCTGGAGGCGGGGCGGGACCGGACGATCGTGGTCGGCTCCACGGAGCACAGCGCGCAGCAGATCCTGCCGGAGATGATCCGCGCGTTGCAGGCCGCGTTCCCCGACTGCTCCACCCGCTTCGAGATCGGCCGGTCCACGCAGCTCGCCGAGGCGGTGACCAGGGGAGTGGTGGACTTCGCGTTCGTGCTCGACCCCGGCGGCCACGGCGCGGGCCACCTCGTCGGACGGCTGCCGCTGGTCTGGTACACCGCAAGGGGCTGGCGGCGGCCCGAGCCCGGTGGGACGTGGCCGCTCATCGCGTTCGAGGAGCCGTGCGGCCTGCGCGAGCGAGCGCTGTCGGTCCTCACCGGCGAGGGCCACCGGGTGGAGGTCACCGCGCAGTCCACGACGCTGGAGGGCGTGCTCGCCGGTGTCCGGGCGGGCCTCGGCGTCGCGCTGCTGCCGAGCGCGGGCGGGCGCCCGTCGGGGCTGGCGGTGTGCGGCGACCTGCCCGAGGCGGGCACGACCCACCTGCGGATGGTCGCCCGGCGCGGCCTGCCCGCGGAGGTCGAGCGGACGGCGCTCACCGCCGGGGTGGACTTCTTCGAGCAGCGCCCGCACCTCCAGCTCGTCCCCGCCCGTGGCGCCTGACCCCGTCCACAACGCGGACCTATCGGAATCCATCACGCACTTGTCTTGGACGCCCCTCCCGCCACCGACCTACGTTCGACGCGTGACCAGCGCACCGGAGTTCGACCAGAAGATCCCCGAGACCGCCTCGCGGAAGGTTGAGTTCATCAGCCTGTCGCACCTCAACCCGTCGACCGAGCTGAACCCGATCCCCACCCGCGGCATCGACCCCGGGTACTTCCGCGAGTACGTCCGCGCCCTGGAGGACGGCGGCTACGACTACACGCTGCTGCCCTACGGTTCCGGTACGGCCGACTCGTTCGTCGTCGCCTCGGCCGTCGGCCAGCTCACCGAGCGGATCAAGCCGATCGTCGCCCTCCGCCCGAACACCACGTTCCCGTTGGTGGGCGCGCAGAAGCTCGCCACGCTCGACCAGCTCACCGAGGGCAGGGCCGTCGTCCACCTCATCTCCGGCGGCAGCGACGCCGAGCAGGCCCGCCAGGGCGACTACCTGCCCAAGGACCGCCGCTACGCCCGCACGTCGGAGTACATCGACCTGCTGCGCCGCGCCTGGACCGAGCCCGCGCCGTTCAGCCACGAGGGCGAGTTCTACAAGTTCGACGACTTCGGCCCCGGCTTCGCGCCGCACGGCGCGCCCATCCCGATCTCCATCGGCGGCCAGTCCGACGAGGCGTTCCGGGTCGGCGGCGAGAAGGCCGACGTGTTCAGCTTCTGGGGCGAGCCGCTCGACGACCTGCGCGGCGAGATCGACCGCGTCCACGCGATCGCCCGCGCCGCGGGGCGCACCACGCTGCCCCGCATCTGGGTGACCTTCCGGCCGATCATCGCGGCGACCGACGAACTGGCGTGGCGCAAGGCGCACGAGTACGTCGACCGGATCGCCGACACGTTCGGCAAGTCCGCCTACGGCAAGCAGCGGCTCCAGCAGCCCGGCGCGCCGCAGAACGTCGGCTCGCAGCGCGCGTTGTCGTTCGCCGAGAAGTCCGACCTGTACGACCGGGCGCTGTGGACCAGGACCGCCGCCGTGACCAACGCGGGCGGGGCGTCGACGGCGCTGGTGGGCTCCCCGGAGACCGTGGCGGCCGCGATCCTCGACTACGTCGACCACGGCGCGGACCTGGTGAGCATCCGCGGCTACGACACGCTCGTCGACGCCGTGGACTACGGCGAGCACGTGCTTCCCCTGGTGCGGCAGGAGATCGCGCACCGCGAGGCGACCGGCAGGCGCGGCACGCTCCAGGCCGAGCACCTGGGCAACTACGCCGAGGACTACCGGCGGCACGCGACGGCGGTCCGGTCGTGACCGGCACCGCGGTGCACGCCCTCCCCGCGGTGGACCTGTCGGAGCAGGCGCTCGCGGCGGTCACGGCGGAGGTGGCCGAGACCGCCGCGGAGTACGACCTGAGCGGCGCGGTTCCGGTGCGGGGGCTGGAAGTCGCCCACCGCGCGGGCCTGCTCACCGCCACCGTCGGGCAGCGCTACGGCGGCGCGGGGGCGGGACCGCGTGAGACGGCCCGCGTCCTCACCGCGCTGGGCGAGGGCGACCCGTCCGTGGCGCTGATCGCGGCGAACACCCTGATGGCGCACGCCTCCCAGGCCGCGAACGCCCACTGGCCCACCGCGTTCTACGACGACGTGCTGGCCCGCTCGGTGCGCGGTCCGGCGCCGGTCAACGCCATCCGGGCCGAGCCGGAACTCGGCGCCCCGGCCCGCGGCGGCCTGCCGAAGACGACCGTCCGGCGCACCCCGTCCGGCTGGATCCTCAACGGCCACAAGGCTTACGCGACCGGTGGCACGGCGCTGGCCTACCACGTGGTGTGGGCCGTGGCCGACGACTCGGACGGCGATCCCGCCGCTCCGCGCGTCGGGCACGTGATCGTCCCCGGCGACCTGCCCGGCATCACCTGGGTCGACACCTGGGACCACCTCGGGCTGCGCGCCTCCAACACCCACGACGTGGTCTACGAGGACGTCGGGTTGCCCGCGGACGCGTTCGTCGAGATCCCGCGCGGAGCGGACGGCGTCTACCGGGACCCCGCCGCCGCGGCCGGTCCCGGCAGCTTCGGCCACCCGGCGCTCTACCTCGGCGTGGCGAAGGCGGCTCGGCGGGCGTTCGCGGACTTCGCCCGGTCGCGGGTGCCCGCCGGACTCGGCAGGCCGATCGCCACGACCGAGCGGATCCAGGCCGTCGCGGGGGAGATCGACCTCCAGATCGCCCAGGCGGAAACGCTGCTGCACGGTGCCTTGCTGCGCCTGGAGGCGGGCGACCCGACGGTCACACCCCAGCTCTCGGTGCTCAAGGTGGCCATCGCCCGGTCGGTCGTGTCGGCCGTGCAGACGGCGGTCGCGGCCCTCGGCAACCCCGCGCTGTCCCGGCGCAATTCGCTGGAACGGCACCTGCGCGACGTGCTGTGCGTGCGAGTCCACCCGCCCCAGGAGGACACCGCGCTGGTGGCCGCCGGCAAGCGGGTTCTTACTGGTTGAACAGCGGCGGTTCTCGCTGTCGACGAAGTCGACGATCCAGCGAAGTTCTTTGCTTCGCTTTCCCTGCGTGCAGCGCTCTTCAGCGGCTGAACGGCGGCGGTTCGTACGCCCGAACCGGTGGCACGGGCCCGTCGTACCGGGTCACGGCCACCAGCACGTGCGCGCCGCTGGTGGCCTGCGTCAGCGTCGACGTGCCGACGTCGCGGGTGAGCACGTTGACGTTGCCGTTGACGCAGTCCGCGACCTCGGGCGCGCTCGGGTCGAACCACGCGCCGGTGTGCATCTGCGCCACACCGGGCAGCAGCGCGTCGGTGACGACGACCCCCGCGAGCAGGCTGCCCTGGGCGCTGCGGACCAGCGCGACGTCCCCGTCGGCCAGGCCGCGCGCGGCCGCGTCGGCGGGGTGCAGGCGCAGGGGTTCCCGCCCGGCGACCTTGGTCGACCGGCTGGCCGCGCCCATGTCCAGCTGGCTGTGCAGCCGGTGCGTCGGCTGGTTGCACAGCAGGTGCAGGTCGAACTCCGCCGCCGACGGCGAGCCCCACCACTGCGTCGGCTCCCGCCACCACGCGTGCCCGGCGACGTCGGACAGGCCGAAACCGGCCAGCGTCGGGGAGAACAGCTCGATCCGGCCGCTCGGCGTACCCAACGGGTTCGCCGCCGGATCCGCGCGGAACGCGGCGAAAACCGTGTCGTCGTAGGGCTTCTGGGGCAGCTCGACCCCGCCGTCGCGCCAGAACTCCGCGAACGGCGGCGCGGGCGGTGACGCCGGGGCGGCCCGCCACTGCTCGTAGATCCGCTCCAGCCACTGCCGGGAGTCCAGGCCCTCGGCGAAGTCCGCGCCCAGCCGCTCGGCCAGCCGCGTGTAGATCCACAGCTCCTCGCGCGCCTCACCGCGCGGCGGCACGGCCCTGGGCACCGCGCGCAGCCTGCTGTCGCCCGCTCCCGCCGCCACGTCGTCGCGTTCCAGCGTGCTCGCGACGGGCAGCACGACGTCGGCGTGCCGGGCGGTGGGCGTCCAGTGCGTCTCGTGCACCACGAAGGTGTCCAGTGTGGACAGCGCCCGGCGGAGCCGTCGGAGGTCCTGGTGGTGGTGGAACGGGTTGCCGCCCGCCCAGTACGCGAGCCGCGTCTCCGGGAACCGCACCCGCCCGCCGTTGTACGGGATCTCCTCGCCGGGGTGCAGGAGCAGGTCGCTGATCCGCGCGCACGGGATGAAGTCCGCCACCGGGTTGACGCCCTGGTGGAACGTCGGCAGCGGCGCGCCCGCGACCCCGACGCCGTAGTCGCCCATCGACCCGAAGCCGTGCGCGAAACCACCGCCGGGCAGGCCGATCTGCCCGAGGAACGCCGCCAGCGTGAGGCCAGCGAAGATCGCCTGCTCGCCGCCTTCGCCGCGTTGCAACGAGTACACGACGTTGACCATCGTCCGCCCGGAGGCCATCCGGTGGGCGAGGTCGCGGATCGTCGACGCGGGCGTCCGGCTGATCCGCTCCGCCCACTCCGGCGTCTTCGGCACCCCGTCGGACTCCCCGAGCACGTACCGCCGGACCTCGTCGGCCCCGACCGTGAACGCCGCCAGGAACTCCTCGTCGGCGAGGCGGTCGACGATCAGCACGTGGATCAGCGCCAGCATGACGGCGGTGTCGGTGCCCGGCATGACGCCCACCCACTCCGCGCCGAGGTCGGCGAAGGCGTCGTCGCGCTGGGCGGTCAGCGCCACGACCTCCGTGCCGCGGCCCACCGCCCTGGCGAAGTCGGAGCCGACGTGCCGCGCGTGCCCGCCGGGCACCACCCAGGTGTTCGACCGGCGCACGCCGCCGAAGCTGACGAGCAGGTCGGTGTGCTCGGCGACATCGGTCCAGGAGGCGGGTTTGTACCGCAGGTCGAGGGCGCCGCGCGCGCCGATGAGGTGGGGGAGCAGCACCATGCTGGCGCCGCGGCTGTAGTCGTTGACCGACCGGGTGTAGCCGCCGATGGTGTTGAGGAACCGGTGCAGCTGGCTCTGCGCGTGGTGCAGCCTGCCCGCGCTGCCCCAGCCGTAGGAGCCGCCGAAGATCGCGCTGTTGCCGAACTCCGACCGGACCCGGTCCAGCTCGCGGGCCAGCAGGTCGAGCGCGGTGTCCCAGTCGACCTCGACGTACTCCTCCGCCGGGTCGCCGCGCCGGGCGTCCGGGCCGGGGCCCTCGTCGAGCCAGCGGCGGCGCACGCTCGGCCTGGCCACCCGCGAGCGGTGGCGGTGGGCGTCGGCGACGTTCCCGATCGCCGGCGCGGCGTCGGGGTCGTCGGGACGCGCACGGGCCGAGACGACGTCGAGGCCGTCGGGGGACACCTCGACCAGGTAGGTCCCCCAGTGCGCGCTGGTTTCGTGCGTCCGGCTCACCGCACCGATGCTAACCGCGCGCGGCCGTGATCGGCGGACCCCGTCGATCAGAGTCCGCGATGGGTTCCGATCCCCATTTCGTCTTGGACCCCGTGCGCGGGGCGCTCCTAGATTCGGGGCGGGCCCCAGTGGCCCGTTCGCCTTCACCGTCCCGAGGGGAAAGCCCAGTGAACACCTTCCGCGCGGCACGCCGCGTCCGTCCACCCGGCCGCGCACTGCGGATGATCGTCGGCCTCGCCACCGTCGTCGCCCTGGCCGCCTGTGGGCCGGGCGTCGCGGCCAACTCGGGAGGTGGTTCCGGCGAACCGACGCAGGGCGGCGACATCACCTTCCTGATCGACTCGCTCGGCGACACCTGGATCCCCAACAACAGCGCCATCTCCAGCTTCCAGGGCCACATCTGGGGCCACCTCACCGACAAGCTCGTCTACGTCGACGAGAAGGGCGCGGTGAGCCCCTGGGTGGGGGAGAGCTGGGAGCAGAACGACACCGCGACGGAGTTCACCCTCCACCTGCGCAAGGGCGTCACGTTCTCGGACAGGACACCGCTGGACGCCGCCGCCGTCCTGGCGAACCTGGACATCTGGGCCAAGGGCGACGCGGCGAGGGGCATCAACCCGATCGGCCTGTTCCCCAAGACCTACGACCACGCCGAGGCGGTGGACGCGGCCACGGTGAAGGTGTTCTTCAAGGCGCCGACGCTGGGCTTCATCCCGACCCTGGGCTACCACGGCTCCATCCTGATCTCCCCCAGGACGATCGCGCTGCCCGCCGCGCAGCAGGCCGACCTCGCCAACGACCTCGGCAGCGGCCCGTTCGTGCTGTCCTCGTGGAAGGAGGGCGACAGCGTCGTCCTCAAGAAGCGGGCCGACTACGACTGGGCTCCCGCCGCGCTGGAGCACCAGGGGCCGGCCTACCTGGACTCGATCACCTACAAGCTCGTCGCCCAGCCGTCGGTGCGCACCTCGGCCGTCCAGTCGGGACAGGCCGACGTCGCCTACAACCCGTCGCCGCAGGAGCTGAAGTCGTTCGCCGACCAGGGCTTCACCACCGCGACCCCGCGCTACCTCGGCTTCGTCAACGGCTTCGCGGTCAACACCAAGGTCGCGCCGTTCGACGACGTCAAGGTCCGCCAGGCGCTCCAGCACGGGATCGACCGCGAGGAGATCATCTCCACGGTCTACACCCCGGACTGGCTGCCCGCGGAATCGCTGTTCCAGAGCAACGTCCCCGGCGCGACCGACCACAGCGCGGACTTCGCCTTCGACGCCGCCAAGGCGGGCGGACTGCTCGACGAGGCCGGCTGGGCGAAGGGCGCCGACGGCGTCCGGACCAAGGACGGCAAGCCGTTGCGGCTGACCCTGTACGCGAACCCCTACCTGGCCACCTCCAAGTCCGTCGACGAGCTCATCGCCCAGCAGCTCGGCGGGATCGGCTTCGAGGTCGACATCCAGGCCTTCGACGTCGTGACCTACGGCGAGCGGGTCAAGGTCAACAGCCCGAGCGTGGCGGCCTACGAGGTCACCAGGAGCTTCATCGACGCGGGCATCGTGGCCGGGGTCCTCACCGACGCGAACAAGGGCGAGAACTGGTTCGGACTCGGGCAGACCGACCCGAAGCTCGTCGAGCTGGCCACCGGCGTGGCGAGCGCGGGGACCGTCGACGCCCGCGCCTCGCTGCTGGACGAGTTGCAGGGCCACGTGCTCCAGCAGGGCTACTTCGTGCCGATCACGCAGATCGTGCAGCGCGTCTACCTCCAGTCGCCCAAGTTGCACGGCGTGTCCTACAACGGCATCGCCTACGCCGACTACTACGCCGCCTGGCTCGGCTGACGGTGACGGCATGAACTCCGACTACGCGGAGTACGCGGTCAAGCGCGTCCTCCAGGCGGTCGTCGTCATCCTGCTGGCGTACGCGTTCACGTTCGTCGTGATCAGCGTGCTGCCCGGCGACCCCGTGACCAACACCCTGCGCAACCCGCAGAACGGGTTCACCGAGGACGAGATCGGCCGGATCGTCTCCTACTACGGGCTCGACCGCCCGGTGCACGTCCAGCTGTGGGAGTCGCTGTCCCGCCTGGTGGTGGGCGACCTCGGCGTCTCGCTGCGGTCGGGCCTCCCGGTCGACCGGCTCATCGGCGACGTGCTCGGCTCGACCCTCCTGCTGGCGACCTCGGCGCTGGCCGTGGCGCTGGTGCTGGCGTTCGCCATCGGCTTCGGCACCCAGTACCTGCCCAAGCGGTACGGGCAGGGCCTGCTGCGGGCGTTCCCGTCGCTCTTCCTGTCCGTGCCGAACTTCGTGATCGGCCTGGTGCTGATCAACGTGTTCGCGTTCCAGCTGGGGCTGTTCCGGGTGATCGACTCCGAGGGCGGCCTGGCGACGTTCTTCGCCGCCATCGCCCTCGGCATCCCGGTCTCCGCCCAGGTGGCGGAGGTGCTCATCGCGAACCTCGACCACGAGGCCGGCCAGGAGTACGCGTCGGTCGCCCGCTCCCGCGGACTGGGGCAGGCCCGGCTGTTCCTGCGGCACCTGCTCAAGCCGTCGGCGCTGCCGGTCGTCACGGTCATCGCGCTGACCGTGGGGGAACTGCTCGGCGGGGCCGTGATCACCGAGCAGATCTTCGGGCGCACCGGCATCGGCAGCCTCGTGGAGAGGTCGGTGACGACGCAGGACCTCCCGGTGCTGCAAGCGGTCGTCACGCTGGCGGCCGTCATCTTCGTGGTGGTGAACCTCGTCGCCGACCTCGCCTACCCGCTGCTCGACCCGCGGGTGCGGCTCGCCGACGCCAAGCCGCGCGAACGGGAGGAGGCGTCATGAGCGTGTCGGCCCTGTCCCGCCCACAACTACCGGCACGCCGCAGGAAGGCGTCCCGCGTGCCTCCGGCGGTCGTCGGCGCGTTCGCCGTCCTGGTGGTCGTGCTGTCGTGGTCGCTGGCCCCCGGTCTGTTCACCGGCCAGGACCCCGCGCGCGGCGTCCCGGCCGACAAGTTCCGGGCGCCGAGCACCGCGCACCTCTTCGGCACCGACCACCTGGGGCGCGACCTGTTCTCCCGCGTCGTCCACGGCACCTCGTCCTCGGTGACCAGCGCGCTGGTGGCGGTGGGCATCGGCGTCCTGGTCGGCGGGCTGATCGGCCTGGTCGCCGGGTTCGCCGGAGGCCGGGTGGACAGCGTGCTGGCCCGGCTGGTCGACGTGCTGCTGGCGATCCCGTCGTTCCTGCTCGCGGTCGTCGTGGTCAGCTCGCTCGGCTTCGAGACGATCAACGCCGCCATCGCCACGGGTGTCTCCGCGGTGGGCGTGTTCGCCAGGGTCATGCGGTCGGAGGTGCTCAAGACCCGCCGCGCGGTCTTCGTGGAGGCGTCCTACCTCCAGGGCGGCTCGCGGTGGCACATCCTGGTGCGCCACGTGCTGCCCAACGCCTCGCGCTCGGTGCTGATGCTCGCGGTCCTCCAGTTCGGGCTGTCGATCCTGACCATCGCGGGCCTCGCGTTCCTCGGGTACGGCGACCCGCCGCCCGCGTCCGACTGGGGCCTGCTGATCTCGATCGGCAAGGACTACCCGCTGGCGCAGTGGCTGGTCTACGCGCCCGCGCTCGTCACGATCGCCACCGTCCTCTCCGTGAACAGGATCAGCCGATGGCTCCGCAAGACCGACTGACCCTCGAACGGGTCGCCCCGCCCACCGCGGGCCCGCTGCTGCGCGTCGAAGGGCTCTCCGTGTCCTACGGCGACAACCAGGTCGTCACCGACGTGGGCTTCGACCTCCGGCGCGGCGAGAGCCTCGCGCTCATCGGCGAGTCGGGGTCGGGCAAGTCGACCATCGCCCGCGCGCTGCTCCGCCTGCTGCCGCAGGGGACGGGCCGGGCGAGCGGTCTGGTGGAGTTCGACGGGCAGGACGTCCTGTCGCTGTCGGAGCGGCGGTTCCGGCCGTTGCGCGGCAGGCGGATCGGGTTCGTGCCCCAGGACCCCGGCAACGCCCTCAACCCGGTGCGGACGGTCGGCTCCCAGGCGCGGGAGGCCGCCGCCCTGCTCGGCGAACCCGGCGGGCACGAGGAGCTGGTGCTGGAGACCTTCGCCCAGGTGGGGCTGGACGACCCCCGCCGCGTCTACGACTCCTACCCGCACCAGCTGTCCGGCGGCATGCTCCAGCGCGTCCTCATCGGACTCACCGTGCTGCCGCGGCCCGCGCTGATCGTCGCCGACGAGCCGACCTCGGCGCTCGACGTCACGATCCAGAAGCGCATCCTCGACCTGCTGTCGGACCTGCGGCGGGACCTGGACATCAGCCTGCTCCTGATCACCCACGACCTGGCGATCGCCGCGGAGCGCGCGGACTCGCTGGTGGTGCTCAAGGACGGCGTCGTGCAGGAGGTGGGCCGCACCGCGTCGGTGTTCTCCGCGCCCTCGTCGGACTACACCCGGCGGCTGCACGCCGACGTCCCCGCGCTCAACCCCGACCGCTACCGGCACCTGCGCGACATCCGGCCCGTCGCGGGCGCGCCCAGGATCGAGGTCACCGGCGTGACCAAGTCGTTCACCGTCGACGGCCGCACGCTGACCGCCGTGGACGACGTGTCGTTCACCGTGGCGGCGGGCACCACCCACGCCCTGGTCGGCGAGTCCGGCTCGGGGAAGACGACCACGATCCGCCTGCTGCTCGGACTGGAGGAGCCCGACCGCGGCGGCATCGCGGTGGCGGGCGAGCAGGTGTCCGGCCGGTCGCACGCGTCGCTGCGCTCGATCCGCAGGCACCTGCAACTGGTCTACCAGAACCCCTTCACCTCCCTCGATCCCACGTGGACGGTCAAGCGGCTGGTGGGGGAGTCGCTCGACCGGTTCCGGATCGGGACCCGGCCGGAACGGGCCGAACGGGTGCGCGAGGCGCTCGACTCCGTGGGGCTGGGCCGGGACCTGTTGTCCCGCAAGCCCTCCGCCCTCTCGGGAGGCCAGCGGCAGCGGGTCGCCCTCGCCAGGGCACTGGTGCTGCGACCGGACGTGATCGTGCTCGACGAACCGACCTCGGCGCTGGACGTCAGCGTGCAGGCGGGCATCGTCGAGGTGCTGCTGGCGTTGCAGGCCGAACTCGGCCTGACCTACGTGTTCGTCTCCCACGACCTGGCGCTGGTGCGGCAGCTGGCGCACACCGTCTCGGTGATGCGCCGGGGGCGGATCGTCGAGAGCGGGGAGGTCGGGATGATCTTCGACCACCCCCGTGACCCCTACACCCGTGCGCTGGTCGACTCGATCCCGGTCGGTGCCGGGGCTGTCGCGGAAGGAGTGCCATGACCGCCATCCGGTCCGTTGCCGAGCCCCTGGGGTCGTCGTTCCGGCCCAAGCGTCGGCTCGGCTTCAACACCCGCGTGTCGTTCAGCGACGACCGGGGTCCGGCGCGGGGGCTGCGCGACGGCGTCGAGCTGTTCCGGGCCGCGGAGGCGCTGGGGTACCAGTCGGGGTGGGTCTACCAGCGGCACTTCGACCACTACCTGTCGTCGCCGCTGCCGTTCCTGGCCGCTGTCGGCCAGCACACCCACCGCATCGCGCTGGGCACGGCCGTCCTCCCGATGCGCTACCAGGACCCGATCCTGCTGGCCGAGGCGGCGGGCACCACGGACCTCCTGGTCGGTGGTGACCGGCTCGAACTGGCCGTCGCCACCGGGGCCGGCGCCGCGTTCGACGCGGTCTTCGGCGCCGTGGACACCGACGCCCGCACGGAGGCGCGGCGCAGGCAGGCGCGGTTCCTCGCGGCGGTCGGCGGCGAGGTGCTGCACGTCGTCGACGGGCCGGGGCAGGGCGCGCCGGTGGGCACGGAGCTGAAGGTCACCCCGCACAGCCCCGGACTGCGGTCGCGGATCCGGCAGGGGGCGGCGAGCATCGGATCGGCGGTGCGCGCCGCCGAGCTGGGAATCGGGCTGATCACCGGGACCGTGCTGCACGACCTGGACGAGGGCGAGACCTTCGGTCAGCACCAGGCGCGGGTCATCCACGCCTACCGGAGCACGTGGCGGGCGAAGTACGGGACCGAGCCGCCGGCGGTGGCGGTCGCCGCCTCGATCCTGCCGGGGGACACCGCCGAGCTGAGGGAGACCTACGCCGCCTACGACGCGCAGCGCCGGTCCGAGGGCATGCACGCCTCCCGCCCGAAGGGCGCCCTGGAACCGGTGGTGACCGGGGACCTCCCCGCGGGGGTGCGCGTCAGCCCGGTCTTCCACGGCGACCCGGACGAGGTCGTCGAGGCGGTGCTGGGCGACCCCGGTGTCGCCGCGGCCGACGAGGTGGTGCTCTTCCTCCCGCCCGCGTTCGGGCTGGGGGAGAACGTGCGGCTGCTCACCGACCTCGCGCGGACGGCGTCAGCCTTCGGCTGGGCCCCGGCGCTCACCTGAGCCGCGCCACCACCAGGCCCGCCGCGTCGCGCAGGGCCTCGGCCGCCGCCCGCGGCCCGTCGGAGGACGAGCTGCGGGCGATGCCGTGCGCCATCGTGGTGAACACGATGTCGTGGAAGGGCTTCTGCACCTGCCAGTAGAGCCTGCCCGCCTGGCCGTCGGGGGTGAACGTGATCGTCTGGCGGTAGCGCGTCCCGCCCTCGTGGCGGTCGACGCGCATCTCCATGACGGTGTCGCCGGGCATCCTCATGTCGGCGTGCAGGACCAGCCTGCGGGCGTCGTCGTCGCGGTGCAGCACCGTCCAGAAGTCGACGACGTCGCCGTCGGTGATCTCCGGCGCGCGCCCCCGGTAGAGGCCGACGCCGCCCGCCAGGTGGTCCAGCGCCCCGCGGACGGTCCACACCAGCGGGATCGTCCGCCAGCCGTTGGCGCCGCCGAGGCCGGTGATCGTGCGCCACACCTCGTCGGGCTCGGCGGTGGACGTCACCACGACCTCGTCGACGAACGGGGTGTCGGAGGCGGGCGGTGCGCCGGTGGGCGGGCAGGCGTCGCGGATGGCGTTGTCCACGGTGGTCGGGCCGCCCGGAGGCGGTGGCAGCACGGTCGTGACGTCGGTGTCGGTGGGCTGGAGGTCGTGGTCGAGGGATTCGAACAGCGGGCCCGCGACGGATGAGGGGATCGGCGTGACGAGGCCCGCCAGCCTGGCGGCGAGCCGGTGCGACCACAGCGGGGTGGGGACCGGGAGGCGCACGCGCAGACCGGTCACGCGGGCGTACCGCTGGACGAGCGCGAGGTAGCTCAGCGCCTCCGGGCCGGACACGTCGAACGTGCCGCGGACCGGGTGCTCCAGGGCGGCCGCGGCGACGAGGTAGTGGACGACGTCGGCGGCGGCGACGGGCCTGCTGGTGTTGCGCATCCACCGCGGCACGGGCACCCAGGGGCTGAGCCGGGTGGTGCGGAGCAGGTCGAAGCTGGCCGAACCGCGGCCGATGACCATGGAGGCCTGCAACGCCAGGGCGGGGACGCTGCCGCGGGTGAGGATGTCGCCGACCTCCGCGCGCGAAGCCAGGTGGTCCGACACGTCGTCGGAGGTCGGTCGGGGCCCGCCGACGTAGACGACCTGCCGGACGCCCGCCGCCGCTGCCTCCGCGGCCAGGACGGTCGCCGCGCGGCGGTCGACGTCGGCGAAGTCGCCGCGGTCGAGCGAGTGCACGAGGAAGTAGGCCACCTCGACACCCGCCAGCGCGGCGCGCACGGCAGCCGGGTCGGTCGCGTCACCCGCGTGCACGGTGACCGGCGGCAGGTCGGACGACTCGGGGGAGCGCACCAGCGCGCCCACCTCGTGACCGGCCTCGACCAGCGCCGGGACCAGCAGCGAGCCCAGGTACCCCGTCGCACCCATGACCAGGCACCGGGTCATGACGCGGCCCTGCGCGTCGCGGGAACGGGGCGGGCCGTCGGGAGTCGCATCGGTCCCACGCTAGGGCCAAGTGGACGAGTCCGCCGGACCAGCGGTGGGTAGCGTCGGTCCACGTGCTCCTCACGATCGCGGTCCTGTTCGTGCTCGGCTGCCTGAGCGGCGTGACGACCGTCCTGTTCGGCTTCGGCGGCGGCTTCGTCACCGTGCCGGTCGTGTACTCGGTGGCCGCGAGCGGACCGGACGCGATGCACGTCGCCGTGGGGACGTCGGCGGCGGTCATGGTGGTGAACTCGCTCGGCGCGACGCTCGCGCTGCGCCGCGCGGGCAGGCTGCGCCGCGAGTACCTGTGGCCGCTGGCGGCGTTCGTCGCCCTGGGCGCGGCCGTCGGGACGCCCGCCGCCACGCTGGCCCCGGACTCCGTGCTGCACCTGCTGTTCGCGGTGTACCTGGTCGTGACGATCCTGGACAGCCTGCTGCGCCGGGGGTTCCTGCGCGGCGGCGGGACGCCCCGGCCGCTGGGACGGCTCACGACGACGGCGGGCGGGGTCGGGATCGGCGCGGTGGCGAGCTTCCTCGGCGTCGGGGGCAGCGTGATGACCGTGCCGCTGCTGCGCCGCCGCGGGCTGCCCATGGTCGAGGCCGCGGCCATGGCCAACCCGCTCAGCCTGCCGGTGGCGGTCGTCGCGACGACCCTCTACCTGCTGGGCCCCGGCGGCCCGACGGGCGCGGTCGACCCGGTCGCCGCTGCCGCCCTGCTCGCCGGGTCGCTGCCCGCCATCGCGCTGTCCCGCAGGCTGCTGCCCCCGATCCCCGACCGGGCGCACGCCGTCGCCCACCTCTGCCTGCTGGTGGCGGCGCTGGTCGCGGTGCTGCTGTGAGACCGGGTCAGCCGCCCGCGAGGATCTTGTCGACGGCGGCACCGGCCTCGGTCAACGCGTCGTCCGGGTCGGTCTGGCCCAGCAGGACGCCCTGGATGGCGCTGCCCAGGACCTGGGAGATCTCCGGGTACTGCGGGATGTTGGGGCGGGTCTTGGCCACGTTGTCGGACAGGTTGTCCACGAACAGCCGCGAGGCCGGGTACTTCTGCTGGTAGGCGGGGTAGCCGGACAGGGTCTGCTCGGACTGGCGCAGCGGCAGGTGCCCGGTCTCGGTGGCGTACTCGAGGTGGATCTCGGGGGAGAGCAGCCACTGCAGGAACGGCCACGCGCGCTGCTGGGCGGACTTGTCGAACAGCATGAAGTTGTCCGGCCCCGCGATGGTGGCGTGGTTGACCTTGCCGGGCAGGATCTGCACGCCGTAGTTGACGTCCTCGTTGATCCCGCTCAGGTCCCACGGACCCGTCCACATCATCCCGAGCCTGCCCGAGTTGAACAGGTTGAGGTACTGCTGGTCGCCCTGGTCGAGGAACACGGACTTGTCCGTGACGGCCATGTCGCGCAGCAGCTTCGCGGCCTGCAGCCCGGCCGGGGAGTCGAACGCGGCCTTGGTGTTGTCGGCGGTGAGCAGGTCACCGCCCGCCTGCCACAGCAGGGCGAGGTAGCGCCACACCGTGTCCTCGGAGCCGTCGTTGACGTAGGCCCACCCGTAGCGCGTGCCGTCGCGGTCGCTGAGGCGCTTGGCGGCCGTCCGGAAGTCGTCCCACGTCCACTCGGCCGTCGGCATGGACAGGCCGGCCTCGGTGAACAGCTTCTTGTTGTAGACCAGCGCCAGGTTGTCCACCAGCGCGGGGAGGCCGTAGATGTGGCCGTTGACGGTGGCGGCGTCCCGCACGGCGGGGAAGAAGTCGTCCCAGGCGAAGTCGGGGTTCGCCTTGATCAGGTCGGTCAGGTCGGCGGTCTCGGACCGGGCCGCGAGGGGCGTGATCGACGATCCGAATTCGTAGGCCACCGTGGGCGGGTTGCCCGCGACGAACGAGGCGAGCGTTTTCTGCAGCGCGGTGTCGTTGCCGCCGTCGAAAACCAGCTCGACCTTCTGGTCGGGATGCTCCCCGTTCCACCTGTCGGCCAGTTTCGCCAACGCGTCGGACTCCTGCTCGGTGTAGCCGTGCCACAGCGTCAACGCCACGCTGCCGGCGGCCGGATGCGCTGAACAGGCGGTTGAGGCGAGGACGATGCCTGTGGTCAGCAGTGCGAGCAGGCGTCTAAGCACGCGCCTCGTCATGAAATCTCCAGAAAGCTGCTTGTTTTCGATCGATGTAGGGGACATTAGATCAGCATCAATCACAAAAACAAGGTCTAAATCGACGTCGACTTCAAGTCTTCATGGTCAACTGCGCAGCGCAGGAGCGTGGGTGTCGTCGGCCTCCGGAATGGCCGTGAGCGATTCGCTCAAAGTCGAGCACGGTTCGGTTATCGCTCCTGTCGGCGGAGTTGTTACGGGCGTCGGCCCGGCCAATTGACGCAACCGACTGGTTGCCATAGTGTCGCAACCGACAAGTTGCTACTTGCATGGAGGCAGTCATGGGATTCCCCGATCGCATCGAGCGCGTCGTCGAGATCGCGCACCCGCCCGTCGAGGTGTGGGCCGCGATCACCACGGCCGAGGGGCTCGGCACGTGGTTCGGCAACGACGCGACGATCGACCTGCGTCCCGGCGGCGCCGCCCGGCTGACGTGGACCGGTGGTCACAGCGCCGACCTGCGGATCGAACGGGTCGAGGAGCCCTCGGTGTTCGGCTACACCTGGCGCATCGACGGCATGCCCGAGGAGGACCCGCGCCGCACCTACGTCGAGTTCACCCTCGAACCGGTCGGGGCGGGCACCCGGCTGACCGTGGTCGAGTCCGGGTTCGCGCAGGCGCCGGAGGGCGTGCACGGCAAGGCCGTCGACGGCAACACCGGCGGGTGGGCGAGCGAACTGGGCGAACTGGTCGACTACCTCGATGCAGCCTGACACCGAGGCGATCGCCGAACAGGTCTTCGTCGCACTGGCCGACCCGAGCCGCCGAGCCGTCCTGGCCGCGCTGGCCTCGGGCGGTCCCGTCACCGCCACCGACCTCGCCGGGCGACTGCCGATCACGCGGCAGGCGATCGCCAAGCACCTGGCCCTGCTCGCCGACGCGGGTCTGGTGACGGCGGAACCGGGGGAGCGGCGCCGGGTGCGCTACCGGCTCCGCTCGGCCCCGATGCGGGTGGCGCAGCAGTTCCTGGCCGCGCTGGCCCGCGACTGGGACGGCCCGCTCGGCGCGTTGGGCGACTACCTCGACCGGTGACCGCCGCCGGTCGCGCGGTAGGGGGTGAACAGGGGGTCGGTGGTGACGATCAGGGGTGGACAACCGGCCGGAAGTTCAACCACGGCAACACTTCCGCCGCCTGAGCGTCTTCTTTGGACGGATGGGGCGCACTTCCGTCGTTCGCGTCTTGTGGATGCGGCGGGCTTTCCGAGATGATCGCGGAACTGACGATCGACGTGACCTCGGTGATCACCCGATCCGCCGGTCCCCGCCTCCGGAGCGGGGACCGGCGGGTCCGTGATCGGGCAGAAGGAAGAAACCCATGTCGCAGCCCGGATTCCCGTCACCACCCCGCTCCCGCCCGTGGAAGACCGCCGCCCGTGCCCTCTCGCTCGTCCTCTCGACCGCGCTGGTCGTGGTCGGCCTCGCCGATCCGGCCGGCGCGGGAACGGGAAGCGCCGCCGATGAGCCGATCAGGGTCATGGTGGTCGGCGACTCGATGACCCACGGCGCGGAAGGCGACTGGACCTGGCGCTACCGCCTGTGGGAGTGGTTCCGGGACGAGGGTGTCGCCGTCGACTTCGTCGGCCCGTACTCCGGCACCCAGGACGCGGCCGCGGCGGCGCCCCCCGCCCCGCCCGCCTTGCAGGACGACCCGCTCGTTCCGCCGTCCCCGCCGCGCACCTCGGGCGCGTACGCCGCGGGCTCGGAGTCCTTCGACAGCGACCACTTCGCGGTCTGGGGGCGTCAGGCGGCCCAGGACAAGTCCCTGATCCGCGACCAGGTCGCCCGCTACCGGCCCGACTACCTGCTGGTGGGGCTCGGGTTCAACGACCTCGGCTGGTTCGTCAGCGGACCGGAGGGCACCCTCGACAGCATGAGGACGCTGGTCGACGAGGCCCGCGCCGCGAAGCCGGACATCCGGTTCGCCCTCGCCAACGTGCCCCAGCGCACCAGGATGGACGGCCGTGAGGACCTGCCCCGCGACACCGACGCCTACAACGGGATGCTGGCCGCCGCGATCCCGTCGTGGAGCACCGCCACCTCCCCGGCGGCGCTGGTCGACTGGCGCGGCAACTACGGCTGCGAACTCGACGGCTGCCCGGACGGCTACGACGGCCTGCACCCCAACGCCTCCGGTGAATACCGGATCGCCCAGGCGTTCGAGCGCACCCTGCACGACAGCTACGGCCTGGTCGCCGGCGTGCCCGCGATCCCCGGCACGATCCCGGTCCGGCCCACCCCCGTGCCCGACGGCGTCGTCGCGAGGTCCGGCCCCGGTGGCGTCACGGTCACCTGGGACGCCGTGTTCGGCGCGTTCGGCTACACCGTCCGGAGTCGGCTCAAGGGCGCCGCGACGTGGAACGAGTCGAGGGTGGGCGCCAACCGCCACGACACCGGGTGGACCTCCGACGGCCAGGAGTACGAGTACCGGGTGCGCACCGAGAACGGCGACCAGGCGCACTCCGACTGGTCCGCGGTCGTGAGCGCGGTCGCCCATCCGGAGACCGCGCGCGGACCGGGCGGCATCGTCACCCGCGCCACCGCCACGGGCGTCGACGTCTCGTGGGACGAGCCGACCGGCGACCACACCTCGACGATAGACCGCTACCAGGTCATCACCCTCGACAAGGACGTCCCCGGCGCGTGGATCGGCGGCACGGCGGTCAGGGGCAGGTCGGCGCACCTCGACGGGCTGGTGCCGGGTCATCGCTACTCGATCGCCGTGGCCACCTGGAACGCCGCGGGCGGCGGCATCCCCGCGGGCGCCCGTCCCGTCGTGATCGGCGCGGGCACCCCGCCCGCACCGACCGGTCTGCGGGTGACCTCCACCGACGCCGTCACCGTCCACCTGGCGTGGACCGGGTCCGGTCAGGCCGCCGGGTACCGGGTGTGGGTGCGCGACGTCGACGGCGGCGGTCCGTCCACCGCGGACGAGAACGTCGTCGAGTCGACCGACCACGGCATCACCCACCTGTTCCCCGGCGTGTGGAACCACGAGTTCTGCGTGACGGCGGTCAACGGCGCGGCGGAGTCGGACAGGTCCGAGTGCGTCGTGGCGCCCCGCCTGGCCGGGAGCTGATCGCGGGTCCACCGGAGCCCCGGACGCCGAGTTCGCCGGTGTCCGGGGCTCCGACGCCTTTTCGGGTATTCCCGCGCATCGACCGATCGGTCTGCCGTTCCCGCCCGATCGGTCGGGCGGTCCGAATCCGCCCGACCGTTGTCCGCGCTTTCGGTGTCCGATTCCCCCGACCCGGTGCCGCGTGACCCCGTCAATGGGGAAGCACCACAGGGTCGAAAGTCTGTGGAGAAAAAGTGTTATCTGCCCGTCGACGGTCTCAAACAGTTTGCAGATGCATTCCTCATGTTTGCACGGGCACAGTTCTTGTTTGCACCGGCACACATTTTCGCTACGGATCCGTGATCAGATCGTGCTGGTCACACCCCTAAAGCAGGGCCATTCGGCTGTACGTATTGGTCCGTTCGCGGCATTGCGCGTCGAGGGTGCGGTCGACTCTGATGGGGCCGCACAACGAATGGGAAATCGCCCTCGGCATTCTGCGATCGGCAGGATTGATTTCCCGTCTCGTCCAACCGGTCAGACAGCGCGCGGCACGTCGGTCACGTCATGCCCGCATACCTCCGCGACGCCCTGCGGGTGCTCCCTGCGCGCCCTTGACGCGGATGAACAACAGCAAGGAGATCCGTACACCATGTTGAGCAGAAGGTCCTTCCTCGGTGGCATGTCCGCTGCCGTGGTGGGCGCACCGCTGATGGGTGCCGCCTTCGGCGGCTTCGCGACGGCGGCCCCCCGTCACGCCGTCGCCAAGGCCGCCGGCGGTTCGCTGCCCCTCACGATCGTGAACCACACCTACCGGTACACGAACCAGCAGATCTACGCGTACATCGTCGGAACGGACCTCAAGACCGGTCAGCAGATCTTCGTCACCCGTGACGGCGCCGCGACCCCGGTCTCGGCGGCCGACAACGGTTCCGAGGGCTTCGCGGACCTGTCGATCCCGATGGTCCAGGACGGCGACACGCACCTGGCCATCCCGGCGAACATGTCGGGCCGCGTCTACTTCTCCATCGTGGACAAGGTGAAATTCAAGGTCGTCACCGACGGCAACGGCAACGCCGCGCTCCAGCACCCCGCGGGCTGGGTGTCGGGCGACCCGAGCTTCTCGGTGCTGCACGACTGGATCGAGTTCACGCACAACGACGGCGGCATGTTCTGCAACACCACGATGGTCGACATGTTCAGCATCCCGCTGGCCATCAAGCTCGTCGGCTCCGCGACGCAGGACACCGGCAGGCTCGTCGACGGTGGTCGTGACAGGATCTTCGAGCACGTCTCGGCCGACCCGACCTACGCCAAGCTGGTCGTCAAGGACAAGCTCCGCGTCATCGCGCCCGGCCACGGCATCGACAGCGGCATCTTCCCGGCGGACTACTTCGACTCCTACATCGACGCGGTGTGGAGCAAGTACTCGTCGGAGACCCTGACCGTGAACACCGGCGCGGGCAGCTTCACCGGCCGGGTCGTCGACGGCAGGTTCACCTTCTCCGACGGCATCGCGTCGTTCGCCAAGCCGACGACGCTGGACCTGCTGTACTGCAACGGCGCGCTCGGCGCCCCGAACGACGGCAGGACCGGCCCGGTCGCCGCGATCCTCGGCGCCGCGTTCAACCGGTCGACCCTGCTGACCAGCACGACCCAGCCCACCACGGACCGCGAGTCGTTCTACCGGGACCGGATCAGCAACCGCTTCTCCGAGGCGATGCACCTCAACACCGTCGACGGCAACGCCTACGGCTTCGCCTTCGACGACGTGGCCAGCTTCGCCTCGTACGTGCAGGACGGTGCCCCCACCTCCATCACGGTGAGCCTGACCAACTTCTGATGAGCCGGGCGGTGATCTCCACGTTCCCCTGCAGTACGTGGAGGTCGCCGCCCTTCGCGGGGCCGTGCGCGAAGCGCCGCTCCCGTGGGGTGAGGGGGTAGTGATCAAGACCACCGGCGCCGACCGGGAGTCGCGGTGCTACCCCCTCCAGGGCAAAGCGCCGCGGATCCGGACCCGCGACCCGAAGCCCGGCGTTCCCGTCCAGCGGACCCCGTCCCCGGACCCCGCGTCCGCCCGGTGGCTCATCAAGGCGCCCTTCCAGCCTTGACGAGGTGCGCCGGGTCAGGACCGGAACGTCCTCACCGGCCGCGCCAGGACGTCAACCGCCCGCCGCTCCCCGACGGCGGCCGGGCCCCGTCCTCGACGATCGCCTTCCGAGCCGCCCGCAGGAACCCCCGCCGGGCCGACTCGACGCCCTTCGCCGATCCCAGCAACGCCTGCGTGAACGTCGTCGCGTCCCAGGTGACGTGCACCCCGTGCCGCCCCAGGTACAGCCCCACCGCGTGCACCCGGTACCGGTCGGCGGTGTCCAGCCACGTGTACGCCGCCAGCCGCCACAGCCACCGCGCCACCACGTCCGGCTGATCGGCGCGCACGGTGGTCGTCACGTCCAGCAGCCGGTCCCCGACCAGCAACCCGGCATCGGCCCAGTGGTCGACCAGCACCGGCGCCGACACGCCCCACACCCCGGCGGGCAGCCCGCTGCCCGCCTGCCCCGTGTCCGCCTGCTTCAGCGCCGCCGGACCCGCGGGCTCGGCGTAGCCGCGACCCCACGCGCGCCACATCTCCAACGGTCGGTCCCGCGGGTCGCCCTGGCTCTGGCGCAGCCGCTCGGCCAGTTCGACCAGCTCGACGACCAGCGGCTCCTCGGGGAAGTCCCAGAGGTCGTCCACCGTGTAGTCGTCCCGCGCGTGCAGTTCCGCCAGGCGCGCAGGCGGTTCGGGCGAGGCCCAGGCCGCGAGCAGCGCGCGCATCCGGGCGAACCCGGCCTCCACGTTGGGCGTGCCCAGGACGCCGGGGCCCGCGTGCCCGTCGAGGTAGCGGACCAGGCGGCCGAAGAACTCGGTGAGCACCGGCTCGTGCCGGGTCGGCGGCGGTCCGTCCACCGGACCGGCCAGGTCGATCCACCCGCCGGGGGCCGGCCGCAGCTTCAGCCCGCGCGCGGCGCGTCCGGGGTCCAGGCCGTGGTGCGAGGGGAACGCCGCCGCCGTGCGGTCCGCCCACTCGCGGGACACCAGCCCGTCGCGGACGAGCCCGTGCAGGGCGCGGTACGGGGGAGCGCCGTCGACCAGCAGCGCGAGCCGGGCGCCGAACGCGCCCTCGACCAGGGCCCAGTGCTCCGGGTCGACCGGCCCGGCGGGCAGCACCGGCTCCACCCGCCGCGCGGTGGCGGTGATCGACTGGGCCAGGCGCCCGGTGCCGGGGAAGCGGCCCGCGAACCAGTCGCCGAGCGCTCCGCCGTCGAGTTGGCCGGTCAGACTCACCCGGACATCATCCTCTCGGCCGTCCACACCGGCCTGCCAGGTCCACTCGGGACGCGGGGTGAAAAGTTCTTCGACTTCGTTGTCCGATCCGGTCCGTCCCGTTCGAGGCACAGGTAGGAACCACTCGAACGAGAAGGAGGAACGGGGATGACCTCGACGCTCACCGGTGTGGACCGGACGACCCGGACGCTGCTCGCCTGCGGTGTCCTCGCGGGTCCGCTCTACGTGGTCGTGTCCCTCGCCCAGGCGTCGACGCGCGAGGGCTTCGACCTCGGCAGGCACGCGTGGAGCCTGCTGGCCAACGGCGACCTCGGCTGGATCCAGACCGCGAACTTCGTGGTCACCGGCCTGCTCGTGGTCGCGGCGTCGGTCGGCCTGCGGCGGGCGTCGGTGCGGGGCGCGACCCTGATCGGCGCCTACGGCCTGAGCCTGGTCGGAGCGGGCGCGTTCCACGCCGACCCCGTGCGGGGCTTCCCCGTCGGCGCGCCCGGCACGACGACGCCCAGCCTGCACGGCATGCTGCACCTCGTGGTCGGCGGGATCGGGTTCGCGTGCCTCGTCGCCGCCTGCTTCGTGCTGGCGGCGGCCTTCGCCCGCGCCGGACGCGCCGGGCTGGCCTGGTTCTCCCGCGGCACCGGTGTGGCCTTCACCGCCGCGTTCGCCGGCATCGCCGGCGGGTCGCACGGCCCGACCGTGCCCGCGTTCTGCGCGGCCGTCGTCCTCTCCTGGGCGTGGCTGGGCACCGTGTCCCGCGTTTCCGCTTGATCCCGTCCACCGAAAGGAAACAAGACCATGCGCTACCTCGTCCTGCTCAAGGCCACCCAGCCCGCGGGCCCGCCGCCTCCCGGCCTGATGGAGGCGATCATGAAGCTCGGCGCGGACGCCACGGCGGCCGGAGCCCTGCTGGACACCTCGGGCCTCGCGCCGAGCGCGGCCGGGGCGCGGGTGAGCGTCGACGGCGGCAGGTTGAGCGTCACCGACGGCCCGTTCGCCGAGACGAAGGAGACCATCAGCTACGCCCTCTACGAGGTCCGGTCCAAAGAGGAGGTCGTGGAGTGGACGTCCCGCTTCATGAAGATCCACCGCGACCTGTGGGAGGGCTGGGAGGGTGACGCGGACGTGCTGAAGGTGTTCGGCCCGGAGGACTTCGGGGGACAGGCCTGACGGCCGCGTGCGAGGATCGGTGGCCATGACGGCCACCGATCCCCGCCGCGCCGTGGAAGCGGTCTGGCGGATCGAGTCCGCCCGGATCGTCGCGGGCCTCGCACGGCTGGTCGGCGACGTGGGCCTGGCCGAGGAACTGGCGCAGGACACGCTGGTCATCGCGCTGGAGCAGTGGCCGACCGCAGGTGTGCCGGACCACCCCGGCTCCTGGCTGATGGCGACGGCCAAGCACCGCGCCGTCGACGTGCTGCGCCGACGCGCCCGCTACCGCGAGAAGCTCGCCGAGATCGGCCGCGCCACCCCTGCCTCGGACGACCCCGACCTCGCCGCGGAGGTGGACGACTACGTGGGCGACGACCTGCTGCGCCTCGTCTTCACCACCTGCCACCCCGTGCTGCCGACCGACGCGCGGGTCGCGCTCACCCTCCGCCTGCTCGGCGGCCTGACCGTGCCGGAGATCGCCCGCGCCTACCTCGACTCCGAGGCGGCCGTCGCCAGGCGCATCACCCGAGCCAAGCGGACGCTCGCCGCGAAGCGCGTGCCCATCGAGCTGCCGCCGCCCGCCGAAGCAGCCCAGCGGCTGGCCTCGGTGCTGGAGGTCGTCTACCTCATCTTCAACGAGGGCTACACCGCCACCGCGGGCGACGACTGGACCAGACCCGCGCTCTGCGCGGAGGCGCTGCGCCTCGGCCGCGTCCTGGCGACCCTCGCGCCCCGCGAACCCGAGGTCCACGGCCTGGCGACCCTCGCGCCCCGCGAACCCGAGGTCCACGGCCTGGCGGCGCTCATGGAACTCCAGGCCTCCCGCCTGCCCGCCCGCACCGACCCCACCGGCGCCCCCGTCCTGCTGCAGGACCAGGACCGCTCGCGCTGGGACCGCCTCCTCGTCCGCCGCGGCCTCGACGCACTCGGCAGAGCGGAAGGCACCTTCGGCCCCTACGTCCTCCAAGCCTCCATCGCCGCCTGCCACGCCCGCGCGCCCAGCGCCGAGGCCACCGACTGGGACCGCATCGCCACCCTCTACCAGGTGCTCTCCCACGTGTCCCCGTCCCCGGTCGTCGACCTCAACCGCGCCGTGGCCGTCGCCCACGCCCACGGCCCCGCCCACGCGCTCGGCATCGTCGACGCCCTCGACCTGCCCGACTACCCGCTCCTCCCGGCCGTCCGCGGTGACCTGCTGGCGCGACTGGGCCGCTCCGCCGAGGCCCGCGAGGAGTTCCTCCGGGCGGCCGCGATGACGCGGAACAGCCGGGAGCGGGAGCTGTTCGAGGCGCGCGCGACGGCACTCGGCTGACGATCACCCGCGCGTTCCGCGGCACGGGTTGAACGCGCGGTCCACCGGTTCCGTACATCCCGGTGTGAGGCTGCTGCGATGTGATGACGCCGAGGTCACCAGGCTGGCGCTGGACGCTCGTGCCGGGGTTCCGGGCGCGGTCGAGGGGTTCGTGCGGGCCACCCAGGCGGACGTCCGGCGGTTCGTGGCGCACCTGGCGTCGGACGTGCAGCTCGCCGACGACCTCGCCCAGGAGACGTTCCTGCGCGCCCTGCCCGGCTTGGCCCGGTTCGAGGCCAGGTCCTCCGCGCGCACGTGGCTGCTGTCCATCGCCAGGCGGGTCGTGGCCGACCACATCCGGTCGGTCCGCGTCCGGCCGAAGGTGGACGGGCGGGACGACTGGCAGAGCGTGGCGGAACGGGCGCAGCAGGCGCAGCCGGGGTTCGCCGAAGGGGTGGTGCTGAACGAGGTGGTGGCGTCGCTCGACCCCGACCGCGGGACGGCGTTCGTGCTCACCCAGACGCTCGGGTTGTCCTACGCGGACGCCGCCGAGGTGTGCGACTGCCCCGTGGGCACCATCCGGTCCCGCGTGGCCAGGGCCAGGGAGGACCTGGTCGCGTTGCTGCGCGACGCCGAGCAGCGGTCGACGGGCTGACCGGACGGGCCCGGATCAGGCGGCGTCCCGGCGGCTGACCGGGCGGAGGTGCCGCCACCGGCCGTGACCCTCGTCGCCCCGGCGGTCCGGCGGCGGAGCCACGTCCAGGTCGACGTCCACGGGCGACCCCGCGCCGCCGGACACGCGCGCCCCGTCCTCCGGGCTGTGCCGGGCGCGGTGCACGATCAGCAGCACCACCAGGCCCAGGACCAGGAACGCGTGCGTGGTGATGCGGGACAGCGGCGCGGTCCCGGCGATCAGGTCGTGCGCGGAGAACGGCGTGAGGACGGCGACGAACCCCGCCATCACCGGCACCAGGCCCGCGCTCGCCTTGGGGCGCAGGGCGGTCCAGAGCATGCCCAGTCCGAGCGCGAGGTTCCACGCGGTGCTCTCGTTGAACAGGTGCGGCGACGCGTGCCCGGCGTGCGACGAGGAGTCGCCGAACACCTGCGCCAGCCCGAGCGTCAACTGGGCGACCGCCACCCCGGCCAGGACCATGCGCGGGTACCAGCCGCGGGTCGACCGCGGCGGGGGCAGCGGCTCCGGGGTCGCGGCGAGGATCTGGGCCGTCAGGTCGGGAACGTCGATCGCGGGCCGGACGCGCAGGTTCCGGGTGATCGCCGCGACGTCCTGCCGCCACTTCCGGCAGGCGGCGCAGGACGCGAGGTGGGCGTCGGTCACCTCGGCGGGTACGGGTTCGGGCTCGCCGTCCGCTCTCGCCGACACGGCTTCCCGGCAGATGTCGCAGTCCACGTGGAGATTGTCGCTCCGAATGGCCCGGAAGTTCCCGCGGGTTTCTGGGTTAGCCTCATCCACCGTGCCCACTACACGTGACGACGACGCGGTGACGGAGAGTGCCCTCGCCGCGGGTGCAGGTGACCGGGCGGCGCTGGAGCGGTTCGTCCGCGCCACGCAGCGCGACGTGTGGCGACTGGTGGCCCACCTCGCCGACGTCCGCGTGGCCGACGACCTCACCCAGGAGGTCTACCTGCGCGCCCTGCGCAGCCTTCCCGGCTTCGAAGGCAGATCGTCCGCGCGGACGTGGCTGCTGTCCATCGCCCGCCGGACCGTGGTCGACCACGTGCGGGCCGCGGTCGCCAGACCGTCGATCGCCTGGGCGGCCGATTACGTGCAGGCGTCCGACGCGGATACCTGGAAGCGCACTCGCACCGGGTTCGAGGATGTCGTCGAGCTGAACGTCCTGCTGGCGGCCCTGAGTCCGGAGCGGCGGGAGGCGCTGCTGCTCACCCAGGTGTTCGGGTTGTCGTACGCCGAGGCCGCGGAGGTGTGCGGGTGTCCGATCGGTACGGTCCGGTCGCGGGTCGCGCGGGCTCGTGATGATCTGCTGCGGGCTGGGGGGGTTGAGGATTCGGGGGTGGTTTGAGGGTTCTGTCCATCCACATCGGACTGGAGGGGGTCGGCCCGAGTGCCTGTCTGGTGGGGCGGCAGGGGGTTGCTGCGACGTTGTGCCCGGAGCTGGTCGAGGTGGGCTGACGGTGGCCTTGTTGTTGCGCCGCAAGGAGGGGCACGCTTCCGCCGTGTGTGCGGGCCTGGTTTTGTTGCAGGGAGCGGAGTTCGGGCGTGGTGGCTGTCGTGCTGGGTCACCTGGTGTTGTTAGGCGTCGTGCTGGGTCGCCGGGTGCTCTTGGCTGCCGTGCTGGGTCGCCGGTGTCGGATCCACGGTCTCCGGGTGCGGCCGGCTTGACTTGGGGCCCCTTTTTTGGGCCTAGTCGGGCTAAAGGGCAGGTGGTGATGATTGCCCGCCGACCAATTATAGGCCCAAAAACCCCAAGTCAGCCGGCCGCACAGCGGTCGAGTGCTGCTCGGTGGGCGGGTGGTTGGGGGTCTGGTCACTGTCTTTGTGGTCGGTTTTGTTGGCTTTGGTCGATTTTGTTGTGGTGGAAGGCTTTTCTCGCTGCTGCCCACCTCCGGCGGCGGGAATCCTTGCCCCGCCGCCGGAGGT
Organism: Umezawaea sp. Da 62-37; assembly: GCF_032460545.1. Classification (GTDB taxonomy): domain Bacteria; phylum Actinomycetota; class Actinomycetes; order Mycobacteriales; family Pseudonocardiaceae; genus Umezawaea. The sequence goes on from NZ_CP135965.1 coordinate 10,730,737, forward strand.
GGGCCGTCTCGGCGTCAGCCCACGTGCTGGCTGAGCCAGGTGCGGGTGGCGGTGCGGTAGTCGGGGGAGTTGACGGCCAGTGCCACGGAGTGGCCTGAGCCGGGGAGGACGTAGACCGAGAGTTGGGCGGACTGGCTGAAGTACGGGGCTTCCTGGGCGCGCAGGGCGGCTGCTGTGGAGCAGTCGCGGATGAGGCCGCAGAAGCCGGTGTCGGCGGTGCCGTTGGCGAGCAGCACGGGTGCGGTGATGCTGGTGGACAGCGGGCTGACGAGGCCGAGGGAGATGATGTCGACGAGGCTGGTGGCGGAGACCTGGTCCTTCGCGTAGGTCTCGTCGGCCTGCACGGCCAGCGGGTCCAGGTCGGTGGGGCCGTGGTACATGGTGCCGCGGGTGCCGGGCCTGGAGGTGAGGTAGCCGGGGTCGCCGCCGCGCGGGGACAGTTGCGGGTCGAGGGTGACGGGTTGGAGGCCGAGGGCGACGTCGCCGACGACCACCGGCACGTTGGGCAGGTGGGTGACGCCGGTCAGCACGACGCCGTCGACGTCGTGGTAGGTCGCGGCCTCGATCACCGAGATGGCCGAGCCCGCGGAGTGGCCGACGAGGACGACCTTGCTGTACGCCGTGCCGCCGATCTGGCCCGCGCGCAGCTTGCCGACGACCTGGTGGACGGCCGACGCCTGGCTGAGGCCGGTCAGCAGGGTGCTCAGCGGGCGGGTGCTCCCACCGACGCCGAGTTCGTCGACCGCGAACGTCGCCAACCCGTGCGCCGCCATGTCCCGCTGGTAGGAGAAGCGCTCCGGCTGGTACGGCAGGTCCCAGTAGACGCGGTTGTACGTCGCGCCGTGCAGCAGCAGCTGGATCGTCGTGGGGTTGCCGTCGCCCGGCAGGCACAGCTGCCCGCGCATGGTCATCGGCAGCAGCACCGCGGCCGTGACGGGCACGGAGACGGTGGTGCACCGCGGGGCCGCGGGGGCCGCGGAAGCCGGGACGACGACCTGCGCGGAGAGCACGGTGCCGGTGATCAGGGACGTTACGAGTGTCCGTATGAATCGCATTCTTGCAGACCTGCTCAAGGTCGGGGATGGGGAAGTGGGCACAGTACTGCGAAAGCGTCGACGTCCACGATCACCTGATCGGTTATCCCCGCCGGATGGTTGCGGATGTATTTTTCGCGGATCGAACGTCCCACCGATGGCCCAACTTCCGGAATTCCCCACCCATGGCGTCCGAGCCGTTCGCATTGTTCGCTAAGCTCTTCCCTCCGATGGTCTTCGGACGACTGGTCGAGATGGGGTTTCCGCTGTGGCTCTCAGCGAGGCCGACTGGGGTTTGCCGGGTGTGGACCTGAGTCGTGCGAGCCCTTCGCGGGTCTACGACTACCTCATCGGCGGCGGGTACAACTTCGCGGTGGACCGGGAGTGGGCCACCGAGGCGATCCGGCGGATGCCCTGGATCCGCGCCGCCGCGAGGTCGAACCGGGCGTTCCTCGGCCGGGCGGTGCGCATGTGCGCGGAGGAGGGGGTGCGGCAGTACCTCGACCTGGGGTCGGGGATCCCCACCGTGCAGAGCGTGCACGAGATGGCGCGCGCCGTCGCGCCGGACTGCAACGTGGTCTACGTCGACAACGAGGCGGTCGCGGTCGCGCACAGCCAGTTGACGCTCGAAGGTTCCCCCGGCACGGCGATCATCGAGTCCGACATGTGCGACGTCGACCACGTGCTCGGCCACCCGAGCGCGCGGCGGCTGCTCGACCTCGACCGGCCCGTCGCCCTGCTGATGACCGCGTCGCTCTACTACATCCCCGACCCCGACCTGGCGGCCCGCACGGTCGCCCGGTACCTCGAGGCCGTTCCGTCCGGCAGCTACCTCGTGCTGTCGCACGCCACCCTCGGCCAGGACCAGCGCGACGCGATGAAGCTCGGCGGCGTGCTGGAGATGACGAAGACCCTCACCAGTTCCGCCACGGCGCGGACGCCGGAGTGGATCAGCGCGCTGCTCGCCGACCTGGACGTGGTCGAGCCGGGGCTGGTCTACACCTCGTTCTGGCGTCCCAGCGGACTGCGGTTGCTGGACGAAACCCCTTGGCACGACTCGGTCCTCGCCGCGGTGGGGCGCAAGCCGTGACCAACAGGCCACGAACGACCTGGTGACCGTCGCGGCCACCATGGCATCGGAAGGTGGATGTGGTGGAAGCGGAGCAGAGCACAGGAGACCCGGCCGGAGTCCCGGCGCCGCTGGCGACCGACCTCGACGGCGGGTGCCCGATGGACGTCGAGACCTCCCAGGGCGTCGGACCGGCCCGCCGCGGACGGCTCACCAGCGGCATCGAGGCATGGCTGGTCACCAGGTACGACGAGGTCGACGCGGCCTTAGTCGACCCCCGGCTGGTGCTGTCCGCGCCGGACGTGGAGGCCGACCTGGTGGCGCGCGGCGAGCTGCCCCAGCGGTTCGCCGGGCAGTTCCAGCGGGCGCGCCGCAGCCTGCTGAGCACGGACCCGCCGGAGCACACCCGGCTGCGCGGGCTGGTCGCGAGCAGCTTCACGGCCCGGCGCGTCGAAGCGCTCCGCCCGCGCGCCGAGCGGATCTGCGTGGACCTGGCCACCGCGCTGGGCGAGGAGTCCGGCGTCGTGGACCTGGTCGACTCCTACGCGCTCCCGCTGCCGGTGCTGATGATCTGCGAGCTGCTCGGCGTGCCCCCGGAGGACCGCGAGACCTTCCGCGGGTGGACCAATGCGATCGTCTTCGACCAGGGCGACGGACCCGCGGTGGCGAGGTACCGCGCCGCGTCGGCCAGCTTGGACGACTACTTCGGCGCGCTCGTCGAGCACAAGCGCGACCACCCCGCGGACGACCTGACCAGCGCGCTGGTCGCGGCCCACGACGGCGGGACCTCCCTGGACGCGGCCGAGCTGCGGACGATGCTCGCCCTGCTGCTGGTCGCGGGGCACGAGACCACTGTGAACCTGATCGGCAGCAGCGTGCTGACCCTGCTGCGCAGTCCGGGCCAGTTCACCGCCCTGCGCGCCCACCCCGAGCTGATGGCGAGCGCGGTCGAGGAGTGCCTGCGCCACGTCGGCCCGGTCGGCTTCAGCTCGCTGCGCTTCACCACCGCGGACATCGAACTCGGGGAGGTGACCATCCCGGCGGGACAGGCGGTGGCGCTGGGCCTGTGGGCCGCCGACCACGACCGACGGCGGTTCCCCGACCCGGCGGATTTCGACATCGCCCGCTCCGACAACCGACACCTGGCCTTCGGTCGCGGCGCCCATTTCTGCGTCGGCGCGAATCTCGCCCGAATGGAAGCCCAGGTAGCCGTGCGCACACTGAGGTGATCTCACCAACGGCGATCCCAGCGATGAGAACCCAGCGGAGTTCGTAAAACGCTCAGCAGAGCCACGGAAGCCCGGAAGACGAAGGACGGGGAACCCCTGGTAGGACTGGATTTGCGAAGATCAAATCCTGACCAGAAGGCTCCCCGTGATCACCTATCGTGCCACACTCGACGTGCCCCGCGAACTCGCCCAGTACCTGGGCCGCCTGCTCCAAGCCGAACGTCGCGAACGCGGCACTCGTAAGGGTGTCAGAGCGCTGACCTGCTACGGACAGGCGGTACTGGGGCTGCGCTGGTTCCGCCAGAACACCGACATCACCGCACTGGCCCGCGACCACGGCATCTCCCGCGCCACCGGCTACCGCTACCTCGACGAGGTCATCACCGTGCTCGCCGAGCAGGCCCCGGAATTGCACGAAGCCCTGCAACAAGCCAAGAACGAGGGACTCGCCCATGTCATCCTCGACGGCAAGATCTTCTCCGCCGACCGCCTCGCCGAGAAGACCACCAGCGTGAAAGGCGAACAGATCGACCGCTGGTACTCCGGCAAAGCACGCGAACACGGCGGCAACATCCAAGCTCTGATGGCACCCAACGGTGTCCCGCTATGGATCAGCGACGTCGAACCCGGCTCCGCACACGACCTGACCGCGGCCCGCGAGCACGTGCTCGGCGCCCTGTACTGGGCCGCCTCCCAACTCGACCTGCCCACCCTGGCCGACAACGGCTACGACGGGGCGGGCATCGGCGTGTTCACGCCGGTCAAACAGCCTGCGGATGGCCAGGTACTCGACATCGACACTCGCACCTACAACGCCCTGCTACGCGGCCTGCGCTGCCTCGGTGAACGCGGATTCGCGATGCTGACCGGACGATGGCGCGCACTGCGACACTTCACCACCAGCCCCCGCAAGATCGGCTGCATCGTCAAAGCCGCACTCGTGCTCACCCATTTCGAGCATGGACGGCTCATCTGAAAGTCGCTGAGATCACCTCACTGCTGGCACACTTCGAACACGTCTCGCTCGCAGTGCCCGAGAACGAATTGCGTTGGCGGGCGGCCAACACCCGCGGATTGATCGACCTTCCCGTCCACCTCACCGCATCCGCAACCTGAAAGGGGCCTGTTCCGCATTTTTCGTAAATTCGGCCAACCATGGAATCACACCCGCCCACCATTCGGGAAACACCCGTTCCCGAATAGCGAACCGGGCCCCCACCCCGCCCCGGCACAGTGAGCGCGCCCGCATCTGTTCGGCCGACTTCACTTGGGGTTTTCGGCCCTACCCTTGCGGCGTCGGGCTGGGCTTCACCACCTGCCCTTCAAGACCGCCGAGGGCCGAAAAGACAGGAAGCGGCCCGATCGCCGCAACCCACGCCGGAACCACCTCCAACGCCGGAAACAAACGCACCACCCGCATCGCCAACCGCAGCGACGACGTAAGCGCCTCGACGTGCCGGCCGCGTCCCCACGAGCCTCGACCCCGCCGACGGGGCACGCTTCGTGCTGGCTCTGCTCGACGGCTGATCCGGCGGTACTGTACTGGCGAGTCCACCCCAGGAGGCCCCGTGCTGACGAAGAAGGGCGCTGCCACCCGCCTGCGGATCGTCGACGCCGCCGCCGCCGAGATCCGGGAACGCGGCGTCAACGCGGTCACCCTGGAGGACGTCGGCAAGCGCAGCGAGACCGGGAAGAGCCAGCTCTTCCACTACTTCCCCGAGGGCAAGGAGCAGCTGCTCCTCGCCGTGGCCCAGCACGAGGCCGACCGGGTGCTGGAGGACCAGCAGCCCCACCTCGGGCAGCTCACCTCGTGGGACGCCTGGGACCGCTGGCGGGACGCGGTGGTCGAGCGCTACCGGCGGCAGGGCGTGCACTGCCCGCTGGGAGTCCTGATCACCGAGGTGGGCAGGCACACCCCGGCCGCGCAGGCCGTCACGAGGCAACTCCTCGACCAGTGGCAGCACGAGGTCCGGGTGGGCATCGAGCACATGCGGGCCGCCGGCCTGATCGGCGCCCACATCGACCCGGACCGCGCCGCGGGCGCCGTGATCGCCGCCATCCAGGGCGGGGTGACGATCCTGATGTCGACGGGCTCCTCGAAGCACCTCGAGTTCGCGATGGACCTGTGCCTGGACCACCTGCGGACCAGCGCCCCCGCGCACCGTTGACCGGCTGGAGCGTCACGAACGCCCGGCGGGCACCCAGTTCCGCACGGCAGGCCGGTACCCGTCGGGCTTGTCGCCGACCCGCGCGCCCGCGTTGACCAACCAGCCCTGGTAGTCCGGCGTGAACATCCGGTAGAGGGACTCAGGTGGCACGGCGCTCGCCTCGTCCAGCGCGGCGCGGTGGACGGCGGACAGTTCGAAGTCGAGCGCCGCGAGGCTGGAGTCGAGCTGCCCGGCGCTGCTCGCCCCGACGATCGCCGACGCGATCCCCGGCCGCGCGACGACCCAGTTGAGCGCGACCTGCGCCATGGTCGCGCCCACCTCCTCCGCGACGCTTTCCAGCACCTTCAGCAGTTCCCACTGCCGGTCCGTCCACGTGGGACCGGTCGCGCCGTCGCCGCTGAGCCTGCCCTCGCCGGTCACGCCGGCGCCGGTGTCGCGGTACTTGCCCGTGAGGAAACCGCCGCCGAGCGGGCTCCACGCCGTGATGCCGAGACCGAGGTGGACGCCCGCGTCGACGTGCTCCACCTCGATCGTCCGGTCGATCAGCGAGTAGGGGAGCTGGAGGTTGACCATCGGCACGAGCGAGTTCGCCTCGGCCACGCTCTGCGCGCGGGCCGCGTACCAGGCGGGCACGTCCGACAGCCCCGCGTAGCGGATCTTGCCCGCCCTGGTGAGGTCGTCGAACGTGCGCAGCACCTCCTCGACCGGCGTGATCCGGTCCCACGTGTGCAGCAGGAACAGGTCGAGGTGGTCGGTGCGCAGCCTGCGCAGCGACGCCTCCACCGCCCTGACCATGTGCTTGCGGCCGTTCCCGCCCGCGTTCGGATCGCCGGGATCGACGCTGTTGGTGAACTTGCTGGTGAGCACGAGCCGGTCGCGCGCGCCGGTCTCGGCGACCAGCCCGCCGAGGATCGTCTCGCTCTCGCCCGCGGTGTAGAAGTCCGCCGTGTCGACGGAGTTGCCGCCCGCCTCGAGGTAGCGGCGGAAGATCGGCCGAGCCTCCTCCTCGGTCCTGCCGTAGGAGGCGTGGAAGCCGCTGGTGCCGAAGTTCATCGTGCCCAACGACAGCCTGCTGACGCGCAATCCCGAACGCCCCAGCAGGTAGTACTGGTCCAGTGACATGGTTCCCGCTCGCTTTCCGAACTCGGTGGTCACCTCATCGTGGACCCGAAAAAATGGACCTGCAAGTACAGAAAATGCCTCAGTCCGATGAGGGACCGCCCGTCTCCAGCAGCTTGCCGTCCTCGAGCCGCAGCCTGCGGTCGATCCCGATCCCGGCCAGGAAGCGCTCGTCGTGGCTGACGACGACGAACGCGCCCTCGTAAGCGTTGAGAGCGCTTTCCAACTGCCCGGCGCTGTCCAGGTCGAGGTTGTTCGTGGGCTCGTCCAGCAACAACAGTTGGGGCGCGGGCTCGGCGTCCAGGACGCAGGCCAGCGTGGCCCGCAGCCGTTCGCCACCGGACAGGACGCCGACCGGCAGGTGGACGCGCGACCCGCGGAACAGGAAGCGCGCCAACAGGTTCATCCGCTGCGCGGGCGGCATCTCCGGGGCGTAGGCCGCCAGGTTCCCGGCCACCGAGAGCCCGTCGTCCAGCAGGTCCAGCCGCTGCGACAGGTAGGCGATCCGGCAGTCGGCCCGCGTGGTCGTTCCGCCGTCCGGGGTGAGGTCGCCGTGCAGGATCCGCAGCAGCGTGGACTTCCCGGTGCCGTTCGGGCCGGTCAGCGCGATGCGCTCCGGGCCGCGCACGGCGAGGTCGAGGCCCGCGAACAGCTCCCGCCCGCCGTAGCCCATCCGCAGCCCCTCGCCGAGGAACAGCGTCCGGCCCGCGGGGACCGCCGTTCCCGGCAGCTCCAGCGTGATCCTCCGGTCGTCGCGCAGCGCGCGTTCGGCCCGGTCGAGCTTGTCCTTGGCAGCGCCCACCCTGGCGGCGTGCGTCCCGTCCGCCTTGCCCGCGGACTCCTGCGCGTCGCGCTTCATCGCCCCGGCGAAGATCCTGGGCAGACCGGCGTTCCCCAGGTTGCGCTTGGCGTTGCTCGCCCTGCGGGCCGCGCGTTCACGGGCCTGCTGCATCTCGCGCTTCTCGCGCTTGACGTCCTGCTCGGCGTTGCGGATGTTCTTCTCGGCCACCTCGCGCGCCGCGTCGACAGCGCGTTCGTAGTCGGTGAAGTCGCCGCCGTGGAACCGGATCCCGCCGCCGTCGAGTTCGGCGATGCGGTCCATCCGGTCGAGCAGGGCGCGGTCGTGGCTGATCACCAGCAGGCACCCGTGCCAGTCGTCGAGCGCGGCGTGCAACCCGTGCCGCGCGTCGAGGTCGAGGTTGTTGGTGGGCTCGTCGAGCAGCAGCACGTCGGGGCGCTTGAGCAGTTGGGCGGCCAGGCCGAGGGACACGGTCTGCCCGCCGCTGAGCGTGCGCAGGCGGCGGTCCAGGTCGATCCCGCCGAGCCCCAGCCGGTCCAACTGGGCGCGGGTGCGCTCCTCGACGTCCCAGTCTGCGCCGATGGTGGTGAAGTGCTCCTCGGCGGCGTCACCCGACTCGACCGCGCGCAGGGCCCGCAGCACCGGCTCGACGCCCAGCACCTCGGCAGCGGTCAGGTCGGCGGTCAGCGGCAGGTCCTGGGGGAGGTAGCCGAGCACGCCGTCCACGGACACGCTGCCGGACGATGGTGCCAGTTCACCCGCGATCAGCTTGAGCAGGGTGGTCTTCCCGGCGCCGTTCGGCGCGACGAGGCCGGTCCGTCCACCGGGGACGGTGAACGACAGCCCGTCGAACACCGGGGTGTCGTCGGGCCAGGAGAAGGACAGGGCGGAGCAGACGACGAAGGCGTCGGACATGGCGGTACTCCAAGGCGTGGAACGGAGCGCACGGCCCCGCTGGTGTGCTGGTCGACGAGACGGCCGTCACGGCGATCAGTGCGCCGTCGGCCTCCACCTGCCGGGTGTCACCCGGAGATGTCGTCTTCACCTGCCACGTCGGATCTCCCCGTCATCGGATCTGCCGGATCGACGATACCAACGACCTTCCGCGCGCGCCTCCCCGTTTCGGCGTCACCTCGCGTCGTGAACCGGCGACGGCGTCGCGCGACCGGTGAGCACGGCGACCACCGCCGCCACCGCGTCCCGCTGAGCGCGCCGCACGGCGTGCCCGACGCGGTCGGGACCGCCGGGCAGCGCGAGGGCGTTGCTGAACACCGCCGCGCCCAGGCGTCCGCTCGATCCGAGCAGGCCGCCGCCCAGGTCGTCCGGCGCGGTCGGCCACAGCCCGCACAGCGCGTCGCGGGCGGCGACCTCGCCCGCGCGGGTGACCGGCGTGTCCGCCGGCCCGTGGACGTCCACTGTGGACTTCCGCGGTGCGGTTCCGCGACGGATGGGCTGACGGCGCAACCAGTCCGCGGCGTCCTGGCGGTCGAACGCGTCGCAGAACGCGGGCCAGGCGCACCGGCCGAGTATGTGCGCCACCAGCGCCCGCGTGCGCGCCGGATCGGGCAGGATCGCGTCGCCCGCGGCGACCGTGCGCAGCACGTCGCCGACCGGGTCGTCGTCGACGCCGGGCACCAGCAGGACGCGGCGCACGTGGTGCAGCACCTTCAGCGCGTCCCCCTTGCGCGGTCGCGCCGCCGGGGGCAGGTCGTGATCACGCGGCAGGCGCAGTCCCGGTACCGGCGCGGGCTCGGCGGTGCTCCCGACAACGAGGTCCAGCGGGGCGGCGAGCAGCGCGCGGTAGCGGTCGCCTCCCGGCGGGGAGTGGTCGACGGCCCGGTGGTGATCGAGGTGCGCCGCGCACATCGCGGCGTCGCAGCACCGCTCGCCGGTGCGGGCGGCGCAGTGGACGCAGCGCAGCGCCACGATCCGCGCCCGGCCGCGCAGCAGCCCCGGAGCGCCGACCCACCGCGCCCACGCCGTGTCCGGGCCGTCGCGCCGTCGGACCAGGAAGTCGACGGCTTCCCCGAACCCGTGCTCGTCGGGCGGTGAGGCCGTGATGTCGTAGCCGTCCACGAGCACGGTGGCGTCGGGGGTGAAGGGCGGAGGCGGTCCTGCCACGCCTCCATGATGCCCCGCCGCCTGGTTGCGGCAAGTATGCGCAAAATATCAACTATCCAACGCAACTGCTGGTCAATCTGGTGAAACTCACCGACAACTTCTTGTGGCTGGCCGTACGGCATCTTAGAGTCGCCTCACCCCGCAGCCGAGCGGCCTCCGCTGGTCGCCCCGCTGAGAAGTCCGGAAGAAATGAGTCCTCGATGTCACGGAGCACCACTGGAGTTGCTGCGAGGCGTTCCACCGGGCGGTCGCGCTGGATCGCGGCCGCGGCGACGGCGGTGGTGACCGCGGGTCTGGTCACGACGGTCGGCGCGGGCACCTCGTCCGCGAGCGCGCCGCCGAACCCGGCCGTCACCCGCACCGCCCTCGCGCCGTCACTGGTCGCGGGCAGGGGCGCCGAGGTCGACTTCGCCGAGCAGGAGGCGGAGAACGCGGCCACGAACGGCGTCGTCATCGGACCGGACCGCTCGGCGTACACGCTGCCCGCGGAGGCTTCCGGCCGCAAGGCGGTCAAGCTGGTGCCGGGCCAGCACGTGGAGTTCACGCTGCCCGGCGCGGCCAACGCGATCACCGTCCGGTACAGCATCCCGGACGCGTCGAACGGCGGCGGCATCACCGCGCCGCTCGACGTGTCGGTGAACGGCAGGCACGACACCACCGCGACGCTCACGTCGCAGTACTCGTGGCTGTACAACCAGTACCCGTTCTCCAACGACCCCGGCGCCGGCCTGCTGCACCCGGACTGGTGGATCACCGAGTGCGCCTGCGTGCCCGCGGCGACCACCCCCGCCCCGGTGATCACGACCCCGTTCCGCCCCGGCCACTTCTACGACGAGCAGCGGCTCAAGCTCGACCGCACCTACGCCGCGGGCGCCAAGGTCCGGCTCACCGTTCCGGTCGGGTCGAACGCCGCGTGGACCGTCGTGGACCTGCTCGACTCGCACCTGGTGGGCCTGCCGCACTTCGAGTTCACCGCCGTGAACGTGCTGCTGTTCGGCGCCGATCCCACCGGCAAGCGCGAGTCCGCGGACGCGTTCGACAGGGCCATCGCGCTGGCGAAGCGCCTGCACCGCAAGGTCTACCTGCCGCCGGGCACCTACCAGGTGAACCGCCACATCGTCGTCGACGACGTCACCATCGAGGGTGCGGGCAGCTGGTACACCACGGTCAAGGGCCACGAGGTCGCGCTGAGCACGCCCGCACCGGACGGCTCCGTGCACACCGGCGTCGGCTTCTACGGCAAGGACGCCGCTTCGGGCGGCAGCACGAACGTCCACCTGTCCGGCTTCGCCATCGAGGGCGACGTCCGCGAGCGCGTCGACACCGACCAGGTCAACGGCGTCGGGGGAGCGATGAGCAACTCCACGATCGAGGGCCTGTACCTGCACCACACCAAGGTGGGCCTGTGGTTCGACGGGCCGATGACGAACACGCGCGTGAAGGGCAACGTGATCGTCGACCAGATCGCCGACGGCCTCAACTTCCACACCGGCGTGACGAACTCGGTCGCGTCCGGCAACTTCGTCCGCAACACCGGTGACGACGGCCTGGCCATGTGGTCGGAGAAGGTGGAGAACGCGGGCAACACCTTCGACCACAACACCGTGCAGACGCCGACCCTCGCCAACGGCATCGCGGTCTACGGCGGCACCGACACCACCGTCTCCAACAACCTCGTGGCCGACCCGATCCGCGAGGGCAGCGCCATCCACCTCGGCTCCCGGTTCGGCGCCGAGGCGTTCACCGGGTACGTGCGCGTCACCGACAACACCACCGTCCGCTCCGGCACGTTCGAGCTGAACTGGAAGATCGGACTTGGCGCCATCTGGCTCTACGCGCTGGACAAGGACATCAGCGCCGACGTGCGGGTCACCGGCGACCACTTCCTGGACAACACCTACAACGCGATCATGCTGGTCAGCGATTTCCCGGTGAAGGACCGGTATTCCATCACCAACGTCCACTTCGCCGACGTCCGCGTCGACGGCGCAGGCACGTCCGTCGTCAGCGCCCGCTCCGCCGGATCGGCGACGTTCCGGAACGTGGACGCCCGCAACGTCGGCGCCGTCGGCGTCAACAACTGCGGCTCGTTCAACTTCACCCCCGCGGGCTCGGAGTTCTCGCTGACCGACGCGGGCGGCAACGACGGCGGCTGGCTCGCCCCGTGGGAACTGCCCAACACCATCACCTGCGACGACCGCCCGACGGTCGTCGCCCCACCGGCGCCGTCCGCCTGGTAGCGCGTGCTCGGGCGGGGAGTCCTCGGGCTCCCCGCCCGCGCCATGGGCCACACTTGCTCCGACCAGTTCCCCAGACCCGTGGTAGCGCACGCGGTCGCACCAGGTTGGAGTGAGAACGCCTTGTCCAGCAACAGCGGTCTTCCGGATGACGGCCCCGTCGAGTTACCGCCCTACCGCGCGGTGCTCATCGTCGACACCAAGGATTTCGGCAGCAACTCCAGCGTCGTGCAGGCCGCGATGGCGGACACCATCTACGACGTGCTGAGCCGCGCGTTCGAGCGCGCCGGGCTCAGCCACGTGCTGGAAGGAGCCCTGTTCCCGCACAACACCGGCGACGGCTACGGCCTGGGCTTCGACACCCGCCACCTGCCCGCCGTCGTCACCCGCTTCTTCGACGCCCTCCAGGACGAGCTGGCCGACCGCGACAAGAGGATGCGCGCCGCGGGCCGCCCCGGCTCCCTGCGCATGCGCGCCAGCCTCAACGTCGGCCCCGTCCGCCCGGAACCCGACCGCAAGGCCGCCGTCGTCGGCAGCACGGTGATCACCGCCTACCGGCTCCTCGACTGCGCCCCGGTCCGCGACGTCCTCACCAAGTCCGATCCCACGCAGACCTTCGTGTCCGTGGTGCTGTCGCAGCGCGTGTTCGAGGACGTCCTCGCCAGCGAGTACGCCACCCTTCGCGCCACCAGCGTCGTCCGGACCACCGTGCAGGTGAAGGAGTTCACCGGCACCGTCTACCTGTACGTCCCCAAGCCCAGCGGCGACCTGCTCCGCACCGGCATCGGTACCGCGGACGACTACGAGGCCAGCCTCGCCGACGCCAAGTCCGTCCGCGACCTGCCGACCTACGGCGGCACGACGAACATCATGACCGGCACCCACTCCGGCACCGCCATCCAGGTCGGCCACGTGCACGGCAGCATCAAGCACCACGACCGCTAGGTCACCCTTCCCCGCTTCGACTCCGGTCCGGGATCGCGGGGGTGCGCGGTGGATCAGTCCCGCCAAGTTCCGATGCTGTCGAGCAGGTGGCTGATCAACGCGTCCGACACCGTTCCCGCCTGCATCGCCGTGCGGTAGAGGAGCGGCCCGATCAGCGTCGCGGACGCGTCTTCCGGTGGCAGCGCGGTGGTGAGTTCGCCGTTGTCCCGAGCGAGGGCGAGGGCCGTGGAGACGCGGGTGGTGACGGCGGCGGAGGAGTGGTCGCGGCGGATCGCGACTTCGGGGTCCCAGAGGGCGCTTTGCATGAGGGTCAGGGAGACGGCGGCGACGGCGGGGAGGGTCATCTCGTCGGCGAGGCCGCGGAGTTCCCGGTGCAGCCAGGGTTTGACCGGGGTGGTGGGGGTGCGGAGGAACGGGAGGTCGGAGCCGGACATGGCGGCCAGCAGCAGGTGGTCGCCGCGTTGCCAGTGGCGGTAGACGGTGGCGCGGCCGACGCCCGCCTCCTGGGCGACGCGTTGGTGCGTGATGGCGGCGGGCCCCTCGCGGACGAGCAGGGTGTGGGCGGCGACGAGGATCGCGTCCCTGCTCCGCGCGGTCCTGGGGTCCATCGGCGTGTCCATGGCCGCAGTCTACGAGACAACTTGACTCATAGATTCCCGGAATGCCATGCTCCAACTTGTGAGTCAACTTGTCTCAGAGATGGAGGGTCGATGAACGTGGTCGTCTTCGGTGCCACCGGCGGAACGGGGCGCGCGGTCGTGGAGCGAGCGTTGGAGGCCGGGCATGGGGTCACCGCGGTGGTGAGGCGCGGGGACGCGTTCCCGGTCACGCCGGGTCTGCGGGTGGTCGTGGTGCCGGATCTCGCCCGGCTGGACGAGGTGACCGCCGCCGTGCGCGGGCAGGACGTGGTGATCAGCGCGTTGGGCACGAACGCCAAGGGGCCGGTCAGCGTGTGCGCCGATGGCGTCCGGTCGATCCTGGCGGCGATGGGGGACGCCGGGGTGCGGCGGCTGATCGCGGTCAGCGCCCACGGCGCCGCGGAGACGCACGACCGCTCGCTCTACTCGCTGGCGCTGTGGGCGTCGGTGGGGGACAAGATGCGGGACAAGGAAGCGATGGAGGAGCTGATCCGGGCGTCCGATGTGGACTGGACGATCGTCCGCCCGCCCGCGCTCAAGGACAAGCCGCGAACCGGCGCCTACCGCACGGGTCCCGACCTGCCGATCCGCCTGACCTCGGCGATCTCCCGCGCGGACCTGGCCGACTTCCTGCTGCGCGAGGCGACCACACCGGTCTACGTCAACGCCTTCCCGAGGATCGCGGCGTGACCGGCCGGGTCGCGCTCGTCACCGGTGCCACGGGCGGGATGGGACGGGTGATCACGACGGAGCTGGCCCGCCTCGGTTTCACGGTGGTGGTCGTGTGCCGGTCGGCCGCGGGTGGGGAGGAGGTCGTCCGGCACGTCGCCGCGCACGTTCCCCAAGCCCTGATCGAGGTGCTGACCGGGGACCTCGCCGAGCGTACCGACCTGCACCGCGTCGCCGCCGAGTTCGCCGACCGCCACCCGGCGCTGCACGTGCTGGTCAACAACGCGGGCGCGCACTTCCGGGACCGCCGGGTCAACTCCGACGGCGTCGAGATGCACGTGGCCGTCAACCACCTGGCCGGGTTCACGCTGACCGCGCTGCTGCTCGACCGGTTGCGCGCGGGCACGCCTTCGCGGGTGGTCAACGTCGTCTCGGCGTCGATGTCGGACACCCGCCGGATGCCGATCCTCGGCAAGCCCCGCCCCGTGCGCCTCGACGCGCTCGACGACCTGCGCCTGGTCAACCCGGCCGCGGGCTTCGAACCGTTCGAGGCCTACGCCCGCGCGAAGCTGCTCACCACGATGTGCGGCTACGTCCTCGCCGACCGGCTGCGCGACTCCGGCGTCACCGTGAACGCGGTCCACCCCGGCTTGGTGGCCACCGACATCATCGCCGACGTCGCCCCGCGCGTGGCGAAACCCTTCCTGGGCCTCGTCCAGCGCACGCTGCTCACCCCGGAGGAGGGCGCGCGCTCCGCGCTGCGCCTGGCGACCGACCCCGCGCTGGCCGGCGTGACCGGCCGCTACTTCGTCCGCGAGGAGGAGCAGCGGTCACCGGACGTGTCCTACGATCCGGAGCTGCGGCAACGGATCTGGGCGGCCAGCCGGAAGCAGACGATCTGACGCACCGGTTCCGGCCACCGAAGCGGCCGGAACCGGTGCGGGATCAGCGGTACAGGCGGATGTCGGCGACGCTCCACCAGTTGGCCGCCGTGCCGGTGGACGTGACGCGCAGGTACCGGGCGGTGGTGGCGCGGACGTCGACGGTGGTCAGCTGGCCCGTCCCGGCGCCCGTGGCGAGGGTGCGCCAGGTGGTGCCGTCGGTGCTGGACGACAGCTGCCACGACCGCGCGAAGTCGCCCTCGTAGCCGCCGCTGTCGACGGCCACCCTGGTGAAGCGCTTGCGGGACTTGAGGTCCAGCTGGACGTACTGGCCCGCGGCCTGGGCGGTGCCGCTGGACCAGCGGGTCGACGCGTCGTCGTCCGCGACCAGTGCCACGCCCTCGCCCGCGGGGGAGGCCGTCGCGGTGGCGCCGGTCAGGGGCACCGCGTCGAACCGGGAGCGCAGGTCGTCGTCGCGCGGCCAGGTGAACGTCGCCAGCGCGCCACCGGGCAGCGTGTACTCGAACTGCTTGTCGCCCGCGCTCACCGCGAACGTGCGCGGCTCGTCGTTCTCGTTGTGCACCACCAGCGCCGTGGAACCGTCGGGGTTGCGGAAAGCCGTGTCGATGACCTGGCCGTTCCACCCGGTGGTGCCGAACGACGTGCTGCCGATCCGCGTCGCGCCGGGCTTCACGAACTTCGACAGGTGGCCGATCGTGTAGTACTCGGCGTCGGTGGTCACGCTGCCGTCCGGCTGCGCGGTCACCAGTCCGGTGCACGTGTCGCAGCCGCCGTTGTGCGGGCCGCCGGTGCTGTCCAGCGCGATGTTCCAGTTGACCGCGGACTTCGCCCAGTTGCGGGTCGTGCCCATGACGACGTTGCGCGCGTGCCACCGCAGCGTGTCGTTGAAGACCTGCGCGGGCGGGTCCGCCGGGCCGTGCGACCCGGAGCACTCGGTGAACCAGATCCCCTTGTCCGGGAACGCGTCGTGCAGCTTCGTCTGGTCGGACGGGTCGCCGGAGTAGCAGTGGTAGGCGGTGCCCGTGATCCAGCGCGCGGCCGGGCTGCGCAGGATCTGGTAGGGGTAGTCGGTCTCCGGCGACGAGCCGGGCGGCGTGCCCTCCACGTCACCGGGGTGGGTGGACCAGTTGTGGTCGTAGGCCAGGATCTTCGTGCGCGGACTCGCGGCCCGCAGCTTCGGGCCCAGCGCCTCGATCACCTTCAGCTGCTGCGCGACCGGCATGTCCGTGCCGGGGTACTCCGACGGCGTGCGGTTCTGCGGCTCGTTCTGCACCGACAGGAAGTCGATCGGCACACCCGCCGCCGCGTAGGCCTTCACGTACGCCAGGAGGTAGCGCGCGTAGGCGTCGTACACGGCGGGGTCGTCCTTGAGGCGGCCGCCGACCAGCGAGTCGCCGGTCTTCATCCACGCGGGCGGGCTCCACGGCGTGGCCATGACCGACAGCGCCGGGTTGAGCCGCTTAGCCTGGCGCAGCAGCGGCAGGATCGTTTTCTCGTCGTGGGCGATGCTGAAGTGCCGCAACGGGAAGTCGGTCTGCCCCGCGGGCACGTCGTCGTAGGTGTAGTGCTCGGCCTCCGCGGTGAAGTCCGACGACCCGACGGGCTGCCGCAGGAAGCTCACCCCGATGCCGCGCACCGGGTCGAAGAGCTTGCGCATCGTCTCGTCCCGCACACCGGGGGCCAGCCCGCGCAGGACGGCCGCCGACGAGTCGGTGATCGACGCCCCGAACCCGTCGACCCGCTGGTAGGACCGGTCTGGATCGACCACGATCGTGGGATGCGTCGAGGTCCCGGACCCGAACACGACCGGCGCGCGCTCCGCCATCAGCTCGGCTCGGTCGGGCGTCGTCACCCACACTCGTGCGCGCGGCGCGTCGTGGTGCGGACCCGCCGCTTGCACGGACGCCGTGCTCACGAGGGTCAGTGCTACTGCCGCCGCGACGCCGTACGCGGTTCTTCTCATGGCCACCCGTCCCGATGTGTAACAGGGCATCAATCAGGATGAAACAAATTGTTCCGTCATGGAACACGTACGCCTGGTTCAACGTCAAGAGGCAGGTCAGGGGCTGCCGGTTATAGTGATCGAGTGGAGCGGCGAACGAGGGTGCGGGACATCGCCGCGGAAACCGGGGTCTCCATCGCCACGGTGTCCCGCGTGCTCAACGACCACGTCAACGTGGCCCCGAGAACCCGCGAACTCGTGCTCCAGGCCGTCGAACGGCACCGCCGCGACGACACCCCGCCGGGCGCGGTCCACGTCCGCTGCCCGTACCTGCTGACCGACTACTTCGGACTGATCGTCTCCTCGATCGCGGAAACCCTTCGCCTGCACGGGATGCGCATGACGCTCGACGCGGGCGAGGCCTCCCAGCGCGACGACGCCCTCACCACCCTGCCCGACCAGCCGGGCACCGGCTCAGCCATCCTCATCCTCCCTCCCGAGGACGGCGACCAGCTCATCGCCCTGTCCCGCACCGGCTTCCCCTTCGTCGTGGTCGACCCCCGCACCCCTCCACCACCGGACGTCGCCGCCGTCTCCGCCGCCCACTTCTCCGGCGCCCGCGCCATGGCCGCGCACCTGGTGGAACTGGGCCACCGCCACATCGGCATGATCGCCGGCCCGGAGGAATGGCTCGCCAGCGACGCCAGAGCAGCAGGCCACCACGCCGCCCTCGCCGCGGTCGGCGTACTACCCGACCCGCACCGAACCCGCCACGTCGAACCCACCACCAACGCCGGCCGCCAAGCGGGCGGCGAACTCCTGGACGCCCCCTCCCCGCCGACCGCGATCGTCTGCTTCAACGACAAACTCGCAGTCGGCGCCCTCCAAGCCGCCCGCGAACGCGGCCTCCGAGTACCCGAGGACGTCTCCATCGCCGGCTTCGACGACATCGACCTGAGCCGCGCCACCACCCCCACCCTCACCACCATCCGCCAACCACTGGCGGAGATGGGCCGCATCGCCGTCACCCAACTGATGCGCGTCCTGGACGGCCACCGCCCAGAAGCCCTGCACCTCGAACTCTCAACCACCCTCATACCCCGCAACTCAACCGGCCCGGCCAAAACCTGACCGCCGAGCCGGCCCAACTGACGACGGCGAGCGTCTCTGCCCAGGAGCACGACGACACCGAGCAAACCCCACAAGCACCGACAAAGCGAGCGCGCCCGCACCTTGTTCGGCCGATTTGACTTGGGGTTTTCGGCCCTGCACTTTCGACGGCGGGCAGGAGCTACACCACCTGCCCTTTAGACCGCCGAGGGCCGAAAAAGGGGCCCCAAGTCAAATCGGCCGAACCCGGAGCAAGGAACGCCCCACCTACCCTCGCTCACGTCGAGGACGTCCTGGTGGAGAGCGCTTGCACCATCGAGCACACGTAGGCCGCCTGCCCGGCCCCCACCGACTGGAACCTTCCCCTCTCCACCTCCGTGTAACCGGTGTGGGCATGCGAAGAAGTGATCCCGAAGACGAGACCTTCCGGCGGTTCGCCGCGATGGCCATCCCCTCCATGGGGCGGCTCGCCTACCTGCTCTGCGGGGACGGCCACACGGCGGACGACCTGGTGCAGGCGTCGCTGATCAAGCTGCACCGGGCGTGGCGGCGGATCGATCCGCCGGTCGTGGTGGACGCCTACGTGCGCAAGGTGCTGCTGCGGTGCTGGCTCGACGAGCAGCGCAAGCCGTGGCGGCGGCGCGAGTCGCGCGACGGTGTGGTGCCGGACGTGGCCGACGACCTCGCCGACCCGGCGCTGGTCGACTGGGCGTCCGGTGACACCGAGGCGCTGCGCAGGGCGTTGGCGACGCTGCCCGCGATGCAGCGGGCGGCGGTGGTGCTGCGGTTCTACTCGCAGCTGTCGATCAGCGAGACAGCGGACGCGTTGCGCTGCAACGAGGGAACCGTGAAGAGCCGGACGGCCAGGGGGTTGGCGGCGCTGCGCGCGGCCCTCTCCGGGACGTCGGAGGACCTGACC
Source organism: Umezawaea sp. Da 62-37 (assembly GCF_032460545.1). GTDB lineage: Bacteria > Actinomycetota > Actinomycetes > Mycobacteriales > Pseudonocardiaceae > Umezawaea. The sequence continues at coordinate 10,749,638 of NZ_CP135965.1, forward strand.
CCGATGCAAAGGCGGAGTGAACGATGAACGACCGGAAGCTCGTGGACGGCTTGACCGCGTTGGCCGACAGCACACGGACCCCCGACATCGACGTCGACGCGGTGATCCGCAAGTCCCGCACGCGGTCGCGGCGGCGGACCGCGGTGGTCGCCACCGCGCTGGGCACGACCGTCGTGCTCGGCGGGGTGCTCGCGTTCGGCGGGCCGCTCGCGGGCAGTTCGCCTCCGGTCCCGGTCCCGGAGGTGGCGGCGTCCGGGGAGGTGCAGCCCTACCCCCAGCTGCCGAAGGGCGAGGTGCCCGTGCCGAACGTGGACGAGAGCCCGACGCTGCCCGTGTTCGCCGGTCTGCTCAAGGCCAAGGTGCCCGTCGTGGTACCCGGCGCGGAGACGCACGAGCAGACGTTCGGGACCTTGCCGGGCTGGGACTTCACGTCCAACTACGCCTCCGTCGACGGTACGGGGAAGGGGAGCCTGCGCGTCCGGGTGTTCGGCACTTCGGCCGCCAAGGTGATGCGGCAGCTCCCGCCGGGTGGGTGCAAGCTCGTCGAGGCGGGCGCTCCGGCCGGTGGTGACGATCCGCTGTGCTACCGGCAGCCCGACGGCAGCTACGTCCGGGTCGACGGCGAACTCGAGGGAGCGCAGGAGCTGCCCGCTCCGCTGAGTCCCGAGGAGCAGGCCATGACGGACGAGGAGAAGGAGGCGTGGGAGCAGAGGTTCCCGCAGAGGCCGAACCGGGTCGCCAAGCACTACCGCGCCGACGGGACGATCGTGGAGGTCTGGGGAGGATCGCCGGTGACCGGTGCCCCTCCGACGGTGTTCACCGATGAGCAGCTGATCGCCCTGGCCGTGGACCCGGCGTTCACCCTCTGACCCCGACGCCGCGAACCCCTCGTCGCATCGGGGTTCGCGGCACACCGCGTTCGTCGGTGGCACCGGGGGCGGGCACCCCACCGGTCGGGCCCCGAAACGCCGGTCCACGATGTGGACCGTCCCGGCTCCGGGCGGGCTATGTTGCGCTGACCTGCATCGACAACGACGTGGAGCAGCACGGTGAACGTTCCGGACGACCTCGAACCCCGGTCCACCACGTGGACCGGCGCCCCCTCCGGCGCGCAGTCGGCGGGTCGGGTGCTCCAGGTGCTCCGACTGCTCGCGACGAACGGCGGCGCCACCGACTACGGGTGCGGGCTGGGGGACCTGGTGCGCGTCACCGGGCTGGCCAAGCCCACCGTGCACCGGTTGCTGGCGGCGCTCGTCGCGACGGGGTTCGCCGAGCGGGACCCGCGCACCTCGCGCTACCGCCTCGGCGCCGAGGCGCAGCTGGTCGGCGCGCTGGCCGCCCGCCGCACGAGCGTCCAGCGGCTCGCCCGCCCGCTGCTGGCCGACCTCGCCGCCCGCACCCGCGAGACGGTGCTGCTCACCGTGCGGCGCGAGCACGAGTGCCTGTGCCTGCACCGCGAGGACGGCCTGGGGCAGATCCGCACGTACGTGCTCGCCGTCGGCGACACCCACCCGTTGGGCGTCAACGCGGGCGGGCTCGCGCTGCTGGCCGCCGAGGACGACGAGGCCGTGGCGGCGTCGCTGGACCGCGACGCGGACTGGATCGCCACCGACTACCCGCTGCTGGACCGCGCCCGGATCCTCGACATGATCGCGGCCACCCGGCGGCAGGGCTGGTCGTTCAACGACGGCCGGGTGTGCCCCGGCGCGTGGGGCGTCGCGATGGCGCTGCCCGACGGCTCCGCGGCCATCACGGTGGCGGGGGTGGAGCAGCGGATGCGGTCCGACCGGCGCAGGGAGATCGCCGGGATGCTGCGCGCCGCGGTGGGGGAGCTGGAACGGCTGCTGCGGCCGGGCCGGGCCGCGGTCGGGAACACCGCGTGAGCGGCGGCAGGCTGGCGGGCCGCACGGCGGTCGTCGTCGGCGGCGGCCACCAGGGCGAGGGGCCCGGCGGCGTGACGGGCATCGGCTTCGCCACGGCCACCACGTTCGCGCGGCACGGAGCCCGCGTGGCGGTGGTCGACCGGGACGCCGACTCCGCGCGGCGCACCGTTCAGGCGATCACCGACGCGGGTGGGCAGGCGCTCGCGCTGGTCGCCGACGCGACCGACGACGACCAGGTGCGCGCCGCCGTCGACACCGCGCTCGGCGCGTTCGGGCGGATCGACGTGGTGCACACCAACGTCGGCGTCACCTCGCTCGGCTCGGTCGAGGACATCACGATCGAGGACTGGCGCACTTCGTTCGCGCTCAACCTGGACACGGTGTTCCTGGCCGCCAAGCACACCCTGCCGCACCTCGCGGCGCGTGGCGGCTCGCTCGTCGCGATGTCGTCGGTGGCCTCGATCCGCTCCACCGGCTACCCCTACCCCGGTTACGCGGCGGCGAAGGCGGCCGTCAACCAGCTGACCCGGTCCATCGCGATCGAGTACGCCGGACGGGGTGTGCGGGCGAACGCGATCCTCGCGGGCCTGATCGACACACCGCTGGTCTACCGGCAGCTCGCGGACGGCTCCGCCGGGGCGACGCGGGCCGACCGCGCCGCCCGCAGCCCCACCGGGGCCATGGGCACCGCCCAGGACGTCGCCGACGCGGCCCTGTTCCTGGCCTCCGACGAGTCCCGCTACATCACCGGGGTCCTGCTGCCGGTCGACGGCGGCCTGCACGTGCGCGCCGGATGACCGGGGCCACATCCGAGAGGACGACCACCATGCCCACCTTCACCACCCGAGACGGCGTGGAACTGGCCTACCAGGACCGCGGCGGCGACGGGTTCCCGCTCGTCATGCTGCCGGGCTGGGGCCAGACCCAGGCCATGTTCCGCCACCAGTTCGCCGGGCTGGCGGACGGCCACCGGGTGATCACCCTCGACCACCGCGGCCACGGCCTGTCCGCCAAGCCCGACCACGGCTACCGGATCGCCCGGCTGGCCGCCGATGTCGACGAACTGCTCGACCACCTCGGCCTTGACGAGGTCGACGCCCTCGGCTGGTCGATGGGCGTGTCCGTGTGGTGGAGCCTGATGGACAACTCCGGCACCGGCCGCGTCCGCAGGTTCATCGCCGTCGACCAGCCCTCCGCCGTCGCCGCCGTCCCGTGGATGAGCCCGCGGGAGCAGGCCGAGTGCGGCGCGATCTTCGACGTCGACACCCTCCTCGCGCTCGGCGGCAGCCTCGCGGGACCCGAGGGGGACAAGGCGCGCGAGGACTTCGTGCGCGGCATGTTCCCCGCGGGAGCCCCGGAGGACGTGTGGGAGTTCGTCACCGGTGAACTGGCGACGGTCCCCGCGGCGGGCGCGGTGCCGCTGCTGTTCGACCACTGCGCCCAGGACTGGCGCGACGTGCTGCCTGCCATCGACGTGCCGACGCTGGTGATGGGGGCGGAGGTCAGCCACGTCAGCGTGTCCTCGCAGGCCTACGTGGCCGACCGGATCCCCGGCGCCAGGCTGCACGTGTTCACCGCCGACGTGGCGACCTCGCACTTCCCGTTCCTGGTGAACCCGCCCGCGTTCAACGCCGTCGTGGAGGGGTTCCTGGCGGACTAGTGGACGTAGGGCCAGCCGGCGGAGTCCCAGCCCAGCCAGTTGATGCCGAGCAGCGACGTGCCGCTGTCGTTGTAGTAGTGGTAGCTGAGGATGTCGCTGTCGGTGTCGGTGAACACGTCCTGGTGGCCGGGGCCGTGGACGCCGCCCTCCGAGGCGAGGATCTGGGTGCCGCCGCCGGAGGTCATCGCGACGCCGTTGCGGTCGCTGTAGGGGCCGGTGACGCTGGACGAGCGGCCGACCATGACGCGGTAGGTGCTGGAGGCGCCGCGGCAGCAGTAGTCGAAGGAGACGAACAGGAAGTAGTAGCTGCCGTGCTTGACGATGTTCGGCGCCTCGATCGGGCCGCCGTTGCGCCCCGCGATGGAGCGGATGGTGGAATCGGAGCGCAGACCGGTGGACGGGTTCAGCGCGATCATCTTGACGCCGGACCAGAACGAGCCGAAGCTCAGCCACCAGCGGCCCTGGTCGTCGACCACCAGGTCGGGGTCGATGGCGTTGAAGTCGTCACTCGTGCGCGATTCGACGACCAAACCGCGGTTGGTCCACGTCCCCGAAGCGCCGCTGGTGCTGGTGGCCAGGAAGATCGCCGACTTGTTCACCCCGAACGTCGAGGCCGAGTAGTACATGTAGTACTGGCCGTTGCGGTAGGACAGGTCGGGGGCCCACAGGTTGCGGCTGCCGCCGGTGTAGGCCGTGGTCCACGACGCGCCGTTGGGGAACGCGGATCCCGCGTTGCGGAACGCGGTCCGGTCGGTCGACGTCTTCAACGCGATGTTGTCGCCGGTGTGCGCGACGAGGTAGCCGCCCGCGGGTTGCTTGACGATGCTCGGGTCGTGCACGCCGATGTCGCCGGTCACCCGGCCGGGAGCCGCGTAGGCCAGGGTCGTGGGTGCCATCGCCGTGACGGCGGCTACCGCGGCCACCAGTGCCAGCGCGCGTTTCTTCCATGCGGACAAGGGATCTCCTTTGATCCTTGTGCGGAAAGAGCACGGCGGCGGCGACATTCCGGGAAAGCTCCCGGAATTGCAGGGTAGCCAGTGCCGCCGGAATTGCCAATGCTCATTCACGGGGCTGAACATCGTCGAATGTTCGACGATTCCCTCGAATTGTCGCGGTATCCGTTCGAAACGCGCTCCGGACGCGTACCACCAGGAGTTGGACGGCCACCGCCACCACCGCGCCGACCAGGAACGCGGCCCCGCCGAGCGGGCGGACGAGGACGGCGACCGACAGGCAGGACAGCGCGAAGCCGAAGAGGCCGGTGAGCACGCCCTCCATGGTCCGCACGGCGGCCGCGTGGCCGAGTTGCGCGTGGACGAAGGCCGCGACCACGCCGGTTGCGACGGGGAAGGGCGCCAGCAGACCGGTCCACCGCGGGCCCAGCGCGGCGGAGGCCGTGGTCACGGTGAGGACCAGGACGGCGGTCGTGACGGCACGGCCGGGCAGGTCCCACGCGGGTGGCGCCGGTCGCCCGGAGGCCGCCGGTCCGGTGCCCGGCAGCAGCGCCAGGCCGAGCGCGGCCGCGGTCAGCGTGAGCACGGCGGCCACGGGTGCCGGGACGTGGACGAACGACAGCGCGACGTCCACGGCCAGGACGGCGGCGCAGCTCGTGGCCGCCGCGGCGGGCCAGCGGAAGTGGCGGGCGGTGCGGGCGAACACCACCGCGAACCCGGCCAGCGACACCAGGCCGAGCAGGGAGGACGCGGCCGCGGCGGCGGCGAAGTCCGGCCCGTGCAGGCGGTACGAGATGAACAGGATCGGCCCGGCGACGATGGGAAGCGCGACGAGGATCCCGGTGAGGTGGGGTCCCCAGCGGCGACCCGCCAGGGTGGAACCCACGACGAGCAGCGGAGCGAGAAGCAGTTTCAGCGCGAGGACGTCCACTTGCCGTCAGTCTGCCAGATCCCGCCGGTAGCCGCGCCGTGCACCGCTGCTGTCCGAGCGTGCAACGGCGCTTCCGCCGCGGCCCGCGCGGGCGCAGGGTGGCGGCATGAGCACGGTGAGCCCGGAGCGGATCGCCCGGTACGCACAGGACGCGGGGTTCCGCGGGCAGGACCTGACGATCGCGGTGGCGGTCGCGCTGGCCGAGTCGGGTGGCGACCCCCGCGCGCACAACGCCACGCCGCCGGACGACTCCTACGGGCTGTGGCAGGTCAACATGCTCGGGTCGATGGGGCCCGCGCGGCGGCGCGAGTTCGGGCTGGAGTCGAACTCCGAGCTGTTCGATCCGGGGGAGAACGCCAAGGCGGCCAACAGGATCTCCGGCGACGGGCGGTCGTGGACCCCGTGGTCGACCTACACCAGCGGCGCCTACAAGCGGCACCTGGACGCGGCCCGGCGCGGGGTCGAGGCGATGAGGCGCAAGGGGGACGACGGGGGTTCCGGCGGCGGCAGGGGTTCCGGCGGCGGTTCCGGCGGGTTCTCGGTCGACACCGGCGTGCTCGGCGACTACGCGAAGCGGACCCGGAACACCGCCGACGACCTGACCGCGCTCGGCAGGCGGCACGTGCGCGAGGTCCGCGAGGTGGCCGAGGACAGCTTCGGGAACATCGGCAAGCAGTCCGGGTTCGCCGACGCGCTGGACAACTTCGGCGCGGCGCTGCGCAAGCAGGTCAAGGCGGTGGCGCACAACAGCGACAGGCTGGCCTCGTCCGCGGCGGGCGCGGCCAGGTCCTACCGGGAGCAGGACGACGACGCGGCGCGTTCGCTGCGCGGAGGTGAGGCGTAGTGGACACCGGAGCGCTGGCCCGGCACTTCGCCGAGAGCATGATCGGCCACCGGAACTCGTTGGCGGGCAAGGCCGAGGACGCGGTGAAGGTGCAGTACGCCTTGAACCGGACCGCTTCCGGGCTCACCGACGGGCACGAGGACCAGGCCAAGGCCGCCAAGACCGTGCTGGAGCACTGGAAGGGCGACAACTCGCGGGGCTTCGGGAAGCGCGCGCACCGCCTCGGCGGGCAGATGCGGACCACGGCCGACGCCGCGCGGGACGCCGAGGAGGTGGTCGCGGGGGTCACGAGCGCGCTGACCACCGGGCACGCGCGGGCGCGGCAGGCCGTCGAGGAGTACCTGGACCGGGCGAAGGGACTGCTCGACACGGGCCAGGCGGTCGGCACGCAAGCCGCGCTGCTCAAGGCCGTCGCCCAGGCCGCGGACCTGGAACCCCGGTACACCAAGGAGACCACCGAGACCGTGCGGGCCACGCGGGCCGAACTGGAGGAGGCCGCCCGCAGGCTGCGCGCGCTGGAGAAGGACGTCGAGCACGACGGCGTCGCCGACCAGCGCGCCGTGAAGACCCGCGGTCGCACCCGCCCGTCGGCCGTGCGCGCCAAGGGCCGGTCCCGCACGATCGTCTCGGCCGCCCGGCGCGAGCTGGGCACCCGCGAGAACCCGCCCGGCAGCAACCGGAACCCCTACGGCCCGACCGCCGCGTGGTGCTCGTCGTTCGCCACGGCGATGTGGCGCAAGGCGGGCGTGGACATCCCGCTGCTGCCCTTCACCGGCGACGTGTTCAAGTGGGGGCGGCGCAACGGCAAGGCGTACACGTCGCTCGGCGCGGCGGAACCGGGGGACGTGCTGCTGTTCGGCACCGGCCCCAGCAGCCCGTCCACCAGCAAGCACATCGGGATCGTGGAGAAGGTCGACGGCGACACCGTGACCCTCATCGAGGGCAACTCCGGCGACTCGGTGCGGCGCAACACCCACAAGCTCAGCTCGGCCACGTTCTACGGAGGGGTGCACCCGTGATCACCGCGAACGCGCACGACCCGGACACGGGGGTCTCGGTGGAGGTCGGGCCGGGCGGTGGCCTGCTGGACCTGGCGCTGGACGCCCGGTCGCTGCGGCTGGGGCCGTCGGGGCTGGCCAAGGCCGTGCTGGGGCTGGTCGACACCGCCACCGCGCGGGCCAACGCCCGCGTCCGACGGGCGGTGGGGGACGTGAGCGCGCTCGGGTTGGGCGTGGCCCCGAGGATGGCGGAGTCGGTCGAGGACACGACTCCCGAGACGTGGCGGGTGTGATGGGGATGGGGGAGCGGTTGGACGCGATCCGGTGCGCGGCGGAGGAACGCGGGGTCGCGGTGGTGGTGGACCTGCACGGGAAACCCGTCGACCTGTCCTTCACCCGCGACGCGCTGCGGATGCGCCCCGTCGAGCTGACGGATCTGGTGCGGCGCCTGACCGCCGACGCCGCGGCGTCGGCACTGGCCGAGGGGATGGCCGTGGTGAACGAGGTGGTGCCGGAATCCCTGTTCGCGGACTAGGCCGAGACCTGGCTGAGGAGGGTGCTCAGGTGGCGGGTGAGCCAGGCGGAGTCGGCCGGGCTGATGCGGACCCACTCGGTGTCGCCGGTCCGCTCGGTGGCCATCGCGTAGCGGCCCGCGGCGGTGTCCGTCCAGCTCAGCACGGGGGAACGGCCCGCGGGGCCGGTGGCGGCGAGCTGGCCGGTGGCCCGGCGCGGCGAGTCGATCAGGGTGGTGATGGCCCTGGTGAGGCGGCCGGTGATGTTCGCCTGGGCCAGCGCGCGCTCCAGACCGCGGTGGCCGGACTCGGTGTAGGCGTCCACGGCGGCCGAGAACACCGGCCTCGGCGGCTGGACCTGCTCGCCGGGGCCCGCGCCCGCGTCGCCGACGACCCTGGTGACCGCGGTCGCGAGATCCGTGACGGGTTCGAGGACGACCTCGTGGTCGTTCAGCACGGCCAGCACGCCGCGCCCGTCGCGCGCGGTGGCGAGCACCCGCCACGGCGTGGGGCGGAACACCAGCGCGTCCACCGACAGCACGCCGTGGGCGAGCACGCCGAACAGGTCCTCCAGGTCGGGGGAGATGTCCACGCCGTCGGCCAGCCCGGCCTGGGTGAGCGTGCGCAGGACGTCCGCGCCCAGCGCGTCCCGCTCCTGCTCGGTCGCGCCGTGCGACGGCACCTCCAGCGGGTAGGGCGGGGTGCCGGTGCCGAGGTCTTCCCACAGCAGGTCGAACTCCAGGTGCGACAGGACCACACCGGTCGCCGTACGTCGTGCCATGGGCCGAACGTAGTGCTCGGAGCGGCGTCGTGCGTCCTGGTTGGACAACTCCGGTGATTACGCTGCACACCGTGGACGTGGCCGGTGGGTTCCTGACCGTTCGCGCTTCCGGTGCGGCGGCGGCGAAAGCCGCGCTCAACGGGGGCGCGTCCACGCCCGAGCACATCCAGCTGCTGCTGCGGTGCCCGGTGCCGGAGGGGCTGCCGGACGCGGGTGCCGAGCTTCGGTTTCCCGATTGCTCGTTGCACGTGCTGCCGGTGGGCGTGGTGCTGCTGACCGTCGCCCGCGCGCGGCTGACGACCGGGTTCGCGGACCTGAAGCCGCTGATGTTCCAGCCGGTGCCGGTGGACCCGGCGCTGCGCTCGCTGTTCTCCGACGCGGTGGCGCACGTGCTGGCCGCCGCGGACGCCCTCGACCCGCACGGCCTGGCGCACCACCTGTTCGGGCTGGCCGAGCTCGTGCTGCGCAGCGCACTGCGGGCCGAGTTGGACCGGGTGGACGCGGTGGTCGCCCGGCGCCGCGAGGCCGTGGAGTACATGCGCGAGCACCTGGCCGACCCGGCGCTGGGCGCCGACCGGGTCGCCGAGGCTCTCTACATCTCGCGGCGGCGGCTCTACCAGCTCTTCGACGACGGCCAAGGCGTGTCCGAGCGCATCCGGGGGCTGCGGATCGACCGGGCGAAGGCGCTGCTGGCGGACCCGACCGCGGCCGCGCGCGGGATCGGCGAGATCGCGCGGGACTGCGGGTTCGTCAGCGCCGCGCACTTCTCCCGGACGTTCCGCCAGGTGGTGGGCCGGACGCCGACCGAGTTCCGGGGTCGCTGAACTCCACGCCGGACACGAACCGGCCCGCGAGGCCCGCCACGTCCAGCCAGCCGCGCCCGGTCGGCGAGTGCAGGGTGAACACGGCGATCCGCGGGTGGTCCGGGTCGGTCACCACGACCTGGAGCTGCGCGCCCTGCCCGGTCGCCGCGATGCGTTCCACGATCACCACCGGGTAGCCGGTCGCGGTCTCGCCCTTCGTGACCTCGCGGATGGTCGGACCGTCGAGGTGGAAGCCCAGCCCGCCGGGGTCCAGGGGGCGCTCGACGGGCACCACGCCCGCCATGAGCAGCGCGGGGTCGGCGTCCGGGTGGTCCACGACGGCCAGCAGCCCCACGCCGTGCTGGTGCGCGAGTTCCGCGGCCTGCGTGGCGGACACCTCCAGGCCGGGGTCGCGCGTGCCCTTGAGCCGGTGCAGCACCGCGAGCAGGTCCGCCGCGGTGCGGTCGACGGAGTCGAGCACCACCGGGGTCACCCCCGGAACCGGAGCGAGTCTCACCCCAGGCCCGCCCGGAACGCCGCGCCCGCGCCGCGGGTGGCCGCCGGTCGGGACGGGCCGAGCAGCACGGACGCCAGCTCGGCGGTGAGCGACGAGAACCCGGTCAACGCGTCCGCGACCGCCGTCGACGGTTCCTCGGCACGCAGCCGCGCGGCGACCCGGCGGGCCTCCGCGTGGTGGTCGCGCTCCAGCCGCCGAGCCTCGTCCAGCACCTCGTCCAGCCGCCGGGTCAGCTCGTCGTGCCTGGTCACGGCGCCGTCGTGGACAGTCGCGTGCGCTGCGGTGAACCGGGCCATCGCCCCGCTCCGGTCGACCTCGTCGGCGGCGTCGGCCAGCTCCCGACGCAGTCGCAGCGCGCGCCGGTCCAACTGCTCGGCCTGCCGCTGGTCCCCCAGCAGCGTGCCCGCCCAGCCGTCGAGCACCTCGGCCGCCGCCCGCATCGCGCGCCGCACCGCCGCCAACTCCGACACCACCGCCTCCAACCGCGCCTTGAACCCGTCCGCCGCCGCACCCGTCCACCGCTCCGGCGGCGCGCCGGGGTCGGCGAACGCGGCGGCGCACCGCTCGCTCGCCGCCGCCACCGCGCCCGCGTTGCCCGGCGCGGGGTCGAACCCGAGGCCCCGGTACTCAGCCACGGGGGAGCCCGTCGGTCCGCCGGTAGGTCTCGCCCACGGCGCGCAGCCCGTCCGCCACCGCGTCCAGCCCCGCGCCGCGCAGCGTCCCCGCCCACTCCGCGATCAGCTGCTCCACCGCGGAGGTGATGCCTTCGGGCCCGAGGTCGCCCAGCGGCTCCTCCAGCGCGGCCGCCGCCACGCGCACCTCGTCCGCGGACTCGTCGAGCCGCCCGGCGAACGTGGTCAGCTCGTCGGGGTCGACGTCGTAGCCACCGGTCATCCGGGTCACTCGCCGAGCACGGGCGGGAACGCGGGCGGCAGGTCGTCGAGCAGGTCGAGGCCCAGGTCGTAGCGGTTGCGGTGCTCGCCGTCCTCCTCGCGGCCGCCGGGCGCCATCGGCGGGTACATGCCGTAGCCCTGGCCGCCGCCCGCTCCGGGCGCGAAGCCACCACGTGCGGCCGCCGCGGCCGCGGGACCCGCTCCGATCACGCCCGAGGCACCGCCGAACCCGGCGTTGGCGCCGGTGCCGGTCGCGTAGGCGCCGCCGGGGTTGTACGTGCTGCCGCCGAAGCCGGGCTGGGAGCCGTACGCGCCGGGGACGCCGTAGCCAGGAGTGCCGTAGCCGGGGGTGCCGTAGCCGGGAGTGCCGTGGGTGGGGGCGCCGACCGAGGCCACGCCGGTGGTGCCGTCGGGGCGTCCGTCGGGCGGGGACGCGGTCGGGCCTCCGTCCGGGGGCGCGGGGGTCGGGAGGGGTGTGGGGGCCGGGGTCGCCGGCGGGTAGGGCGGCGGGACCGGGACGGCGGGCGGCTGGTGGTCCGGCGTGACCGTGGTACCCGTCGGGGCCTCCTCGAACACCGGCAGCCGCGCGCCGACCTCGTAGCTCGCGGCCTCGTACTGGTCCATCACCCGCACGGCCCGGTCCATGGCCTCCTGCTGCTCCTGCTTGGACGGCTTGTGGTCGTCCAGGAGCTGCTTGAGCATGTACGCGCCCTCCGGACCGTCGAGGGTGGTCACGTCGTAGCCGTCGCGGAACCACTTCTCGGCGGTCGGGTGCACCGGTTCCGGCATCGCCCTGGCGGCCTCGTCCACCGCCGCGGTGTACGTGTCGAGCCCGCTGCCCACCTGGTAGGCGCGCTGGGAGGAGTCCGCGGCCCATTCGGTGAGCCGCGACGCCGCCCCGGCGCCCGCCACCGCGGACGGCCCCCGCCACGACAGGACCAGGTTCTGCACGACCTTGTGCACGTCGGCGGTCGCCTGGTCGACGTCGGCGGCCAGCTGCTGCCACTGGTAGGTGCGGGTCGCCATCTGCCCGGTGTCCGCGGACTTCACCATCTCCCAGAGCCGCCGGTGCTCGTAGGCCCGCCAGTTGATCTTGCCGAAGTTCCCCGGTTCCTGGTTCGCCTGGCGCTGCCGGACCCGCCGGGCGTTCTTCTTCCGCTCGGCCTTCGACAGCTGGTTCAGCTCGGAGTGGTACCCGCCCCTGCGCTCGTTCACAGCCGCCCCATCGTCCGCGCCATGTCCTCGTCCTCCGCCTGGTGGGTCGCGCTGACCTGCTGCAACGCCTCCCGCAAAGTACCCAGCTCCTCCAGGTACGACCGCAGGGCGGCCCGCACACCACCGCCCACGTCCCCACCGCGCACCCCGAAGGCCCGCCGCATGTTCAACGACACCGGCCCCTTGCCGTCCCCGAGCGGCTGCTCCGACTCCCGCCCGGCCCGCTCCAGCAGATCGGCCACCACCTCGTGCAACCGCTCCAGATCCGACACCGCCCCGGCGAAGGCCTCCGGATCCAACTCGATCCGATCACCCCCGTCCGCGACCACGTCAGCGGTCCCGGCCCCGGTCGGCGCCGCGACGCCCGGCGGCACGACCCGCGCCCCAACCTGGTCGTCCCGCAGCTCGTCCCGCAACCGCCTGGCGTCCTCGACCCCGCGCACCCTCACGACCATGGGGTCATCCTGATCGGCGCACGCGCGCGGGGCCAGCGGGGTGCACGGCGGAGCATCGGCTGTGCACGATCGGACAAACGGCGCAGTGGCGGCCGGGTCCGCGGTGGCATTTGGCAGGTCGTCGCGTCCGGCACGTGCCGGACGCCGGCCGGACGCCGGAGGACGCTCGGCGAGGGGCTACCCGGCGATCTTGGCGATCTCCTTCCGGACGGTGTCGAGCTCCCCTGGCTTGAGGCGATTCGACCCGCTCCAGGGATCGACCAGCTCCGTCGTCGTCACGACGGACACCTGGTCGAGCAGGATCCAGTAGTCCCCGAGGAACTTCTTCGTCTCGAAGAAGCGGACCGAGCCCTTCGGCCGCGCCGAGCTGATCCGGGCGATCTTGACGGCGCTCTTGCCACCGATCGTGATACCGGCGTCCACGATGAGCACCCGCCGGCCCTTGTGCTTGCTGAACGTTCCGGCACTTGCTGAGGCCATCGTTGGATCCTCCGAGGTGTTGCCCGTGACTGGGATGGGCCAAGCCTCACCGACGAGCTGCCCGGAAGGCACCCACCTGTCGGCGACCGGCGCTGGAACGTCGTCGAGCGGCGCGGTCGGACCAGGAGACCGAGCACCGCCCGCCTGCCGGGCGGCCCGAGTTCGAGCTCCCGCCCGTCGCGCCACACCCGCACCGGCCCAAGAGCCTGAACGAGCACGCGCATCCCCGAGCACCGCATCCGGTCACCCGCCTTCCGAGCCCCGCGCGGTGGTGTCGACGGGTCTGGGACGATCCGGTGTCCCACCCGGCACCCCGGAAGGTCCGACGATCCCGTGACCACGCAGGTCATCGTTCTCAACGGCGGCTCCAGCTCGGGCAAGTCCGGGATCGCGCGCTGCCTCCAGGCCGTCCTGCCGGACCCGTGGATCCGCCTCGGCGTGGACGACCTGGTCGACCGGCTACCACCGTCCCTTGTGGACTCCGCTGGCGGGGTGGAGTTCGGCGGGCGCGGTGAGGTCGTCGTGGGCGGGGGTTTTCGCGCGATCGAGAACGCCTGGATGGCGGGTGTGGCCGCGATGGCGAAGGCCGGGGCGCGCGTCGTCGTGGACGACGTGTTCCTCGGCGGCGCCGCCTCCCAGGCCCGCACCCGTGCCCACCTGGAGGGCCTCGACGTGCTGTGGGTCGGCGTCCACTGCGCCCCCGAGGTGGCGGCGGCGCGCGAGGTCGCCAGGGGTGACCGGGTCGTCGGCATGGCGGCGTCCCAGGCCGCCCTCGTGCACGAGGGGGTCGAGTACGACGTGGTGGTCGACACCGGCCGCGCCGAGGCGCTGGACTGCGCCCGCGCCATCGCGGCGCACGTGCTCTGACGCCGAGCACGCCCGTCGCCTCGCGCACCGAACCACCGCGGCCCGCCCGGTCGGCGAGGCCGCCGCTCCGGGTGGCGGCCGACGGTGTGGGGGAGGATGTGCGCATGTCGGTCCCCTCACCGCACGGCGCGCTGTCCCTGCCCGAGGAGCTGGTGGTGCTCTCGCACCTGGACTCCGGGAAGGTGCGCAGCACGCGGCAGACCGCCATCGGGTGCGCGGTCGCGGAACTCGGCGAACTCGCGCTGCGCCGCCGGATCGCGGTCCGGCCGCGGAGGTTCACCCGGTTCGGCGTCGAGGTCCACCAGCGCGGCGGCGACATCCACGTGCTCGACCACCGGCCCACCGGTCTGGCCTGGGCGGACGAACTGCTGGACGAGTTGAGGTACCGCTCCGTCGCCGAGCGCAAGCCCCTCCCGCTGGCCAAGTGGCTGGACTTCCGCGGCGCCACGCCGCTCGCGGTGCACCGGATCCCGCTCGTGCGCGGCGGCGTCCTGCGGCGCCGGTCCGGCGGGTACTTCCGGTGCGAACGGCACTTCCCCGACCCTGCGGCGCGGACGGCGCTGATCGGCGGGCTCCGGGCCGCGCACGATGGCGGGCAGGTGTTCGACGAGCGCGCGCTGCTGCTGTCCGACCTGGTCGAGGGCGTGGAACTGGTGGACGACCTCGGCCTCACCCCGTCGTGGCGCGGGCGGGTGGACCGCGCCCGTGAGGTCGGGGCGGCCGAGGGCCTGCGGGACACCGGCACGGTGCTCGGCGCCGCGGTGCCGTCCCGGCGGGACTGACCGGTCAGGTGCCGCAGAACGTCCGGTACGCGGCGGCGAAGTCCTCCGGAGCGGGGGCCGCGTAGCGCTCCAGGCCGGGGCGCTCGTCGTACGGGGACCGCACCGCGTCGAGCAGCCGGTCGAGCGGGCCCAGGTCGCCGTCCGTCGCGGCGGCGAGGGCCTCTTCGACGAGGTGGTTGCGCGGGACGTACACGGGGTTGACCAGGTCCATCGCGTCGGCGTCGGGTTCCGGCACCCGCCACCCGGCCAGCCAGGCGTCGATCCCCGCCAGGTCGAGGAACAGCCCGCGCACGGGCTCGGCGTCGCCGCGGGCGGCCGCGGACAGCGCGCGGTAGAACGACGTGTGGTCGACGTGGTTCGCCTGGAGGAGGACCAGCAGGTCGTCCACGAGCGGCTCGACCACCGCGTCGCCGGGCAGGCCGAGCTTGGCCCGCATCCCGGCCGACCACGCCGCGTCGTACGCGGTCCGGAACCCGGTGAGCGCCTCGACCGCGAGCGCGATCGCCCGGTCCTGGTCGTCGGCGAGCAGCGGGAGGAGCGCCTCGGCGAGCCGGGCGAGGTTCCACTGCGCGATGGCGGGCTGGTTGCCGTAGGCGTAGCGGCCGCCGTGGTCGATCGAGCTGTACGCGGTGGCCGGGTCGAACGCCTCCAGGAACGCGCACGGGCCGTAGTCGATCGTCTCGCCGGAGATCGTCGTGTTGTCGGTGTTCATGACGCCGTGGATGAAGCCGACGAGCATCCACCGGGCCACCAGCGACGCCTGGGCGGCCACCACCGCCTCGAACAGCGCGAGGTACGGGCGCTCGGCCTCCGCGGCGGCCGGGTGGTGCCGGGCGATCGCGTGGTCGGCAAGGCGGCGCAGCAGGTCCGCGTCGTCGGTGGCGCGCGCGTACTGGAAGCTGCCGACCCGCAGGTGGCTGCTCGCGACCCGTGCCAGCACGGCTCCGGGCAGCACGGTCTCCCGCCGCACCGGGTTGCCGGTCGCCACGACGGCCAGCGACCGGGTCGTGGGGATGCCGAGGGCGTGCATAGCCTCGCTGAGGACGTGCTCGCGCAGCATCGGGCCCACCGCGGCCAGACCGTCGCCGCCGCGGGAGAACGGTGTGCGGCCGGAGCCCTTGAGGTGCAGGTCGCGCGGGTGGCCGTCGGCGTGGGCGAGTTCCCCGAGCAGCAGGGCGCGGCCGTCGCCGAGGCGCGGGGAGTAGTTGCCGAACTGGTGGCCCGCGTAGGCCTGCGCCACGGGGGTGGCGCCGTCGGGCACGTGGTTGCCGACCAGCAGTCGCAGACCCTCCGGGCCGCGCAGCCACGTGGGGTCGAGGCCGAGTTCGGCGGCCAGCGGCTCGTTGAGCGCGAGCAGCACCGGTGCGGTGGCCTCGTCCGCCTGCCAGGGCAGGGACATCTCGGGGAGCGCGCGGGCGAAATCGCCGCTCAGGGTGACGGTGGATGCCGGTGCGGTGCTCACCCCGTCAACGGTACGTGGACGGGGGGCCGGGCGGCCGCCAGCGCGGTGGCCACGATCCTCACCGGGTTTCGCGCGTCTCGGGTAGACCCCTCGCGGCACCGCCCCCACGCCCCCGTAACACCTGTACGTGGACGGGGGTCGGGTGGCCGGGCCGCTAGCGACCGCGGGGCTTGCCGCGCTTGCCGCCCTTGGGGGCACCGGACCGCCGCTGCTGGGTCCGGGCCGCGGGCTTGCCCGTGGTGGCCTTGCGGCCCTCGGCGGCGGGGCGTTCGGGCTTCGCCGGTGCCGGTGGGCGGCCGCGGGTGCTGTTGACGGTCCGGCCGCGGATGATGCCGATGAGCTGGTCGATCAGGTCGGTGGTCTCGTCCTCGGTCCACGACAGCGCGACGCGCGACTCCGGGGCGTCGACGAGCGTGCGGTAGGTGAGGTCCCGGCGGTGGTGCAGGCGGGCGAGGGACTGGGGGACCACGAGCAGGCCGACGCCCGCGGCCACCAGTTCGACGGCGGCGGCGGTCGTGGCCGGGCGCTGGAACGCGGGACGTCCGGGCGGGCCCTCCCAGTCGAGGGCGTCGTCCAGGGGGTGCAGGACGATCTCCTCGGCCAGGTCCTCGGGGGACAGTTCCTCCGACAGGGCCGTGACGTGGTCCTTGGGGACGACGACCACCGTCGTCTCGGTGTAGAGCGGGATCGCGTGCAGCCCGGTCCGGTCGATCGGCAGGCGCAGCAGCACCGCGTCGGCCGTGCGGGAGCGCACCGCGTCGGCCGCCTCGGCCGCGGAGACCTGGAGCAGCGTCAGCGACACCAGGGGCAGCCGCTCGTTCCAGAGCCGCACCCACTTGGTGGGCGTCACCCCCGGTACGTACGCGAGGGTGAAATTCGTGGGTACGTCCGGGCCGGTCACGACGCCAGATTACCGGGCGTGACCGGGGGCGGCGGACGCGCCCGATACCCTGCACGTCATGAAGTCGCAGAAGACCCCCCAGACGATGAAGCCCGCGACAGCGGCGAAGAAGCTGGGTGTGTACCTCGAAGCCACCCCCGCGGAGTTCCAGGAGGGTGTTGTTTCGCGCGACGAGCTGAACGCCCTCCAGGCGGATCCGCCCGAGTGGTTGCAGGAATTGCGTCGCAACGGACCGCATCCGCGGCCGGTGGTGGCGTTGAAGCTGGGGATCTCGATCGGCGGGTTGGCGCGCGGTGGCGTGACGGAGTCGTTGACCACGGAGCAGATCGAGGCGTTGAAGACGGAGAACCCGACTTGGCTGCGGCAGGAGAGGTCCACGCAGGCTGAGGTTCGGAGGGAAGAGGCTCGGTTGAAGGAGAAGGCGGAGAAGGAGGAGTTGGCGAAGGCGGCGCCGGTGAAGGTGGCGGCGAAGGTGGCGTCGGGGAAGGCTGGGAAATCTGCGAAGGCCGGGAAGGCTGGGGTGGGTAGGCGGGGGTGAGAGTTTGTAGTGGACGGTGGGGGAATGGGTTGTCGCCGGGTCTGGTTTTCGGCAGCTCGAAACAGGTCAGCGGTGCCCGCCGTTCTTCGGGTTCGGCCGATTTGACTTGGGGCCCTCTTTTCGGCCCTCGGTGGTCTGAAAGGGCAGGTGGTGAAGCCCAGCCCGACGCCGCAGGGGTAGGGCCGAAAACCCCAAGTGAAATCGGCCGAACAAGGTGCGGGCGCGCTCGGTCGGGCGCTCAGTGCTCAGTGCTCAGTGTTGAGGTCGATCCAGTACCGGTGGGTGTTGGTGGCGTGCGTGTCCACTTCTGGGATGCCGCCGTTGTGTTCGATTGTTCTGGCTGAGGCTTTGTTGTCCTTCGCGCAGACGAGTAGTACTCGGGTCAAGTCGGTTGTGCGTGCCTTGTCGAGGATTTGGGCGAGTGCCCAGGTGGCCAGGCCCTGGCCGCGTGCGGAGGGGCGGATGCCGTAGCCGATGTGGCCTGCGCGTCGGATCAGTTCGGTGGGGCCGTGGCGTAGTGCGATGCCGCCCAGTACCCGGTTGTCCTCGGTGATCCAGTACGCGTGGCCGGATGGGTCGCTGGTCAGTCGGGCTGTCCAGGTCGCGAAGCCGGTGGGGGAGTGGATCTCGTCCGTGGGGTGCAGGCCGAAGCCGTCCTCGTGGGGGCCGGGGCCCCATTCGTCGTGGGATTCGAGCCATGCGGTGTGCAGTCGGGTGGTCGGGGTGGTCAGGGCGGGCATGGTCCGAGGCTATCGGCTGTAGTCCTTCGCGGAGAGCTGACCAGGGGGAACGCTGGGAGTGGGAAAGGTTGTCCTCCTGTGGTCGTAGTGGGCTGTAAGACCGCAGTGTGATGCGTGATGATCCATTCGCCGGCCAGCATCGTCGCAAGCGGTGGTGGATCACTCGGAGGACAGATGACGCTCTCGGCGGCGGATCGGCGTTCGCTCACGGGGTTCGCCGTGTCCGGTGTCGGTGGCACGGTGGTGGTCTCGTCGGATCGGCTTCGGTGGGTCGGGTTCGGTGGGGTGCTGCTGCTGGCGGTGGCGGCGTGGAGCGGTGTGCTGGCGGTGGGGCCTGCTGTGGTGTCGCTGGCGGTCGGGGTCGCCGGGGTGGGGCTGGTGGTGTTGGCCTGGGTGTTGTTGGGGCGTGCTGTTCTTGCGGGGCGGCCTCGGCCCAGTGCGCGGTGGTTGAAGCGGACGTTGGTGCTCTGGTGCGGGCCGCTGCTGGTGGTTCCGCCGTTGTTCAGCCGGGACGTGTTCAGCTACCTGGCGCAGGGGGAGGTCGCGGCACGTGGGCTCGACCCCAACGCGGTCGGGCCCGCGCGGGCGTTGGGGGCGGTGTCGGGGGTCGTCGAGCGGGTCGGGGTCCAGTGGCGGGACACGCCGTCGCCGTACGGGCCGTTGTTCGGGGCGGTGGAGCGGGCGATCGCGCGGGTGTCGGTGGGTGACCCGGTGGTGGGGATCCTGCTGCACCGGCTGGTCGAGGTGCTGGGGCTGGTGCTGGTGGTGTGGGCGGTGCAGAGGTTGGCCGCTGTGGTGGGGACGTCGCGGCGGGCGGCGTTGTGGCTCGGGGTGCTGAACCCGTTGGTGCTGTGGCACTTGGTGGCCGGGGTGCACAACGACTCGGTGATGTTGGGGCTCATGCTCGCGGGGACGGCGATCGCGCTCGGGGCGTTGGGGGAGCGGGTGGAGTGGGGGCCGCTGGTGTTCGGGGTGGTGCTCATCGCGCTGGCCGCCGAGGTGAAGGTGCCCGCGTTGGTGGCGTTGGCGGTGGTCGGGACGGCGTTGGCACGTCGTCGTGGTGGCGCGGTCGGCGACTTCGTGCGCGTCGGGATCGGGATGGTCGGGGTTTTCGTCGTGGTGTCGGTGCTCGTGTCGCTGCTGACGGGGCTCGGGTTCGGTTGGGTGAGGGCGTTGGGCACGTCGGGGAGGGTCGACAGCTGGATGGCGCCCACGAACTGGTTCGGGTTCCTGATCGGGGGGATCGGGGCGCTCATGGGGGCCGACGTCACGCGGACCGCGATCGGTGTCGGGAAGGCCGTCGGGTACGTGCTGACGGTGGTCGGGATCGGCGTTGTGCTGCGCGGGCAGTTGCGGGGGCGGATCGGGGAGGTCACCTCGCTGGGGGTGATTCTGGGGCTGGTCGTCGTCCTCGGTCCGGTGGTGCAGCCGTGGTACCTCCTGTGGGCGGTGATCCCGCTCGCCGTGTGCCTGCCGGTGGGGCGCGCGTGGGTGTGGCTGACCGGGCTGGTCGCGGTGTTCGCCGTGCTGGTGCCGCCGTTGGCGGGGGACTTCTCCGGCATGGTCGGCCAGCTGCTGGCGGGCTACGCGATCGGGATCGCCGTGGTCGGTGCGGCTTTCCTGGTGCTGCGCAAGGCGGACGCGGGCGAGAGGTCGATGGCGCGTGTCTGATCTGGCCGTCCGCGATCCCGAGGCGTCGAACCGCACGTGGCGCACCGCGGCCGTCGGGCGGTACGCCGCCGCCGTGCTGGCGGGCGGACTGCTGCACGTCGCGTTCCCGCCCCGCGTGCTCTGGTGGACGGCGGTCATCGCCTTCGCCCTGCTGTGGTTCGCGCTGGACGGGGCGCGCGTCCGCCGGGCGGCGCTGCTCGGCTTCGCCTTCGGGCTGGCGTTCTTCCTGTGCCACCTGCTGTGGATCGACGACTTCCTCGGCCGTGACTTCGGGCCCGCGCCGTGGCTGGTGCTGTCCGCGCTGATGGCGTTGTTCACGGCCGCCGCGTGCGCCCTCGTGCCGCTCGTGGCCCGGCTGCCCGGCGCGCCGGTGTGGGCGGCGCTGCTGTTCGTGCTCCAGGAGACGGCTCGCGGCCGGATCCCCTTCAACGGTTTCCCCTGGGGGCGCGTGGCCTTCGGCCAGGTCGAGGGTCCGTACCTGCCGCTCGCGGCGATCGGCGGCGCGCCGCTGGTGTCGTTCGCGGTCGTGGCGACGGGTTTCGGCGTGGCGGCCTGGGTGGCGAGGCCGCGTGACGTCCGGCGCGCGTGGCCGGTGCTCCCGCTGGTCGCGGCACTGGCGGTGGCGCCGGCCGTCGGCGTCGACGCGCAGGACGGCGTGCGCACGGTGGCCGTCGTGCAGGGCAACGCGCCGGACCTGGGACTCGGGCTGCTCGGCGCGCGGGACACGTTGCGCCGCAACCACTTGCGCGGCACGGCAGACCTCACCGCGGCGATCCGCGCGGGCCGGGTGCCGGTGCCGGACCTCGTGGTGTGGCCGGAGAGCGCGACCGGCACCGGCGACCACGACCCGGTGCTGGACCAGGCCGTGGCGGACCTCGGCGTGCCCGCGCTGATCGGCGCGCTGCGCCGGGTGGACGGGTACGAGGAGAACGCGGTCATCGCGTGGGACCCGAGGACGGGCGCGGGGGAGTCGTACGCGAAGCAGGAACTGGTACCGTTCGCGGAGCACATCCCGCTGCGGCCGCTCGCCCGCCTGGTGACCCCGTTCGCCGACGCGCCGGACCTGCGCGCGGGGAGCGAGCCCGGTGTGCTGGACATCGCCGGAACCCGTGTGGGCGTGGGGATCTGCTACGAGGTGGCCTACGACGCGGTGCTGCGCGAGAGCGCGGCCCGAGGCGCGCGGCTGCTCGTCGTGCCGACGAACAACGCCTGGTACGGACGTGGCGAGATGACCTACCAGCAGCTCGCCATGTCCAGGCTGCGCGCGGTGGAGCACGGTCGAGCGGTCGTCGTGGCGGCGGTCAGCGGTGTGAGCGCGGTGGTGCGGCCCGACGGCAGCGTGGCGCGGTCGACCGGGATGTTCACCGAGGACGCGCTCGTGGACACCGTCCCGCTGCGGTCGGACACCACGATCGCCACCCGGTGGGGCGGTGCGCTGGAGGTCCTGTTCACCCTCGCCGCGCTCGCCGCGTGCGCAATCGGTCTCCGGAGGCGTCCGCGGACGTGACTCGGGGCGGCGGCGGGAATGCCGCCGCCGCCCCGCCCTGTCCGGGGGTCAGCTCCCCGTGCAGGTGGGTGTCGGCGTGCCCGGTGTCCCCGCGGTCGACCCGAGGAACCCGAACGTGGTGCTGGCACCGGCCGCGACCGACCCGTTGTGCGAGGCGTTGCGGGCGGTGACCGCGGACCCCTGGGTGGTGACGGTCGCGTTCCAGGACTGGGTGATCGCCTCACCGCTGGGCAGGTTCCAGGCCACCGTCCAGTTGCCGATCGCCGAACTGCCCGCCGTGACCTTGACCTCGACCTGGTACCCGCCCTGCCACTTGTTGGTCACCGCGTACGTCGCGGTGCACCGCGCGCCGGCGGGTGGCGGGGTCGTGGTGGTCGTCGTGGTCGTGGTCGTGGTGGGGGTCGTGCCGCCGCCCCAGCCGGACGTCGAGTCCAGCCAGGCCGTGCGGCGGGTCATCCAGTCCTTCATGTACTGCACCTGGCCCTGCCACGTGGACGCGGTCGGCGTGATGAACGGGCCGATGTACTGCGTCGAGAGGTTGGGCCAGCGCTGGAAGTTGCGCTGCGCGGCGTTGGTCAACGGCCGGGCGAGCGCGTCGGCCCTGCTCGTCAGGGAGGCGTTGGAGAGCAGGCCGCCGCGCAGGGACTGCCAGCGCGCCTTGAGCTTGTTCACGAACGCCGGGTCCCGCATGAGCTGGGCGTACCAGTCGTTGGACTGGGGCGACCGGGTCTGCTGGTACTGCCAGCCCGCGGCCTGGTCGTTCTGGAAGTACCCGCCGACGCCGAACGTGAGGTCGAAGTCCCACAGCGGACCGGCGAAGATCTTGCTGTCCCGGTCCTTGTAGAAGTGGGCGCTGCGCACGTAGGCGTCCATGCCGCGGCTGAGCTCGTTGACGATCATGTGGTCGATGAACGAGTCCACGTCGATGTACTTCTGGTAGCCGGTCGCGGGATCGGCGGAGTTGGGTGCTCTGAGGACGTTGTTGAACTCCTGGATGTACCCGCGCAGCCACTCCTTCTGGGCGGGCTGCAACGGCGACGGGTCGGCCACCTCCAGGTAGTTCCAGCAGGTGTTGGCCGCCCCGGTGCACGGCAGCGTCGGCTCCTCGGCCGCCATCCACTCGAACTTCCAGATGTACCCGCCGCTGATCTTCGGCAGGGTCGTGTCCTCCTCGTCCAGCTTCTTGAGGTCGAGGCGGTTCTTGGTGTTCTTGATCGTCTCGACGATCATGTAGACGCCCATGTAGTCGCTCGCGCCCACCGGGTTCGCGTCGGTGTTGAGGTAGAACTCCGCGAACGAGTACCGCGGCGCCTTCAGCCCCATCTCCCGGCCGAGGTCGTAGACGAACGCCTCGCGGATCAGCGACTTGTCGGTGAACGGCCCGCGCAGCACCCAGTCGGAGTCGGCGGGCATGCCCAGCACCGGGTAGTCGGCGTCGTCGTTGTCGTTGTCGTGGAACTCCAGCCGGTACGGCGCCTTCTCGAACGAGGCCGACGACTGCCCGCGCAGTTTGAACCCGGCGCGGGTGGCGACCGCCGGGGCCGCCGCGAGCGACGTCGTCCCGCCGGTGGGCGGCTGGAAGATCATGGTGGTGGAGTCGAAGTACTCCCGCGCGGGCTTGCCCGCCCCGTAGGAGTCGATCATGACCACCGGGAGGTCGTGGGCCGTGGTGGTGGCGATGGCGCCGTACATGGCCGTTCCCGGCTTGCCGGACGCCGTTCCGCCGACGAAGGACTGCGCCCGGAGTTGGGTGGTGCGGGTGAACCTGAGCGGTGTGCCCTGGTAGAGCGTCGACTGCGCGGTCGGCAGCTTGCCGTCGGTGGTGTAGCGGATCTCGGCACCGCTGATCGCGGTGCCCAGCGACACGGACACCTGGCTCTGGAAGGTGCCGCTGGGCACGGAGAAGGTGATGTCGCCCAGGAGGTCCTCCGCCGACGCGGCCGCGGTGACGGCGTCCTCGGCCGCCGTGCTCGCGCTGGTGCCGGGGACCTGGACGGCGGAGGCGGGTTGGGCCCCGGCCGACAACGAGAACGGGACCAGGAGTCCCGCGAGGAGCAGGGCGGCGACCGCGAGACCCGTGGTGCGATGGGTCGCCGCGGCGCCGTTGCTGCGGAGGGTCAAGCGCACGATTTCTCCTATGCGGGTTGGTGGGAGGTGGTCGGCGTCAGGTCCATCGGCGTCGCGACGTCGTGGAAGTGGCGACGCAGCGTCCGCCGCCACGGCGCGTCGGGCAGGTCGAGGCGGAGCGCGGCCAGACCGGTGGCGTACTTGGAGATGCGGGCGGGCCGCACCCCGCGCTGCCACAGCAGGCGGTCGACCGGTGTGGCCGCCGACGTGCTCTTGGTCTCAACCACGGCCAGGGCGGGCAGCCGCAGGTGGGACACGTCGTCGCGCCAGGTGAGCCCGGTGTCGATGGTGACCCGGCTCGCGGTGGCGGGCAGCAGCAGCGTGGTCCGGTCGTACTCGGTGACCAGGACCAGGTCGAGCGGGCTCCCCGCGGCGGGGCCGACCGACTCGCGGGCCAGCACCTCGTCGACGAAGTCGCGCCCGAGGTGCACGGAGTCGCGATCCTCGGCGTGGTAGGGCATCCGGTGCTTGGTGATGCTCCCGCGCGCGCCGCTGATCTTGACCTCCAACCAGCACTCGGCGGAGTCCACGTAGGTGCGGGTGCGCACCTTGAACCGGCGGCGCCTGCGGTGCGCCGCGCAGTGGTAGCTGGCCAGCCGCGGGGTGTCGAAGTACACCGACTCGTAGCGGAACGAGCGTCCGCCGTCGATGTCGAGCACCCGCGCGTACGGCGTTAGCTGCTCCAGCAGGAACGGGAGCGCGGCGGCGGGCACGAGGTACTTGCGGTCCACCCTGGTCTGGAGCGCGGCGCGGTCGTTCAGCTCGGCCAGCCCGACGGGGGCCAGCCGCGCCAGCACGGGGTCGAGGGGCGTCATCGGTGGGCTCCCGAGTGCGCGGGCGTGCCGGGGTTGGCGGCGAGCCGGTGTTCGGGCAGCGAGTACCGGACGTCGACCAGGGTGGTCTCGTTGACCAGGTCCAGCCGCTGCACGGTGACGACGTGCACCTTGGCGCGCAGCAGTTGCTCCAGGTGCGCGACGAGCGCGACGTGGTCGGTGATGGCCGAGTCGAGCACCAGGATCTGGTGCCGGTAGTTCCGGAACAGCCGCTTGTTGTCGCCCAGGAACATCACCGTGACGATGAGCGCCATCAGCCCGCCGTTGAGCCACGCCGACGTGGTGCTCAGCGCGCCGAGGATTCCCAGCGCCAGCGCGGAGAAGTAGTACGCGACCTCGTGCTGGTCGAGTTCCGTGGAGCGCAGCCGGATGATGGACAGCACGCCGAACAGCGCCATCCCGAGCCCGAGCCCGGCGCCGACGTTGTTGGAGCTGAGCGCGCTCGCCACCGCGAGGACGCCGATGTTGACACCCAGGTAGGCGACGACCAGGTCGCGCCTCCGGTGTCTCGGGAAGTAGAGCCCGAAGACGAGCAGCGCCACCGCGCAGATGTCGATCGTGAACAGGACGAGTTGAGGCATCTCGCGCGTTCCTCCTGTGCCGAGCCGGCAGGCCGGGCACCGTCCACTTCCTGGCGGAGGATCGCGGAACGGTTACCGAAACTTTCGTGAGGTTAGGTAAACTTTCGGGAACTAATGGAAAACGGTAGGGGTCTGCGCGGGTTTACGTCAATGAACTTTCGCTACTTAACCCTGTGGCAAAAGGAGGATGTCCACCAATAGAGACGGGTTCGCAGCGTTACGGTGGCTCGAAACTTTCGGATCACCGAGAGGTGTGGCTGAGGCGAGAACGTCCTGGGGCGACGGTCCGCAATGGACTCGTTCTTCCAGGCAGGACGGGAAGATCGGGGGCGTCGGGTGGCGTCACGACGGGGCGGGTCGGGGATGGGCACCGACCGCCGGCAGGTCTCGCGGCGAACGGCCGCGGTGCTCGGGAGGGACCGGGGGGTGGCTGACCGGAGGTCCGGGTCGGCGGGTGGACCGCCGACCCGGACCTCGGGATCAGACCAGGTCGAACCGGTCGAGGTTCATGACCTTGACCCAGGCCGCCACGAAGTCGTGGACGAGCTTCTCCTTCGAGTCGTCGCTCGCGTAGACCTCGGCGACGGCGCGCAGCTCGGAGTTCGAGCCGAACACGAGGTCGGCGCGGCTACCGGTCCACTTGACCTCGCCGGTGGCGCGGTCGCGGCCCTCGAAGGTCTCCGAGTCGTCGGACGTCGCCGTCCACAGCGTGTCCATGTCGAGCAGGTTCACGAAGAAGTCGTTGGTCAGCGACCCCGGCGTGGAGGTCAGGACGCCCGTGGTGGACTCCTGGTGGTTCGCGCCGAGCACGCGCAGACCGCCGACGAGGACGGTCGTCTCGGGCGCGGTCAGCGTGAGCAGGTTCGCCCGGTCGACCAGCAGGTACTCCGACGGCAGCCGGTTGCCCTTGCCCCGGTAGTTGCGGAACCCGTCGGCGGTCGGCTCCAGCGCGGCGAACGAGTCCGCGTCGGTCTGCTCCGCGGAGGCGTCCATGCGGCCCGCCGCGAAGGGAACCTCGACGTCGAAGCCCGCGGTCTTGGCGGCCTTCTCCACGGCGGCGGAACCGCCGAGCACGATGAGGTCGGCCAGCGAGACCTTCTTGCCGCCGGTCTGGGCGCTGTTGAAGGACTCCTGCACGCCCTCCAGGGTGCGCAGCACCTGCGCGAGCGTGTCCGGGTTGTTGACCTCCCAGCCGCGCTGGGGCTCCAGGCGGATGCGGGCGCCGTTCGCACCACCGCGCTTGTCGCTGCCGCGGAACGTCGAGGCCGACGCCCACGCGGTGGAGACGAGCTGCGACACGGTGAGGCCGGAGTCGAGGATCCTGGCCTTGAGGTCGGCGACGTCGGCGGCGTCGACGAGCTCGTGGTCGACGGCCGGGATCGGGTCCTGCCAGATGAGCGTCTCCTGCGGGACCAGCGGCCCGAGGTAGCGCTGGATCGGGCCCATGTCGCGGTGCGTCAGCTTGAACCACGCCCTGGCGAACGCGTCCGCGAACTGGTCGGGGTTCTCGTGGAAGCGGCGCGAGATCGGCTCGTAGACCGGGTCGAGCCGCAGCGCGAGGTCGGTCGTCAGCATCGTCGGCGGGCGGACCAGCGAGCCGTCCTCGGGGTCGGGCACGGTGTTCGCGCCCGCGCCGTCCTTCGGCTGCCACTGGTGGGCGCCGGCGGGGCTCTTGGTCAGCTCCCACTCGTAGCCGAACAGGTTGTCGAAGAACGTGTTGCTCCACGCCGTCGGCGTGGACGTCCAGGTGACCTCCAGGCCGCTGGTGATCGCGTCCCGGCCCTTGCCGCTGCCGAAGGTGTTCGTCCAGCCGAGGCCCTGCTCCTCGATGGACGCGCCCTCGGGCTCGGGACCGACGTACTGGTCGGGGTCCGCCGCGCCGTGGGTCTTGCCGAACGTGTGGCCGCCCGCGATCAGCGCGACGGTCTCCTCGTCGTTCATCGCCATGCGGCCGAACGTGTCGCGGATGTCGCGCGCCGAGGCGAGCGGGTCCGGGTTGGCGTTCGGGCCCTCGGGGTTGACGTAGATGAGGCCCATCTGGACCGCGGCGAGCGGGTTCTCCAGCTCGCGGTCACCGGAGTAGCGCTCGTCGCCGAGCCAGGTGCGCTCGGGGCCCCAGTAGACGTCCTCGTCGGGCTCCCACACGTCCGGTCGCCCGCCCGCGAAGCCGAAGGTCTTGAAGCCCATCGTCTCCAGGGCGCGGTTGCCCGCGAAGATCATCAGGTCGGCCCACGAGATCGAGCTGCCGTACTTCTTCTTGACCGGCCACAGCAGCCTGCGCGCCTTGTCGAGGTTGCCGTTGTCCGGCCAGCTGTTCAGCGGCGCGAAGCGCTGCATGCCCGCGCCGGCGCCACCGCGGCCGTCCTGGGTGCGGTAGGTGCCCGCGCTGTGCCACGCCATCCGGATCATGAACGGGCCGTAGTGGCCGAAGTCTGCGGGCCACCACTCCTGGGAGTTCGTCATCACCGCGTCGACGTCCGTGGTCAGGGCGTCGAGGTCGAGGGTGGCGAACGCGGCGGAGTAGTCGAAGTCCCCGCCCATGGGGTTGGCCGCGACCGCGTGCTTGCGCAGGATCCCCAGGTTGAGCTGGTTCGGCCACCAACCGCGGTTGCCGCCACCCTCGGTCGGGTGGTTCAGGCGCCCGGTCGAGACCGGGCAACCGCCGGCGCTCTCCTCGTTCATCTCTCCAACGACGGCGTCAGGACTGTCAGACACAGGATTCCTTCCGGGATGTGCTCGGGAACTAGTTCGTTGTGGTGGAGCAGGCGGGGCAGAGGCCCCGGTAGACGACCTCGGCCTCGTCGATCGTGAAGCCGTGGTCGTCGGACGCGGTCAGGCACGGCGCGACGCCGACGGCGCAGTCGACGTCGGCGATGGCGCCGCACGACCGGCACACGACGTGGTGGTGGTTGTCCCCGACCCGCGCCTCGTAGCGCGCGGCGGAGCCCGGAGGCTCGATGCGACGGAGCAGCCCCGCGGTGGTCAGCGCGCGCAGCACGTCGTAAACAGCCTGGTGGGACACTCCGCCGAGCCCCTCGCGAACGATACCGATGATCGAATCGGTGTCGGCGTGCGGGTGGTCGTGGACCGCCGACAGCACCGCCACCCGTGGACGCGTCACGCGCAGGGCGACCCCGCGCAACATGCGTTCGAGGTCGGACGGTGTCGGCACGCCCAGGAGTGTGCACCCTTTTCTGGAATCAATCAAGAACAGCCTTCGGGTCCCCGGCTGTTCCCGCCCGGATCAGCCCGTCGACTTCGGCAGTCCGGCCACCACGTCGAGGAACCGGTCGACGTCCGAGCGGTCGTTGTAGTGCGCCAGCCCGGCCCGCACCGCGCCACCGGTGTCCCGCAGCCCGAGCACGCCGGTCAGCTCCCACGCGTAGCTGTGCCCGTGCCACACGTTCACCCCGTTCATCGCCAGGTGCTCGGCGACCTCGGCGGGCGTGTGCCCGGCGACGCGGAAGTACGCGATGGCGGTCCGCCGCGCGGGCTTGCCGTACAGCGTGACGTCCGGCAGCCCGCCGAGGCCGCCGATCAGGACCTCGAACAGCTCCCGCTCGTGGGCGCCCACGGCCTCCATCGAGATCCGCAGCCGCTCGCGGCGGGACGACGACGGCAGCGGCAGCGCCAGGCCCGCCACGTGCTCCACGGCGGCCGTGACCCCCGCGAGGTCGGCGAACGGCGAGGTGCCCGTCTCGAAGCGCTCCGGCACCCGGTCCGGCGACGGCGTCAGCTTCTCGGCGGGCAGCGACTCCAGCAGCGCCGGGTCCGCGACCAGCGCGCCGATGTGCGGACCGGCCCACTTGTACGCGCTGGTCACGAAGAAGTCGGCGCCCAGCTCCCGCACGTCGGGCAGGTCGTGCGGGGTGGAGTGCACGCCGTCGACGAACGTCAGCGCGCCCACCGCGTGCGCCTTCGCCGTGATCGCGGCGACGTCCGGTCGCGTGCC
The DNA here is from genome assembly GCF_032460545.1 of Umezawaea sp. Da 62-37. Lineage (GTDB taxonomy): Bacteria > Actinomycetota > Actinomycetes > Mycobacteriales > Pseudonocardiaceae > Umezawaea. The sequence goes on from NZ_CP135965.1 coordinate 10,778,524, forward strand.
GAGGATGTTGCTGGCCGCCGTGACGGCCACCAGCCGGGTGCGGTCGGTCAGCAGGTCGTCGTACTGCTCCACCGGCAGCTCGCCGGTGTCGGCGTCCACCTCCGCCCAGCGGACCACGGCACCCGCGCGGGCCGCCGCCTGCGCCCACGGCCGGACGTTGGCGTCGTGGTCGAGCCGGGACAGCACGATCTCGTCGCCCTCCCGCCAGCCCTCGCCCAGCGCGTGCGCGAAGCGGTACACCAGCGTCGTGCTGTTCGGCCCGAGCACCACCCCGGCGGCCTGGCCGCCCACCAGGTCCGCGACGGCCTGCCGCGCATCGGCGACGATCGCCATCGACCGCGCGCTCGCCGGGAACGGGCCGCCCACGTTGCCGATGCCGAGCCGGTAGGCCGACGAGATCGCGTCGATCACGGAGATCGGCGTCTGCGTGCCCGCGGCGCCGTCGAGGTAGGCGTACCCGTCGGCCAGCGCGGGGAACGAGGAGCGGATGGCGGCGATGTCGAAGGTCATGCCCACCAGACTCGCCCAGCGCGGCGTGAAGCGGAAGCGGGAACATCGCCACGAGGTCGGGTCGGCGACCTTCCTCCCTGTTCGCACTGGTCAGAAGGATGAGCCACGGGTGATGACCCGTTCACAGTTCGTGTTCCCGCGCCCCGCACTGCCCGGTGCTGTTCCGACGGCGGCTACCGCACATCCGCCTCGTGCGCCAGCAGCGCCAGGCGGACGCGGTTGTCGGCGCCGGTCTTCGCGAGCAGCGAGCCGACGTGGGTCTTCACGGTCGTGACGCCGAGGTGGAGGTGGCGGGCGATGTCGGCGTTGCCGAGGCCCTGGGCGAGCAGGACGAGGACGTCGCGTTCACGGGGGGTGAGCGGGGGCAGGGTCGTGGTGGGGGCCTGGTGGCGGTCGGTCGCGCGGCTGATGACGCGGCGCAGGACGGTGGGGCTGAACGGGGGTTCGCCCGCGGCGGCGCGGCGGACGGCGTTGAGCAGGTCGTCCGGCGCGGAGTCCTTGAGGAGGAAGCCGTAGGCGCCCACCGCCAGCGCGCCGTAGAGGTGCTCGTCGTCGTCGAAGGTGGTGACCACGACGATCCTGGCGTCGCGGTGGCGGGCCAGGATGCGGGCGGTGGCGGTGGTGCCGTCCATGCCGGGCATCCGCAGGTCCATCAGGACGACGTCGGGGCGGTGCTCGTCGACCGCGCGGACGGCCTCGTGGCCGTTGGAGGCCTCGCCGACGGTCTCCACGTCGGGGGCGGAGTCGCAGAGCATGCGCAGGCCCGCGCGGACCAGGCGCTGGTCGTCGACGAGCAGGACGCGGATCACCCGACCTCCACCGGGGTGGTGCGGGGGAACCGCGCGGTGACGTGCCAGCCCGCCGGGGTGGGGCCCGCGTGGAACGTGCCGCCGAACACGGTGACGCGCTCGGACATCCCGATGAGCCCGTGCCCCGACGTGCCGCCGGGCCGCTGCCGGGGTACGCCGTCGTTGAGGACGGCGATCTCGACGTGGTCGGAGGTGCCGCGGACCCGCACCGAGACGTTCGCGCCGGGGCGGGCGTGGCGCATCACGTTGGTCAGGGACTCCTGCACGATCCGCAGCACGGCCAGCCGCCGCACCGAGTCGAGGTCGCCGCCCGGCTCGGTGATGGCGCAGGTGACGCCGAACCCGGCCTGCCCGCACCGCTCGGCGGCCTGCCGCAGCGCCGGGCCGAGGCCGTCCGGGCTGAGCACCGCGGCGTCCGGGGCGCTGGGGGCGCGCAGCACGGCGACGAGGTCGCGCAGGTCCTTGAGCGCGTCGGACCCGGTCGTGTGCACGTCGTCGAGCGCCGCCCGCAGCGCGTCGGCGTCCGGTGCGACGTGCCGGGCCACGCCGACCCGCAGCACGATGGACGACACGTGGTGCGCCACCAGGTCGTGCAGCTCACGGGCGATGGAGGTGCGTTCGGCCACGCGCGCCGCGCGGACCTCGGCGTCGCGCAGGCGCTCGGCGTCGAGCCCGCGCACGCGGTAGTACCGGGTCAGCTCGCGCGTCGACCGCAGGTGCCGCCCGGCCAGGATCGGCACGCCGACGACGATGAGCAGCCGCAACGCCGTGGGCACGGGCTCGGCGTCCGACTGGGAGGCCAGGTAGAACGCCCCGACGCCGGTCGCCACCGCGCACCCCGCGGCCAGGTGGGGCAGCCACGGTCGTCGCATCGCGAGTTCACCCAGCGCGAGCGCGGCCAGCAGTTGCAGGACCGCGATGCTCGCGGGGCTCACCAGCAGGGCGACCAGCAGCAGCGACGACTGGGCGAGGCTGACCACGAGCGGCGCGCGGCGGCCGAGCAGCACCAGCGCGGATCCCAGCAGCGACAACGCCCAGACGTCCGGCGTCACAATCTCCCGCGGTTCGAACAGGAAGACCAGCGCCGCGGGCACCACCACCAGCGGTGTCAGCCGGACGGCCCACCGCGCCCGAGTCGGCCACGTCTCCACAGGGGTCGAGCCTAGGCATCCCGGTGGAGCGCCGCCTCCTCCGACGGGAGGAGGCGCCTCCTCCCGGAAGCCGCGCGTTCGGGCCGCGGGAACGGTCCGCGCCGCCCGCCCGCTCGCCACGATGGTGACCGGAAACCGTCCGAACCCCTGGAGAGCCCTCATGATCTGGTCGAAGCCGCCGTCCAGGACGATCCTGTGCCTCCGGCTGCTGCTGTCCGCGATCTTCTTGGTGTACGGGAGCGTCAAGCTGCTGGGCGGCCAGTACTACTACGGCGACTGGACCATCTCGAAGTCCACCGCGGACGGCACCTCGCTGGTGTGGGCCTTCTACGGGTACTCCCCGTTCTACGGCCGGATGACCGGGCTGTTCGAGTTCATCCCGGCGGCCATGCTCCTGTTCCGCCGCACCACCTTCGCGGGCGCCGCCGCGCTGTTCGCGGTCGGCCTCAACATCACGCTCATGGACTTCGGGTTCGACTACCCGCTGGTCAAGTACCTGGCCGCGGTGTACACCGCCGTGCTCGCGTTCCTGGTCGTGCAGGACAGGGCCAAGCTCACGGCCCTGTTCCGCGACCCCGCCGAGGGGGAGCCGCGGACCACAGGGGGTGAGGAGCGGCCTGCCTAGCCGAGGGCGGCCCGCACCACGTCCCGCAGCGGCACCGGAGGCCGGCCGAGCAGGGCGGCGAGCGTCGGGTCCACCTCGGCGAAGTCGCCCTGGCGGCTCGCGGTGAACAGGCCGACGAGCATGTCGGCCGCGTGCTCCGGGACACCGTGGGCGAGCAGGCCCGCCCGGTAGTCGTCGGCGCTGACGACCACCCGCCGGATCTCCCGCCCGGTCAGCTCCGAGGCGATCGCGGCGACGCCCTCCATGTCGACCGCCTCCGACGCGGTGAGCGCCGGGGTCACGCCGTCGAGGCGGTCCTCCGCCAACGCGATCGCCGCGGCCTCCGCCAGGTCGGCGTGCGCCGTCCAGGAGACGGGACCGTCCTGCGGCACGGCGAGTTCGCCGGTCCGGAGGGCGGCGTTGAGCAGCATCACCGCCGAGGAGGCGTAGAAACCGTTGCGCAGCACCGTGAACGGCACCCCGGACTCCCGCAGCGCCGACTCGGTGGCGGCGTGGTCGGGCATGGGGGAGAAGGCCGAGGACGGGTGCGCGCCCATGTGGCTGGTGTAGACGACGCGTTCGGCACCGGACTTCGCCGCGGCGTCGATCGCCGTCCGGTGCAGCCGCACCGCCGACTCGCCGGTGGAATTCGCCGACACCAGGAGGATCCGCGAAGCGCCTTCGAAGGCGTGCTCGAGGCTCGTGGCGTCGGCGAAGTCACCCCGCCGGACCCGGACGCCCCGCGCCGCGAGTTCCGCCGCCTTCTCGGGATCGCGCACGCTGACGCCGATCCCCTCCGGCGCGACCCGGTCGAGCAGCCGCTCGACCACCGCGCCGCCGAGCGCCCCGCTTGCACCGCTGACAATGATCATGAGAACCCGTTGTCCCGCTTCCCGTTCGGCATCCGCCCACGTCCTGGGCGTGGTGATGACGATGCCGTCGGCGCGGCCGCGCGGGAAGGATCGGCGCGGTCCGGAGTGCTACCCCTGGGGTCATACCGGGAGGTGCTCCCCCAGCCAGGCGAGCTGGCGGATCGTGTGATGGGCGTCGCCGCCCTCGTGGTGGTTGTAGGGGTACACGGCGATCTCCTTGCGGTGCAAGGGGGTGCCCAGCGCGTTGAACGCCGCGAAGACGCCGGAGGGCGGGCAGATGGTGTCGCGCAGGCCGGTGGCGAACAGGGCGGGCGCCGTGGTCCGGCTCGCGAAGTGGACGCCGTCGAAGTAGGACAGCGAGTTCAGCACCCGCTCGGCGGACTTCCGGTGCACGGACAGGTAGCGCACGATCTCGTTGTAGGGCTCGGCGTCGGTGATGCCGATGGCCCGTTCCACCTGGCACAGCAGGGGAGCGCTGGCGAGCAGGGCGGCGACCCGGTTGTTCAGACCGGCCGCCGCGATGGCCAGCCCGCCGCCCTGGCTGTTGCCGACCACGGCCGCGCTCGCCACGTCGGGCAGGGCGAGCACCGCGTCCACGGCGCGGGAGGCGTCGGTGAGCAGGCGGCGCAGGTAGGCGGTGCCGGGATCGGCGATGCCGCGGGTGAGGAAACCGGGCGTCGCCGGGGCGGAGCCGATCGGGTCCGGGGTGTCGCCGCCGTTGCCGTACTGGCCGCCCTGACCGCGGGTGTCCACGAGCAGGTGGGCGTACCCGGCGCTGGGCCACAGCAGGCGTTCGACGGGCAGACCCCGGCCGCGGCCGTAGCCGAGGTACTCGACGACGGCGGGCAGCGGGTGGCCCTGGGTGCCCGCGGGGCGCGAGTACCAGGCGCGGATGGGGTGGCCCGCGAACCCGGCGAACGCGATGTCCCAGGTGTGGATCAGCGACAGGCCGGTGGTGATCGGGTCCACGGCGATCAGCGGCTCGTTGCGGGCCGCGTCGTCGAGCGTCGAGGTCCAGAAGTAGTCGAAGTCCGCGGGTTCCCTCACGGAGGGGCGGTACTTCTCCAGTTCGGCGAGGGGGAGGTCGAAGAGGGCCATGGTCAGTCCTTGTGGGCAGGCGGCGGAGCGGTGCTGCGGCGGACGACGAGTTCGATCGCCAGGTCTATGCGTTCGTTGCGGGGGCGTTCGCCGCGGGCGAGGGTGAAGACCATCTCCGCGGCGGTCGTGGCCATCTCGCGCAGGGGTTGGCGCACGGTGGTCAGCGGCGGGCCGATCCACTCGGTGACGTCCAGGTCGTCGTAGCCCACGATCGACAGGTCGTCCGGAATGGACAGTCCGAGTTCACGGGCGGCGCGCATGACGCCGAGCGCCTGGAAGTCCGAGCCCGCGAAGACGGCCGTGGGGCGGTCGGGGCGGTCGAGCAGGGCCATGCCGTGTTCGTAGCCGCCGTGGACGTAGAAGTCGCCCCACCGCACCAGGTCCGGCTCGACCGGCAGCCCCGCCTCCTCCAGCGCGCTGCGGTAGCCGTCGACCCTGGCCCTGCTGCACATCACGGTGGTGGGGCCGGAGACGACGGCGATGCGGCGGTGGCCCAGGCCGATCAGGTGGCGGGTGGCCGCGAGACCGCCCGACCAGTTCGCCGAACCGACCGTGGGGACACCGGGTTCCGGCTCGCCCGCGGTGTCGACCACGACGAACGGGATGTTGCGCGTCGCCAGCTGGTTGCGCTGGTCCTCGTCCAGGTCGGCGAGCACCAGGATGACGCCCAGCGGCCGCCGGGTGAGCAGGTCGTCGAACCACTCCCGCCGCGGCCGGTGCTCGCCGCCGAGTTCGGACAGCACGACGGCGGCGCGCTCGCTCGCGGCCGCCTGCTCGACGCCGCGGATGATCTCCGTGGCCCACGCCGAGTGCATCTCGTGGAACACCAGGTCGATCAGCGCCGGGCGGGACGACTCGCGGGCCCGCCTGCGCCGGTAGCGCCGCTGCTCGATCACGCTCTCGACCCGCGCCCGTGTGTGGGGGGCGACGTCCGGTCTGCCGTTGAGGACCTTCGAGACGGTCGGGACCGAGACGCCCGCCTCCGCGGCGATGGAGGCGATGGACGCGGGTGGCGGGCTGTCGGTGTTCGACGGGTCCGCGCCTGTTCCGAGCGGCGTGCTCATCCTGACCCCTGTCCTGCGTCGATCCCGGTACTGCGGCGTCGACCTAAACTTTCGGAGCTGGAGCCTAAACGTTAAAGCCGGCCAAGGCCAGTGATCATCGTTCGCCCTCTTGGTCACATATATGAACAAAACTGGGCTGATCGGCACTGACAGGAAGCCGTAGCAAATGCCGACGAGTGGTTGACGCTCTGGGGTGATGCCCTTACGGTCCTCCTCACCGGGTCGAGGTATCGGAATTGATTTCGATACTTTCGACTTATCACGACGATGTGGTCGGAGGTGCCTGGTCGATGGTGGACAGGACGGCCGAGGGCACCGCCGACGGGATTTCCCCCTGGCGGGACGTCCACCTGTCGACGGCGCGGCGGGTCGACGCGCTCGTCGCCGCGATGACGTTGCGGGAGAAGCTCGCCCAGCTCGTCGGGGTGTGGGTCGGCGCCGATCCCGAGGGCGGGGAGGTCGCCCCGCACCAGTCCGAGATGACCGGCGATCCCGTGGTGTGGCGGGACGTCATCGCCCACGGCCTCGGCCAGCTCACCCGCCCGTTCGGCACCCGACCGGTCGACCCGGTCGCAGGCGCCCGGTCGCTGGCGGTGTCCCAGGAGCAGATCGTCGCCGCGGGCAGGTTCGGGATCCCCGCGCTGGTGCACGAGGAGTGCCTGACCGGGTTCGCCGCCTGGCGGGCCACCGCCCACCCCGCGCCGCTGTCCTGGGGCGCGTCGTTCGACCCCGAGCTGGTCGCGGAGATGGCGGGCCTGATCGGCGCGTCGATGCGCGCGGCCGGTGTGCACCAGGGGTTGGCGCCGGTGCTGGACGTGACCCGCGACTACCGCTGGGGGCGGACCGAGGAGACGATCGGCGAGGACCCCTACCTGGTGGCCACGGTCGGCACGGCCTACGTGCGCGGCCTGGAGGGGGCCGGGATCGTCGCCACGCTCAAGCACTTCGCCGGGTACTCGGCGTCGCGCGCGGGCCGCAACCTCGCCCCGGTGGCCATCGGCGCCCGTGAGCTGGCCGACGTGGTGCTGCCGCCGTTCGAGATGGCCGTCCGCGACGGCCGCGCGCGGTCGGTGATGAACTCCTACAGCGAGATCGACGGCGTCCCCGCGGCCGCGGACGGCGACCTGCTCACCGGACTGCTGCGCGACACCTGGGGCTTCGACGGCACCGTGGTGGCCGACTACTTCGCGGTCAAGTTCCTCCAGTCGCTGCACGGGGTCGCCGAGGACGAGGGGCACGCCGCCGCGCTCGCGCTGGCCGCGGGCATCGACGTCGAACTGCCGACCGTGCGCTGCTACGGCGAACCGCTGCGCCACGCCGTCGAGCGCGGTGACGTCGACGAGGCCCTGGTGGACCGGGCGCTGCGCCGCGTGCTCGCGCAGAAGGTCGAGCTGGGGCTGCTGGACCCGGACTGGTCGGCGCTGCCGGACGGCGTCGACGCGCTGGACCTGGACACGCCGCGGTCGCGCGAGGTGGCGTTGCGGCTGGCGCGGGAGTCCGTGGTGCTGCTGGCGAACCCCGACGACGTCCTGCCCCTGCGCGCGGGGGCACGGGTGGCGGTCGTCGGACCGCTGGCCGACGACCCGATGGCGATGCTGGGCTGCTACTCGTTCCCCGCCCACATCGGCGTGCACCACCCGGACACCGGGCTGGGGCTGGGGATCCCGACCGTCCTGTCGGCGCTGCGCGACGCGCTGGGCGAGGTCACCCACGCCCGCGGCTGCGAGGTCAGGTCGACCGGAGCCGACTTCACCGAGGCCGTCGCGGTCGCCCGCGACGCCGACGTGTGCGTGGTGGCGGTGGGCGACCTGGCCGGGCTGTTCGGCGGCGGCACGTCGGGCGAGGGGTGCGACGCGACCGCGCTGGACCTGCCGGGGTCGCAGGCCGACCTCGTGCGGGCGGTCGCGGCGACCGGCACACCGGTGGTGCTGCTGCTGATCACCGGCAGGCCGTACGCGATCGGCGGACTGGCGGGCGGGGTCGCCGCGGTGGTGCAGGCGTTCTTCCCCGGCCAGCTCGGGGGCCGGGCCATCGCCGACGTCCTCACCGGGGCGGTGGCGCCGTCGGGACGGCTGCCCGTCAGCATCCCGGCCGACCCGTCCGGCCAACCGGGGACCTACCTGTCCGCGCCGCTCGGCCAGAGCACCCGCGTGTCCACTGTGGACCCCACGTCCCCGTTCCCGTTCGGCCACGGGCTCGGCTACGACCGGTTCACCTGGACCGCTCCCCGGACCTCCGCCGCGGCGTGGCCGACCGATGGCGACGTCGTGGTGGAGCTCCACGTGCACAACCCCGGAGACCGGGCGGGCGCCGACGTCGTGCAGCTCTACCTGCACGACCCCGTCGCCCAGGTCACCCGGCCGGTCGTCCGGCTGATCGGGTACACCAGGGTGCCGCTGGAGCCGGGGTGCTCGGCGCGGGTCGCCTTCCGCGTCCCGGCCGACGTCACGTCCTTCACCGGCCGCGACGGGCGGCGGGTCGTCGAGCCGGGAGCCGTTCAGCTCCGCGTCTCCCGCTCCAGCGCCGACGTGCACGGCGTGGTGGACCTGGACCTCACGGGCCCGTTGCGCGTGGTCGACCACACCAGGGACTGGACCACCACGGCGGTCGTGACCGAGGTCGAGCAGGAGGCGGTGGGGGCATGACCATCGACACGCGGGAACCCGAGGCCGCGCCCGAACCGCCGCCGCCGTCCGCGAAAGCGCTGCGGGACCGGCGGGTGAAGCGGACCTGGCGCAAGGCGTTGCGGCGCGACTGGCAGCTCTACTCGCTCGCACTGGTGCCGCTGCTGTTCTTCCTGCTCTTCCGCTACCTGCCGATGCTCGGCAACGTCATCGCCTTCCGCCGGTTCGTCCCCGGCGGCAGCCTGTTCGGCGAGACGTGGGTCGGCCTGCGGTACATCAAGATCTTCCTGGACGACCCGACGTTCTGGCAGGTGTTCGGCAACACCTTCATCCTCGGCGCGCTGACCCTGCTGTTCTGCTTCCCGCTGCCGATCGTCCTCGCCCTGCTGCTCAACGAGGTCCGGTCGCGCTTCTTCAAGCAGTTCGTGCAGACGGTGTCCTACCTGCCGCACTTCTTGTCGCTGGTCATCGTCGCGGGCATGGTGCTCCAGCTGACCTCGATCGAGGGCACGGTCAACCAGGTCATCGGCGCGTTCGGCGGCAGCCCGATCGCGTTCATGCAGGGACCGCAGTGGTTCCGCACGATCTACGTCTCCTCCGAGGTGTGGCAGACCGTCGGCTGGGGCACGATCCTCTACCTGGCCGCGCTGACCACCATCGACGACCAGCTCTACGAGGCCGCCAAGATCGACGGCGCCAACCGGTGGAAGCAGACCTGGCACATCACCCTGCCGGGGATCCGGCCGACCATGGTGACGCTGCTGATCCTCAACATCGGCACGTTCATGGCGATCGGCTTCGAGAAGATCCTGCTGCTGTACAACCCGCTGACGTACCCCACGGCCGACGTGATCTCGACCTACCTGTTCCGGGTCGGCCTGGTGTCGAACAACTTCAGCTACGCCGCCGCCATCGGGCTGTTCGAGTCGATCATCGGCCTGACGCTGGTCCTGTCCGCCAACGCGATCTCGCGCCGCACAGTGGGGACGAGCCTGTGGTGATCACCGACCCGACCGAGCTGGCCAAGCGCCTGGAGAAGCCCGCGGTCGTCCGGCCGACCCGCGTCGGCGACACCCGCGGCCACCGGATCTTCCGCGTGGTCAACGTGTTCCTGCTGCTCGCGATCGCCGCGGTGACCCTGTACCCGTTCGTCAACATCGTGGCGCAGTCCTTCAGCGACGAGCAGTACATCCGCACGGGCCGGGTGAACCTGGTCCCGCGCGGGTTCAACCTGAAGACCTACGAGATCATCATGTCCGACCCGACGTTCTGGAACAGCTACCTGAACACCGTCGTCTACACGGTGACGGCCACCCTGATCTCGCTCGTGCTGACGACGACGTACGCCTACGTGCTGTCCAAGCACCACCTCAAGGGACGCGGCCTGCTCGTCGGCGTCGCGGTGTTCACCATGTTCTTCAACGGCGGACTGATCCCGAACTACGTGCTGATCTCCGAGCTGGGCATGAAGAACACGCTGTGGGCGGTCGTGCTGCCGAACGCGATCAGCGTGTTCAACCTGCTGGTGATGAAGGCGTTCTTCGAGAGCCTGCCCAAGGAGCTGGAGGAGGCCGCGACGGTCGACGGCCTCAACACCTACGGCGTGCTGTTCCGGATCGTGCTGCCGCTGTCCAAGGCCGTGATCGCGACGATGGTCCTGTTCTACGCGGTGGCCAACTGGAACTCGTGGTTCTCCGCGTTCCTCTACTTCGACCGCGCCGACCTGTTCCCGGTGACCGTGTACCTGCGGAACATGGTCTCCGGGGCCACCACCGCGACGTCCTTGGGGAGCGCGGACAGCGACGTGGGGCAGGTCAACTCCAACATCAAGGCGGTGACGATGGTGCTGACGGTGCTGCCCATCCTCACGGTCTACCCCTTCATCCAGCGGTACTTCGTGTCGGGCGTGATGCTCGGCGCGGTCAAGCAGTAGCGCACCTCCGGGTCGACGACGATGTCACACCTCTTGAGGAGAGCACGATGCGAACGAGATGGAATCGCTTACTCACGGCCGTGACCGCCGCCGGACTGGTGGCGGGGTTGGCGGCGTGCAGCGAGGAGGAGGGCTCGTCGGGTGGCGTGAACCTCGACGGCAAACGGGTCGCCGCCATGAGCGACTTCAAGGCGGGCGACCAGTTCAAGGCCACCGAGCCGGTCGAGTTCCGGGTCCTCTACAGCGACCACCCGAACTACCCGGTGAAGGACGACTGGCTGCTGTGGTCGGAGATCACCGGCCGGACGAACGTCAAGGTCAAGCCGACGATCGTGCCGATGAGCGACTACGAGCAGAAGCGGAGCCTGGTCGTCGGCGCCGGTGACGCGCCGGAGATCATCGCCAAGACCTACCCCAACCAGGAGGACGCGTTCGTCGCCTCGGGGGCGATCCTGCCGGTGAGCGACTACCTCGACCTGATGCCGAACCTCAAGGCGAAGATCGAGAAGTGGAAGCTCCAGCCCGAGCTGGACACGCTGCGCCAGGACGACGGCAAGTTCTACCTGCTGCCCGGCGTGCACGAGGAGCCGTGGCAGGACTACACCCTGGCGTTCCGCACCGACGAGCTGACCAGGCTCGGCCTGGCCACGCCGAAGACGTGGGACGAGGTCTACACCGTCCTCAAGGCGATCAAGGCCGCGCACCCGGACAGCTACCCGCTGTCGGACCGGTTCCAGGGCAACAGCATCCTCAACGTCGCCGCGCCGGCCTTCGGCGCCACCGCGGGCTGGGGCTACGAGCAGGCGCGGTGGAACGAGAGCACGAAGAAGTACGAGTACTCCGGCGCGGCCGCCGAGTACAAGAAGCTGGTCGAGTTCTTCCACAAGCTCGTCGCCGAGGGCCTGATGGACCCGGAGAGCTTCACGCAGAAGGACGAGCCCGCGATCCAGAAGTTCGCGACCGGCAAGTCCTTCGCCATCAGCACGAACGCCCAGACCATCGTCAACGACTACCGCCCCGGCCTCAAGAACATCCCCGGCGCGACCGTCGCGAAGATCCCCGTCCCGTCCGGGCCCAACGGCGACGTGCTGCGCGTGACCCGCCTGGAGAACGGTCTGATGATCTCCGCGAAGGCGGCGGAGAGCGACAAGTTCGTCGCCATGATGCAGTTCATCGACTGGCTGTGGTACTCCGACGAGGGCGCCGAGTTCGCCAAGTGGGGCGTCAAGGGCACCACGTACGACAAGGACGCGTCGGGCAAGCGGGCCCTCAAGTCCGACATCGGGTTCGGCGGCATGAACCCCGACGCCCCGAAGAAGCTCCAGAAGGACTTCGGCTTCCAGGGCGGCGTCTTCGCCTACGGCGGCACCACCGAACTGCTCCAGTCGATGTTCACCGAGGAGGAGGTGGCCTTCCAGAAGTCCATCTCCGGCAAGAAGAACCTGCCCTTCGGTCCGCCCGCGCCCTTCAGCGACACCGAGCGCGAACAGGCCACGCTGTGGGAGACCCCGCTCAAGGACCTCACCACGCAGGCGACGCTCCAGTTCATCCTCGGCGACCGCGACCTGTCGACCTGGGACGCCTACGTCAAGGAACTGGACGGCAAGGGGATGGGCCAGTACGTGCAGCTCGTCAACAGCGCCTACGAGCGGTACAAGCAGAAGAACGGCTGACCGCCGCGGGCCGGTCGTCCACCGACCGGCCCGCCCCGCCCGGACGCAGGGGAGCGCCACCGTGGAGCCCACCGAACGCCTGTCCGACTCGTGGCGCCACTGCGTCGGCACGGGACGGCTCAACCTGGCCCTGAGGTCGGACTACCGGGATTCGCTCGCCCTGGTGCAGCGCGACATCGGCTTCCGGTACATCCGCGGCCACGGGCTGCTGTCCGACGACATGGGCGTGCACCGCAAGTCCACCGTGGACGGTTCGGCGCGCTACTCGTTCACCTACCTGGACCAGGTGTTCGACGGCTACCTGGAGCTGGGCCTGAAACCGTTCGTGGAACTGGGGTTCATGCCGTCGGCGCTGGCCTCGGGCGACGACACGGTGTTCTGGTGGAAGGGCAACATCACGCCGCCGCGCTACCAGAGCGAGTGGGCCGCGCTGGTGCGGGCGGTGGTCCTGCACCTCGTCGACCGCTACGGCGTCGACGAGGTCCGGACGTGGCCCATCGAGGTGTGGAACGAGCCGAACCTGGTGCACTTCTGGAAGGACGCCGACCAGGAGGCGTACTTCCGGCTCTACGAGACCACCGCGCGGGCCGTGAAGGACGTCGACGCGGGCCTCCAGGTGGGCGGACCCTCCCTGTCGCCGGGCTCCGACGACTGGTGGTCGCCGTTCGCCGACTTCGTCACCCGCCGGGACGTGCCGGTCGACTTCGTCAGCAGGCACGCCTACGCGTCCGGCCCGGCGCAGCACATCCCGTTCGGCACCTACCAGACGCTGGCGCCGCCGAGCACGCTGCTCGATCAGTTCGCCGCGCCGCGCAGGTACCTGGCGGGTACGGCGCTGGCGGGGCTCCCGGTGCACATCACCGAGTTCAACACCTCCTACCGGCCGGACAACCCGATCCACGACACGGCCTACAACGCCGCCTACCTGGCCCCCGTCCTCACCGGCGGCCTCGACCTCGTGGACTCCTACTCCTACTGGACGTTCTGCGACGTGTTCGAGGAGGAGAACGTGCCGACCTCGGTGTTCCACGGCGGGTTCGGCCTGCTCACGCACCGGCAGATCCGCAAGCCCACCTACCACCTGTACGCGTTCATGGCCCGCATGGGCAAGTGGGTGCTGGCCCGCGGCGAGGACCACCTGGTCTGCGCCGACGACGACGGGCGGGTGACCGTGCTGGCGTGGCAGCCCGTCGGGGGGACGGAGGCGCCGGACGCGGCGGAGCGGCACGAGGTGCGGCTGTCGGTGCCGATGCCGGGGGCCCGCGCGTTCGTCCGCCGCGAGCGGGTGAACGAGCACGACGGCAACGCGTTCGCGGCCTGGCGCGAACTGGGCAGGCCCGCCTCGCCGGACCTCAGGACGTTCGAGCTGCTGCGCGACTGCGCGCGACCCGCGGTGGAACACCGGTCGCTCGCGGTCGAGGCCGGTCGGGTGGACCTGGTGCTCCCGTTGGCACGGCACGAGATCACCTTCGTGGAGGTGCTGCCGGTGGGCGCGCAGGAGCACGCGGGGCTCGACGACCGGCGGCTGCTCGGCACCCTCGACGACCGGCTCGTCGCGGAGCACGAGAGGTGAGGCCCGCGTCCGATCCGGCGGCCGAGATCGGCGGCGGTGTCCTCGCGCGCGCCTCGGCCGTCGTGTACTGGCTGCTGGTGGTAGAGGTGCTGCTGGTGCTGACGACGGCCCCGGCGCTGGCCGCGGTCGTGCTCCTGGCGGGCGGCGCGGGCAACGCGCCCCTGATCGGCCTGTGCTTCGTCCCGGTGGCGCCCGCGCTGTCCGCCGCCGTCTTCGCGTGGCGGGTGTTCCGCACCGACCGGGACCTGGCGCCCGCCCGGCACTTCTGGCGCGGCTACCGGCTGAACTGGCTGGACGTGCTGCGCTGGTGGCTGCCGACGCTGGCCGTGCTCACGCTGATCGGCTTCACCCTGGCGAACCTGGACGCGGCGGGCGTGCCGACGGGGTACGGCCCGCTGCTGGCGCTGGTGGCGCTGGGCGTCCTGCTGTGGGCCGCGCAGGCGCTCGTGCTGTCGTCCACGCTGTCGCTCAGGACGCGCGACCTCGTGCGGCTGGCGGCCCACTACCTCGGCGCCCGCCCGAAGGCGGCGCTCGGCACGCTGTCGCTGCTCGTCGCGGCGGCGGGCGTCGTGGCGCTGACCTCGGACTGGGTCCTCGTCCTGCTGGCTTCCCCCTGCACGTTCGCCCTGCTGCGCAACGCCGACCCGGTGCTGCGCGACGCCACCCGGAGGTTCACCGCATGACGCAGATCGGCTACGGCGGGGACTACAACCCGGAGCAGTGGCCGCGGGAGGTGTGGGACGCCGACTACGAGGCGTTCGCGCTGGCGGGCGTCGACACGCTGACCGTCGGCGTCTTCGCGTGGGCCCACGTGCAACCGGCGGAGGACCGCTACGACTTCGCCGTGCTGGACGCGATCGTCGACCGGGCCGCGGCGGAGGGCAAGCGGATCGTGCTCGCCACCCCCACCGGCGCGATGCCGCCGTGGCTCGCGCACGCCTACCCGGACGCGTGCCGGGTGGACTTCGAGGGCCGCAGGCACGTGTACGGCCAGCGGCACAACGCGTGTCCGTCCTCTTCGGACTTCCGCCGCCTGTCCGTCGCACTGGCCGGACGGCTCGCCCAGCGGTACGGCGACAACCCGGCGATCGTGGCGTGGCACGTCGGCAACGAGTACGGCGGCTCCTGCTGGTGCCCGGCGTGCGGCGAGGGGTTCCGGGACTGGCTGCGGAAGTCCTACGGCGACCTCGACCGGCTCAACCACGCGTGGAACACCACGTTCTGGTCGCACACGTTCACCGAGTGGGAGCAGATCCCGCCGCCGAACGCGCTGTCGGAGCACTGGCGCGGGCCGGACCACACGGCGTTCCAGGGGATCACCCTGGACTACAAGCGGTTCATGTCCGACGCGCTGCTCGGCGGGTTCGTCGCGGAGAAGGCCGCGATCCGCGAGCACGTGCCGACCACGCCGGTCACCACGAACTTCATGGGCCTGTACCAGCCGATCGACTACCACCGCTGGGCTCCGCACCTGGACTTCGCGTCCTGGGACAACTACCCGCCGGAGGACACGTCACCGGTGCGCACGGCCGCGCGGATGGCGCTGGCGCACGGGCTGGTGCGCGGACTGAAGGGCGGGCAGCCGTTCTGGGTCATGGAGCAGACGCCGTCGACGACCGCGAGCCGGGACGTCAACGCCGTCAAACGGCCGGGTGTCCTGGGACTGTGGTCGTGGCAGTCGGTGGCGCACGGCGCGGACGCCGTCCTGTACTTCCAGATGCGGCACTCCCGCGGCGCCTGCGAGAAGTACCACGGCGCCGTGCTCGACCACGCGGGCCGGACCGACACCAGGGTGTTCCGCGAGGTCGCCGCGCTCGGCGCCGAGTTCGCGCGGGTCGGCGACGCGGTGCTGGGCGCGCGGACGCCCGCGCGGGTGGCGCTGCTGGTCGACTGGGACAGCTGGTGGGCCGTCGAGATGTCCGACGGGCCGAACCGCGACGTGCGCTACCTCCAGGTGGTCGCCGCCTACCACCGCGCCCTGTGGCAAGCGGGCACGCCGCTCGACGTGGTGCCCGTGACGGCCGACCTGAGCGGCTACGACGTGGTCGTGGCACCGCTGCTGCACATGGTGAAGGGAGACCTCGCCGAGCGGGTCGCGGCACTGGTGGAACGCGGCGGCTCGTTCCTGACGACCGCGCTGTCCGGTCGGGTCGACGAGGACGACAACGCCTTCCTGGCCGACGTTCCGGGACCGTTCGCGGGCCTGCTCGGGCTGCGGGTGGAGGAGACCGACGCGCAGCGGCCGGACGTGGTGAACCCGGTGGCGTTCGGCGGGGACGTGCACGACGCCCGCCACGTGTTCGAGGTGATCGTGCCGGAGTCCGCCGAGGTGCTCGGCACCTACGGCGCCGACTTCTACGCCGGGACACCCGCGATCACCCGCGCGGCACGGGGGAGCGGAAGCGCCTGGTACGTGGGCACACTGCTCGACGACGCCGGGGTCGCCGCGGTGGTGCGGTCGGTGCTGGACGAGCACGGTCTGGTCGGGCCGCTGGCCGACGTGCCGGCCGTCGAGGTCGCCGAGCGCGTCACGGCTTCGGGGGAGCGGTACCTGTTCCTGCTCAACCACAGCGGTTCCCGGCTCACCGTGCCGTGCCCCGCCGACGGCGTGGACCTGCTCGGCGGTGGCGCGCTCGCCGCAGGGGACGACCTGGAACTGGCCCCGGCGGCCGTGGTCCTGCTGCGCTGTCAGTAGATCCGGCGGCCCCGTGCGTCGGGCACGCCGGACTTGCGGTGGAAGTAGGTGTTGACCTGGTCGCGCCACTCGGTCGCCGACCGGAGCTGCTCGCGCAGCAGTCCGGTGACGCGGTCGAACGTCGGCGCGGGCACCCGGCCCTCCAGTCCGGCCCAGGTGGCGGCCATCCGGACGACCTCGTCGTGGCCGTCGAAGTGGGTGTCGTAGATGTGCTGGACGACGGTGGAGCCCGAGTGCAGGACGTGGCCGTACGGGACGTGGTGGAAGAACAGCAGCAGCTCGTCCGGGCAGGTCTCCGGCGACTCGTAGACATCGCGCCACGGTGCCGGGAACTGGCCGGTGAACCCGGTTCCGGTGGCGCGGGTGCGGTCCACGCCGACGCCGTCGCGGTCGGCGAAGTGGTAGGTGCCCCAGGGGGAGTACTCGTAGCCGTCCACGTCGGGCCCGTAGTGGCCGCCGGGGCGGACCATGAAGCCGACGCCCAGCGGCGCGGTGTACTTCTCGTAGGTGCGCCAGGAGTCGTCCATCAGCCCGCGCAGCCCTTCCCGCGCGTCCGGGTCGGGGAACGTCAGGCCGATCCACTCGTCCAGCACCTCCGCCGAGGTCAGCCGGTCGTCCCACGCGAGCCTGCCGAACCCGTAGAGGTTGGCCTGCGCCAACGGGTGGCCGGTCCAGAACGGGTCGTCGCCCGCGTTGGACACGGCCACCAGCCCGCCGGTGGGCGCGTCCACCCGCCCGGCCGCGATGTCCGCGACCGTGCCGCCCTCCTCGCCCCACGGCCGGAACGACAGCATCTCCCGCCACAGCGGCACGAGGTGGCAGACGTGCTTCTGGTGCCCGGTGTACTCCTGCGTCACCTGCAACTCCACGGCCAGCCGCGTCCGGGGCATCGACGCGATCACCGGCGACACCGGTTCGCGCGGCTGGAAGTCGATCGGCCCCGCCTTCACCTGCACGACGACGTTGTCGTCGAACCGGCCGTCCAGCGGCGCGAAGTGGTCGTGCGCGGCCCGTGCCCGGTCCGTCGTCCGGTCCCGCCAGTCCTGGCGGTGGTTGTAGACGAACGCGCGCCAGAACACCGTGCCGCCGAACGGTTCCAGCGCACGGGCCAGCACGTTCGCCCCGTCGGCGTGGTCGCGGCCGTAGGCGAACGGCCCCGGCTGCCCCTCGGAGTCGGCCTTGACGACGTAGCCCGCGAAGTCGGGGATCGCCGCGTAGACGTCGGCGGTGGTCCGCGCCCACCAGTCCCGCACCTCGGGGTCGAGCGGGTCCGCCGTGGCCAGGCCGCCGAGGGTGATCGGCGCGGCGAAGCCCACCGACAGGCTGACCCTGATGCCCTGCGGGCGGAACACGTCGGCCAGCCGCGCCACGTCCGGCAGCAGGTCGGTCAGCAGCCGCGCCTCCGTGCGGTGCACGTTCACGTTGTTGAGGCCCACCCGGTTGATCCCGATCGACCCGAGCAGCCGGGCGTAGGCGGCGACCCTGCCCAGGTCGGCGCGCACCGCACCGTCGTCGTAGAACAGGGAACCGCCCGAGTAGCCGCGTTCGACCTGCCCCATCACCGGGTGGACGTCGACGTTGTCCCAGTGGTCGAGCATCCGGACCGACTGCCGGGGCGCGAACCGCTCCGTCCACGTCCCGGCGAACGCCCCCTCGCCGAGCCGCACGACCTGGTGGAACCCGTGCAGCAGCCCCGCTCCACCGGCCGCGTGGACCGTCGTGGTCCCCTCCGCCCGTGCGATGGTGAACGCCTCGTCCCCGGCGTCCGGCCCGGCCGCGCGGACCAGGTCGAGTGCAGCGGTACCGGGTTCGTCGACCAGTTCCCCGCCGTGCTCCGCCGCCGCCGCCGCGACCTCACCGCGCACCGTGTCGACCAGCAACCCGTCCCCGACCACCCGGACCCGCCGGGAACCCAGTGGCCGCAGGGCGGACGAGGGCAGCCACGCCGGGTCGACGCCGTCCGGCAGCGGTGCGATGAATTGGTTCATGCATTGAACTTAAACAGGGTTCCGGTCGTGGGCAAGACTTCGGCATTTGGCATTGGTGCTGGTCATTGCTTCAGTGCTGACCAAAACCAAGCTTTGCCACTATTCCGCCCCGACCTGGAAGGCGGGTGGTGGGGAGCGGCCGGGGTTGGGGCACAGCTCCGCGCTGGGAGAGGGGTCCGAAAGCTGGGCTTCGTCTACCGTGTGGACGCAGGACGGGGAGAGGACCGCAGGTGATCGGGAGGTGGCACACGACGTGGGCGATCCGCGGGGCACCGGCCGCTTCTACGACGACTTGGCGGCCACCTACGACCTGGTCTACGCCGACTGGGACGCGGGCATCGCGCGCCAGGCCGCGGCGCTCACTCCGCTGATCCCGCCCGGCTCGCGGGTGCTGGACTGCGCCTGCGGCATCGGCACGCAGGCCATCGGCCTGGGAGCACTGGGTTCCACCGTGGTGGGGTCGGACCTGAGCCCGGTCGCCGTGGCACGGGCGGCGCGCGAGGCGGTGGCGCGGAGGGTGGGACTGCCGGTCGTGGCGGCGGACATGCGCGCACTGCCGTTCGCGGCGGGGAGCTTCGACGTCGTGCTGGCGGCGGACAACGCCGTGCCGCACCTGCTGTCCGCGGCCGACCTCGGTGCTGCCGCCGCGGAGATGCGGCGGGTGCTGCGACCCGGTGGGCGGCTGGTGCTGTCCACTCGCGACTACGACGCGATCCGCCGCGACCGGCCGTCGTCCACGGCGCCGCAGCGCAACGCGAACGGCACCGTCACGTTCCAGCTGTGGCGGTGGAACGCCGAGGGCACCCACTACGACCTGGAGCACTTCCAGCTCGAACCGCGCGGCGACGCGTGGACCACGACGGTCCGCCGGGCGGCCTACTGGGCCGTCACCCGCGCCGAACTGGCCGCGTCGCTGTCCGAGGCCGGGTTCGTCGACGTGACCTGGCCGGACACGGGGTTCTTCCAGCCCGTCGTCACCGCCGTCACTCCGCCGCGTTCGGCCGGGTGAGCCCCAGGTCGTAGGTGAGGATCACGGCCTGGATCCGGTCCCGCGCCCCGATCTTCGCCAAGACCCGCCCCACATGGGTCTTCACCGTCGACTCCGACAGGAACATCCGCTCGGCGATCTCCCCGTTGGTCCACCCCCGGCCGATCGCGAGCAGGATCTCGTGCTCGCGGGCCGTCAGGGCGCCCAGTCGCGAGTCCTCGGCCACCGGATCGTCCGGTTCGAGGTGCTGCGTGAACGTGTCCAGCAGCCGCCGGGTCAGCGCGGGGGCGATGACCGCGTCGCCCGCGGCGACGGCGCGGATCCGGGCGAGCAACTCCTCCGGGTGCGCGTCCTTGAGCAGGAACCCGCTGGCTCCCGCGCGCAACGCCGCGTGGGCGTACTCGTCGAGGTCGAAGGTGGTGAGGATGAGGACGCGGGAGCGGCCTCCGGTGTCGACGATGCGGCGGGTGGCCTCGATGCCGTCCATGCCGGGCATGCGGACGTCCATGAGGATCACGTCGGGGTGCAGTTCGGCGGCCATGCGGACGGCCTCGGTGCCGCGGGACGCCTCGCCGAGGACCTCGGTGTCGGGGTTGCTGTCGAGCAGCATGCGGAAGCCGAAGCGCTGCAACGGGTGGTCGTCGACGATGAGCACGGTGGTCATGCCGCACCCGCGTTCGCGCGGGGCGCGGTGAGGGCGAAGGTCGCGCGGACCGCCCACCCTCCCCGCGGGGACGGCCCGGCGCTGAAGGTGCCGTTGTAGAGGGCCGCGCGTTCGCGCATGCCGGTCAGGCCGTGCCCTTCGCCGTGGGCGGCGGTGGGGCGGCCGCCGGATCCGGTGTCGGTGACCTCGATGCTCACGCGGGTGTCCTCGACGGTGACGGCCAGGGTGATCGAGGTGTCCGGCCCGGCGTGCTTGAGGGCGTTGGTCAGCGACTCCTGGGCGATGCGGTAGACGGCGAGCTGCACGCTGCGGTCGAGGGTCGCCAGGTCGCCCTCGGTGTGCCGCACGACGTGCGGGCCCGCCGCGCGGACGCGGGCGCACAGGTCGTCGAGGTCGACGGTGCCGGGGTGCGGGGCGGGGTCGGTGTGCTCGCGCAGGACGCCGAGGCTGCGGCGCAGTTCCCGCAGGGCCTGGCGGCCGGTGTCGCCGATGAGCAGCAGCGCCTGGCGGCCGCGGTCCGGTGACAGCGCGGCCGCGTAGCCGCCGCCGTCGGCGAGGGTGATCATGACGGAGACGTGGTGGCCGACGATGTCGTGCATCTCGCGGGCGACGCGGGTGCGTTCGGTCGCGGCGGCCAGCCTGCTGCGCTGGTCCCGCTCGACCTCCAGCCGCGCCGCCCGTTCCCGCAGGCCGGCGAGCTGGGCTCGGCGGATCCGCGGCACGAGGCCGACCGAGACCGCCGCGATGACGTTGGTCAGGATGTAGAAGAACGCGTCCAGGAACGACACGTCGTTGCGGATCCGCAGGATCATCAGGGTCAGGACGACCAGGGTGGCGACGACCGCGGCGGGCAGTCGTCGTGGCGCCCCGTGCAGCGCCATGCCGCACAGGGCGATCAGCACGGCGACGTCGGCGCGCAGCCAGGCGCCCTGCGACCACTGGACCAGGAAGACCGCGATGACGACCCCCAGCACCAGCACCGGTCGCCGTCTGCGCCAGAACAGCGGTACGACCAGCCCGGCCTGCAAGGCCACGGTGCCCTGCCACGGCAGGTGGTTGACGGTCGGGAGGACCGTGTGGTCCGCGTAGTCCGACGAGCAGCCGCACGGGATCAGGTCGGGCACGCAGAACAGCAGCGCGACGGCCACGACCAGACCGAGGTCGGTGAGCCACGGCCGGGCGGCGTCCTGCCGCTGGAACCGCTGCCACAGGCGGGAAGCGCGGTCGAACAGGGGATGGCTCCACAGCGCGTCCGCCTCACCCGCTCCGGACGTGGTGCTCATGGGGATCACCCGCCCATCGTCCCGGTGGGCGCGCCCGCCGTCACGCGGCGGGGCTGTAGAGCAGCAGGCCGATGCACATCTCGTCGCTGGTGCCGTCGCCCCACACCACGTACCGCGGCGGCAGTGTCTTCAGCTGGGGCAGTTGGCGGCGCAGGCCCGCGTCGTGGGTGCAGGTGACCCGGATCTCGTCACCCGCCTTGACCTCGACGGGGGCGGGGGTCGGCCGCATCTTCTGGTCGTCGAAGTCGAACATCGGCACGTCGAGCAGCGTCCGCGCCGCGGGGGTGTCGGCGTTGAGCTCGATCTTGATCGCGCGGCCGAGCAGGTGCATGTGGCCCAGTGCGGCGTAGATCGTGAGGTTCCGGGGTGCCCGGATCTCGCACGACTGGGTGTTGCCCGGTTTCGGGACACCGCCGCTGCACTGCTCGACCAGCCTGTCCTCGGTGCCGCCGACCTCCTCGCCGAACCGCTTCGCGACGTCGGCGACGGCCGTCGCGCGGTCGCAGAGCGGGCCGGACTCGTCGGTGGCGCAGGGCAGTTCGATCGGCACGTCCAGCGGCGCGGTGTCCAGCGGTTTCGTGGCGGCCGTCCCGGTCTTCATCCGCAGCCGCACGGTGGACCTGTCGGTCTGGCCCGGCTTGCCGTCGGTGGCCAGCAGGTTGTAGTGGATCTGGAGGACGATCAGGCCGCCGGGGGCGATCGGGAACCCGACGTCCTGCGGGAGCAGGGTCTCGGTGCCGTTCGGCGTCCAGGTGTCCACCCACACCGGGGGCTTGTCGCCGCCGCGCAGCCCGCTGTCGCCGAAGCAGGTCCAGCCGTCGCCGGGCGTCTCGGCGTCCTTGGCCGTCGCCTCCTGCGCCCCCTCGGGCGGCACCGCGAACACCAGGGCGTGGTGCACGATCGGCTCGTTGCCGGGCTGGAACCGGGTACCGGTCAGGAAAGCGGGCTCGGTGATCTTCGGGTCGAGCAGCAGGCACCGGTACTCGTCGGTGCCGCCGTTGGGCGGGGCGGGCTGGTAGGCGGCCGACATGGACATGTCGACGAACCGCTCGCCCTCCCGCAGGGGCTCGGTCGGCGCGGGCGCGCCGGTGGTGTCGTGCCCGGCGTGGCCGGAGGCGGTCGACGACGCCGGGGACGTCGCCCCGGTGGACGCCGACGAGCAGCCCGCCAGCACGATCGCCAGTGCGGCGCCCGCCGCTGTCAGAGCGCGCGTCCGCGGTGGCCTGGTGCGGTGAGTCATGACGTCCCCTCGTCTGTGCCGCCGCGGGAAGCGGCTTCCTCCTGCACGTTAGGACGTCCGCGCCAAGTGGTTCGTCATCCCCCGGTGCGACCGGCGGGAGGCGGGGTAGTACCGCGGTACCACGGCGCGGTGACGTCCGCCAGTGGGGAGAACCGCGGGGAAGGGGCTTCGGGGGAGTCGCCCATTAGGGTGCTGCGGCTGCGCGGTTCGGGTGCCATGTTGGAACCCGGCGTACCGACGGGACCTGTGGGCGGGGGATCACGTATGGGGCGGACAACGGCGTTCGTGCTGGTGGCGGTGGGTTGTCTGGTGGCGGGGTGCCTGGGCCAGACGCGGGACGAGGATCCGGCGCGCAACGCCGACGCCAAGGACGTGACGTTGACGATCGTCGCGAACGCGGTGTCGGGCGGGAAGAATGCGCGCGGGGCGGACTGGCTCCGGAACTGGGTGATCCCGCGGTTCACCGAGGCCCAGAAGGCCAAGGGCGTGACCATGACGGTGGAGTTCGAGCAGAGCGGCACGGCCGACGAGGCCTACAAGACCAAGGTCGCGCTGGACTTCAAGACCGGTGGCGGCGGTGACGTCGTCGAGCTCGACGGCATCTGGCTGGGCGAGTTCGCGCAAGCGGGCCAGGTCAAGCCGATCGACGACCTCGTGGGCAGGTCCGAGGTCGACGCTTGGGACGGCTGGCAGCAGATCCCGGACGCCGTGCAGGGGCTCGGGGAGTTCGAGGGCAAGCGGTACGGCGTGCCCATGGGCACCGACGGGCGGGTGCTGTTCTACAACAGGAAGCTGTTCGCGTCCGCCGGGTTGCCCGCCGACTGGCAGCCGCGGAGCTGGGACGAGCTGCTGTCGGCCGCGACGGCGTTGAAGGCGCTGCCCGGTGTCACGCCGATCCAGCTCGACGCGGGCACGGCGATGGGCGAGGCGACCACGATGCAGGGCGTGCTGCCCTCGCTGGTGGGCACGGGCAAGCCGATCCACGACGAGGGCAAGTGGCAGGGCGCGACGGCGGGCGTGGAGGACGTTCTCGGTCTGTACCAGCGGATCTACCGCGACGGGCTCGGTGACCCCGTGCTCCAGCAGGAGGCGAACGGGCGCGACCGGTCGTTCCGGCTGTTCGCCGAGAACAGGATCGGCATCCTGCTGGAGGGCGACTACTTCTGGCGATCGGTGGTGGAGCCCAAGAACGGCGTGGCGAAGATGGCCGACCGCGACACCGCCGTCGGCTGGGCGCTGATGCCCGCCCGGCGACCCGGCGCCGGTGTCGGCGGACAGGACTTCGTCAGCATGTCCGGCGGTGGCGTGCGGGTGATCAACCCCAACTCCCGGTACCCCAAGCAGGCCTGGGAGTTCATGCAGTTCCTCAACTCCGCCGAAGCGGTGAAGTCGTCGCTGGCGGGCACCGCCCAGATCACCCAGCGCGACGACGTGAACGACGAGGTGCTGGCGGGCGACCCGATGCTCACCTTCATCGCCGACAAGGTGCTGCCGATCACCCGGTACCGGCCGGGGCTCGCGGACTACCCGAAGGTGTCGGCCGCGCTCCAGCAGGCGACCGCGGACGTCGTCGCGGGCAAGAGCCCGGACGAGGCGGCGAAGGCCTACCAGGACGCGCTGGTCAAGGCCGTCGGCGAGGGATCCGTTGCCACCGGCTGACCTCCGGGTGCGGGAACGCGCCACCAGGGACGTCGCCGGGCTCGGCATGGCGCGGGCGATCGGGTTCGTCGCGCCCGCGCTGCTGCTGATCGGCGTCTTCCTGGTCTTCCCCGCGCTGTGGACGCTCTACATCGGGATCACCGACTACCAGCTCACCGGACCGGCGGCCGCGGCGCCGAGCGTGGTCGGGCTCGACAACTTCGCCGCTGCGCTGGACGACGCGCTGTTCACGAACTCGTTGTGGCTGACGGCGTTGTTCGTCCTCGGGTCCGCGGTGGTCGGCCAGAACGTCCTCGGGTTCACGCTGGCGTGGCTGCTGCGCCGGGTGCGGCCGTGGCTGCGCCGCGCCACCGAGGGCCTGGTGCTGCTGGCGTGGATCCTGCCGGGTCCGGTGGTGGCGTACCTGTGGTTCGCGGTGCTCAGCCGCGACGGCGGCACCCTGGGCCTGCTGCTGGACGACCCGACGACCGCGTGGCTCGTCGAGTACCCGATGGTCAGCCTGGTCGTGTTCAACGTCTGGCGCGGCACGGCGTTCTCCATGCTGCTCTACACCTCCGCGCTGGCCGCGGTGCCGCCGTCGCAACTGGAGACCGCGCGGCTGGTCGGCGCGAGCGGGTGGCAGGTGGTCCGCGACGTGGTGTTCCCGCACATCCGCGGGCACGTGCTGACGAACACTCTGCTCATCAGCCTGTGGACCGCCAACGACTTCACGCCGTTCCTGCTCACCGCGGGCGGCCCGAACCACGAGTCGGAGGTGCTGCCCGTGCTGATCTACCGGCAGGCGCTGGAGGGCGGGCGGCTCGGGTACGCGTCCGCCATGTCGTTGCTGCTGCTGGTCGGCAACCTGCTGATCGCGCTGGTGTACCTGAGGTTGCTGCGGAGGCGGTCGTGACGCCGGCGTGGGTGGTGCGGAGGATCGGCTTCTACGTGCTGGTGGCCGTGGTGCTGGCGTTCTTCGCGGTGCCGATGCTGTGGCTGGCCACGGCGCCGTTCGACGCGAGACCGGGGCTGGGCGTGCACTGGCCGGACTGGACGTTCGCCAACGTGTCGACCACCTTCCGGCACCCGTACGCGGTGACGTCGCTGGTCAACTCGATCCTGCTGTGCGTCGTCGCCACCGTCGTGACGACGGTGTTCGCCGCGCTGGCCGCGTACTCGCTCTCGCGGGTGCGGATTCCGGGCCGCGACGCGCTGCTGTACGCGCTGCTGCTGCTGTCCAGCGTGGTGACGGGGACCGCGGCGATGGTGCCGATCTTCGTGCTGATGCTCCAGTTGGGGCTGATCGACTCGCGGTTCGGCACGGCGCTGGTGATCGCGGGCGGGATGCTGCCCGCCGCGATCTTCATCCTCAAGGACTTCATGGACTCGGTGCCGAAGTCCTACGAGGAGTCCGCGCGGGTGTTCGGCGCCTCGCCCCGGCAGGTGCTGGGCCACGTCGTGCTGCCGGTCGCGCGACCGGGCGTGGCGACGATCCTGGTGTGGTCGTTCGTCAACGCGTGGGGCAACTTCCTGCTGCCGTTCCTGCTGCTGCGCGACGTCGGCAAGCAGCCCGCGGCGGTGCTGCTGCGGACGTTGCAGGACGAGGGCGGCAGCGCCAACCTGGCGGTGATCCCGGTGTTCTCGCTGCTGTACTCGATCCCGGTGGTCGTGCTGTACCTGTTCGTCAGCAAGCGGTACGGCTTCCGCTTCCACGGGGGGATCAAGAGCTGATGGCGGGTATCGGGATCGCTGGAGTGTCCACTGTGTACCCGAACGGGGTGCGCGCGGTGGACGGGCTGGACCTGGACGTCATCGACGGCGAGCTGTTCGCGCTGCTCGGCCCGTCCGGGTGCGGCAAGACCACGCTGCTGCGCACGATCGCGGGCCTGGAGCAGGCCACCGACGGGGAGGTCCTGATCGGCGGGCGCGACGTGACGCGCGAGCAACCCGGCGCGCGCGGGGTCGCGATGGTGTTCCAGGACTACGCGTTGTTCCCGCACATGACCGTGGCGGAGAACATCGCCTACCCGCTGCGGGTCCGCCGCGCCCCGAAGGCCAGGCAGCGCGAGGTCGCCGAGCGGACGGCGGCGGGCCTGAGCCTGTCCGGGCTGCTCGACCGCAGGCCGGGTCAGCTCTCCGGCGGGCAGCAGCAGCGCACCGCCCTCGCCAGGGCGGTCGCGATGGAGGCCGACGTGCTGCTGCTCGACGAGCCGCTGTCCAACCTGGACGCCAGGCTGAGACTGGAGGCGCGGACCTTCCTCAAGCGCCTGCAACGGGAACTGGCGCTCACCACGGTCTTCGTGACGCACGACCAGGCCGAGGCGCTGGCGCTGGCCGACCGGATCGCGGTCATGGAATCCGGTCGGATCCGCCAGCTGGGCACGCCGAGGGAGGTCTTCCAGCGACCCGTCGACACGTTCGTCGCGAACTTCATCGGCTCCACCCCGATGAACCTGCTCGACGGCGTGGTCCGCGGCGACCGGGTCGAGTGCGCGGGCGCGCCGCTGCCGCTGCCGGTCGACCTCGCCGACGGCACGCCCGTCGTGGTGGGCGTGCGCCCGGAGTACCTCGCCGTCGCCGACGAGGGGATCGCCGGGCGGGTGTCCATCGTGGAGAACCTCGGCGTGACCTCGTTGGTGACGCTGGAGTGCGCCGACGGCGTCCTCGTCGGCTTCACCGTGCCGGAGCACGAGGAACCCGCCGTCGGCGACGCGCTGCGCGTCGCCCCCGCACCCGGCAGGCTGCTCTGCTACGGGGAGGACGGCCTGCTGCTCGGCGCGGTCTGAGGCGCGGCGATCCCGGCGACGAGCCGGTCGAACAGGCGGGTGAACGTCGCGGACTCGTCGGCGGTCCAGTCGGCCATGGCGTCGACGAACACGTCCTGAAGCCGTTCGCGCATGGCCCGCACGGTCCGTTCGCCGAGATCGGTGAGCGCGAGCGCCGTGGCGCGGGAGTCGGTGGGGTGGGGTCGCCGGGCGAGCAGTCCCGCGTGTTCGAGGCGGGTGGCGTAGCGGGTGGTCACCGTGCGCTCGAACCCGATCCGCGCGGCGAGTTCGCTGGTCGTGGCCGTGCCGAGGCGGGCGAGTCCGGACAGCACGGGGTAGGTGGTCTCGTCGACGCCCTCGGTGTCGGCGATCAGCACGCGGTAGAGGTGGGACCGGTTGCCGCGCAGCAGCAGCTCCCCGATGGTCGCGGCGACCCGCGCCCCGTCGTCTCGTCTGGACATGTGACCCAGGATACGTGTAATCGACACGCATTTCTTGCTACCGTCCTAGTGCGTGTAAATTACACGCACTTGGCGAGGGGGAAGTCATGACCGGACCGGTCCGTCCCGAGGACGTCCTGCCCGACGACGTGGACAGCGGCGTCCTGAACGGCGTCGAGGTCCGCAAGGGCAGCGTCGCGGCGTTCGTCGCCAACGCCCGGCGCCTCGACGACCTGCGGCCCGGCTCACCCGAGCGCGACGCCGTCCTGGCCGAGCTCCGGCGGCTGGTCCCGGCCCTGCGCGCGGTCGGCGTCCTCGACGTCTTCGCGCCCCGGTCGGCGGCGCTCGCGGACGTGATCGCGGGAGCGTGAACCCGCGGTCTCCGGGGGAGGACCGGCCGTTCCTCCCCCGGAGGCGAGTGGCGCTCGGGATTCGGACACCTTCAGGTGAAGCGGCCGCACTCGATCGAGCACCACCGGCCCGCGGAGTTCCGCTCGTGCCCACCGCGGGAGGTCTACCGGTTCGTCGCCGCGACGGTGGCCGACCAGACCGCCGCGCCGCTGCGACTGGCCGGCGCCGGGCTGCGCCGGTTGCTCACCCGGCCGTCGGACCCGGTGCGCGGGCGCCGATCCGCCGTGCCCCGCGCCCGCGTGACCCCGTGCGCAACCGGGGGAATTGTCGGAGTTCGGTGGAATGCGTCGTCTGACGCGGAAAGGTCGCGCGCGGCGGGGCAGGCTCCGAATCATGAACTTGGTCGTGGTGTTGAGTTGGGTCCTGCCGATCGTGGGTGGCTGCGGCACCTACCTGGCGCGCGATCACCGCGTGGGCTGGGTGATCGGACTGGGCACCCAGGTGATGTGGATCATGCTGGGCGTCATCACCGGGCTGACCGGGCTCGCCGCCTCGGCGCTGTGGTTCGGCGCCATCCAGTTCCGCAACTGGCGCACGTTCACCCCGCGCGTCGTGCACCAGCCCGCGTGCACCGGGTGTCCGTGCGCCGCGACACCGGTCGCGACGCGGAGACGGCGGGTCGCCGTTCCGGACCCGGCGAGGTGATGGTGTGATCTGCCCCTGCTGAACGGACGACCGTCCACGAGGGAACCGGAGTGCCGTCCGGGACGTCCAGGACGTGGAGCGGGGAGTTCCGCTCGATGAAAGGGGCACTGCCTTGACCGATCGAGGCGATCGCATCGTCGCCGTCCTGGAGAACGCCTTCGAGGACCTGATGTCGGCCGACCCGGCGGCTTTCCGCGCCAAGTTCCGGAAGATGGCGGCCGAGCCGTGGACGTTCTACCGGGGCAGCGCGTGCCTGTTCTACGCGGACATGGCCGAGGAATCCGACAAATGGGCCGACGAGCGGACAAGTCGGGTGTGGATCCAGGGTGATCTGCACGCGGAGAACTTCGGGACCTACATGGACGCCGAGGGCACCCTGGTGTTCGACGTCAACGACTTCGACGAGGCCTACCTCGGCGCGTTCACGTGGGACGTGCGGCGGCTGGCGGCCAGCATGGCGCTGCTCGGCTGGCGCAAGGCGTTGTCGGACAGGATCATCGAGGAACTCGTGCGGACCTACGTCTCCGCCTACGTCGGACAGGTCCGGTCGTTCGCCGAGAACCCGAACGACGAGCTGTTCAGCCTGCGGCTGGACAACACCGAGGGCGCGCTGCACCAGGTGCTGCTGCGCGCCCGGCTCGCCACCAGGGTCGGACTGCTCGACGACACCACCCTGATCGTCGACTACGAGCGGCGGTTCCGCCGCGACCGCGCGGGTGTGCGGGAACTGGGGGACGAGGAGCGCGCGGCGGTCGAGCGGGCGTTCGCCGGGTACCTGGACACCATCCCCAGCGGCAAGAGGGCGAGCGGCAGCCTCACCTACGCGGTCAAGGACGTCGTGGGCCGCAGCGGTTTCGGCATCGGCTCGGCCGGGCTGCCCGCGTACAACGTCCTGGTCGAGGGGCGCACCCAGGCGCTGGAGAACGACGTCGTCCTGTCGATGAAGCAGGCGAACGTGGCCGCGCCCAGCCGGATCGTGCGCGACGAGCGCATCCGCGAGTACTTCACCGACCACGGCCACCGCACCGCCGTGTCCCAGCGGGCGTTGCAGGCGCACGCGGACCCGTGGCTCGGGCACACCGAGATCGACGGCGTCGGGTACGTGGTGTCGGAATTGTCCCCCTACGTCTCGGATCTGGACTGGTCGGACCTGACCGAGCCCGCGGACATGCTGCCGGTGCTGGGTTATCTCGGCCGGGCGACCGCGAAGATGCACTGCGTCGCCGACTCCGACTCCGAGCAGACGCTGGTCGCCTTCCAGTGCGAGGAGGCCATCGCGGCCGCGATCGGCGACCGCGACGAGGAGTTCGCCGACTCGATCGTCGAGTTCGCGCTGCGCTACGCCGCGCAGACCCGCGAGGACCACCGGCTGTTCGTGGACGCGTTCCGCGAGGGGCGGATCAAGGGGATCGAGTCGACCGAGGCGCGGTGAGGCCGGGTGGGACGGGTCCGCCGATCGCGCGGCGAACCCGCCCGACCGCCGGGGTTCGGTGAACCCCGCGCAGGCGGAAGTCGTTGGGAACTAAGGTGTGGCGATGAGGCCGACCTTGGAAGACGTTGCCAGGGCAGCGGGCGTGTCCCGTGCCACCGTTTCGCGCGTGGTGAACAACCAGCCGGGGGTCGCGCCGCCGGTGCGGGAATGGGTGCGGGGGGTCATCGCCGAGACCGGGTACCAGCCGCACCTGGGGGCACGGGCGCTGGTGTCGGGGCAGGCGGACGTGGTCGACCTGGTGATCGTGGACGACGACCCGCGGGCGCTGAGCGCGAACCCGCACTACTCGCGGGTGATCTCCGGTGTGGTGGAAGTGCTGGCGCGCAAGGAAGTCCAGTTGCGCGTGAAGCTGGTGACGCACGCGGGCACGGGCAAGCTGCTCACCGACGCCGCCCGTCCACTCGGGACGCTGCTGGTCAACGTGCACGCTGATCTCGCGGCGCGGTTGCGCAAGAGCGGCCGGGTGGTGTCGATGGGGCGGTCGGCGCCGCGCGTGCCGTTCTTCGAACCGGACAACGCGGCCGGGGTGGGGTTGGCGGTCCGGCACCTGTTCGACAGCGGCCGCCGGAAGATCGCGGCCGTGCACGGACCGGCCGACAACCCGTGCGCGGTGGACCGGCGGACCGGGTACCTGGCCGCGATGGCGGCCGTCGGGTCGGAGCCGGTGTCGATGGAGGGCGACTTCACCCGTCCGACGGCGCTGCGGCTGGCCCGCGCGCTGCTCCTGGAGCACCCCGATGTGGACGCGGTGTTCGCCGCCTGCGACATGACCGCGTCGGCCGTGCTCCAGGCGTTGGCCGAGTCGGGCCGCCGGGTGCCGGACGACGTGGCCGTGGTGGGGTTCGACGACAGCGTGCTGGCCTCGTCGGCGAGCGTTCCGCTGACGTCGGTGGCGAGCCCGGTGGAGCGGCTCGCGGCGTCGGCGACGATGGTGCTGCTGGAGCCCGTGATCCGCGGTGTCGGGCACGCCCGTGTGCCGGTCGGGCTCACGGTGCGCCGCAGCAGCACGGCGGTCTGACCGACCGGCTGCGTTGGTCCGGTCGGTGGTTCGAGGCGAGTCGCCAGGGTGGTTTCGGCGACGGAGCCCTCTTCGGCGACCCTTGACGGTGGCACGGGTGTCCTTTTAAGGTCCGGCATGTCGAAACATTTCACCTCTGCGGTCGAAAGTTTCGGAATCAAGCCGTCGCAAAGGAGCGAAAGCCTGATGAAGCCGACCCGCCTGGCCACCGCGGTGCTCGCCGCCGTGGCGCTGACGGTCCCGTTGGTCCCCGCCACCTCCGCCGCGCCCGGTGCCGACGACCGGTCGCCCGGCCACACCGGCAAGAACACCCTGCGCCGCGCCGCGCCCGGAGGGTTCCACATCGGCACGGCCGTCGCGGGCGGCGGTCACCACGAGAGCCAGCCCTACCCCGACCCGTTCACCTCGGACGAGGAGTACCGCCAGGTGCTCGGCGCGGAGTTCGACTCCGTGTCCGCCGAGAACCAGATGAAGTGGGAGTACGTCCACCCGGAGCGCGGCCGCTACAACTTCGGCATGGCCGACGCCATCGTCAGGTTCGCCCGGCAGCACGACCAGGTCGTGCGCGGGCACACGCTGCTGTGGCACAGCCAGAACCCGGCGTGGCTGGAGCAGGGCGACTTCACCCCCGACGAGCTGCGCTCGATCCTGCGCGACCACATCAAGACGGTCGTCGGCCGGTACAAGGGGCGCGTCCAGCAGTGGGACGTGGCCAACGAGATCTTCACCGACACCGGCGAGCTGCGCGCCACCGACAACATCTGGATCCGCGAGCTGGGGCCCGGCATCATCGCCGACGCGTTCCTCTGGGCGCACCAGGCCGATCCCCACGCCAAGCTGTTCTTCAACGACTACGGCGTCGAGAGCGTGAACGCCAAGAGCGACGCCTACCTCGCGCTGATCAAGCAGTTGCGCGCCCGGCACGTGCCCGTGGACGGCTTCTCCGCGCAGGCGCACCTGAGCATCCGCTACGGCTTCCCGGACGACCTGGAGGCGAACCTGAAGCGGTTCTCCGCGCTGGGCTTGGAGACCGCGATCACCGAGCTGGACGTGCGCATGGACCTGCCGGAGGGCGGCGTGCCGACCGACGCGCAGCTCGCGCAGCAGGCCGATTACTACAACCGCACGCTCACCGCCTGCCTGAACGTCAAGGGTTGCGACTCGTTCACGATCTGGGGCTTCACCGACAAGTACTCGTGGGTCCCGGTGTTCTTCCAGGGGCAGGGCGCGGCGACGGTGATGCGGGACGACTTCTCGCGCAAGCCCGCCTACTTCGTCCTCCGGTCCACTTTGGGCAAGGCGGCGCACCGGTGAAGCGGCTCCTCGCCGCCGCCACGGCGGCTCTGCTGCTCTTATCGGGGTCCCCGGCCCAGTCGGCCCCGCGCACGCCGTGGATCGGGGCCTGGGCGACCTCGCCCACGACCGTCCCCGCCTCGGACACCACGGCGTTCGAGGACCAGACGCTCCGGCAGGTCGTGCACCTCGCCGTCGGCGGCGCGAGCGTGCGGGTGCGGCTGTCCAACGAGTTCGGCACCCGGCCGCTGGTCGTCGACGAGGCGCACGTGGCCCGCCGCGCGGGGACGGCGTCGTCGGTCGAGCCGCGCAGCGACCGGCGGCTCACGTTCGGCGGTCGGGCCTCGGTCACCGTGCCGCCGGGCGCGCCGCTGCTCAGCGATCCCGTGGCGCTCCCCGTGACCGCGGACTCGGACCTGGTGGTCAGCGTGCACCTGCCGCGCCGCACGGCCGCGACGACCGTGCACGCCTTCCCGTTCCAGGACGGGTACGCGGCGGCGGGCAACGTCACCGACGACGCCGACATCACGCCGACCGGGGTGCTGGGCAAGTGGTACTTCCTCACCGGCGTCAGCGTCACGGGCAGGCCGGAGTCCACCGTGGTGGCGTTCGGCGACTCGATCACCGACGGCGCGGGGACGACCGCGGGCGCGAACCGGCGCTGGCCCGACGTCCTGGCCCGTCGGTTGCAGGCCGATCGCGGCCTGCGGCACCTCGGCGTCGTCAACGCGGGCATCAGCGGCAACCGCCTGCTGCACGACCCGAACCCGCCGGCGGGCACCCCGGCGGAGGGTTACGCGAACTACTTCGGCCAGGCCGCCCTGCGGCGCTTCGACCGCGATGTCCTCGCCCAGCCCGGTGTCTCCCACGTCGTCGTGCTGCTCGGCGTCAACGACCTGGGCCACCCCGGCACCAGCGCGCCGGAGTCGGAACGGGTGACCGCGCGGGACATCATCGACGGCCACCGTCAGCTCATCGCCCGTGCGCACGCCCGGGGGCTGCTGATCCACGGCGGCACGATCACGCCGTTCAAGGACGACACGCTCGGCTTCTACAGCCCGGAGAACGAGGCCGCCCGCCAGGCCGTCAACCGGTGGATCCGCACGAGCGGCGAGTACGACGGCGTGGTCGACTTCGACCGCGCGGTCCGCGATCCGGCCGATCCCGGCCGCCTGCTTGCCGCTTACGACAGCGGTGACCACCTGCACCCGAACGACGCGGGCATGGCCGCGATGGCGGACGCCGTCCCCTTGCGCCTGTTCCGCTGAAGACCGGTGCGGGGTGGCCTCCCCACGCCCAGGGCCACCCCGCACCGCCCACGTCCACAGTGGACCGCCCGCTACGACGGCAGTTCCGAGACCACCGCCCGCAACGCCCGGAGCGTGTCCCGCACGATCTCGGCGAGCGTCGCGGTGTCCTGGTCGAGCCACCGCGCGATCCCCACGGTGAACGCCGCCACCCCGGCCTGCGCGGCCAGGGTGGCAGTCAGCTCGTCGACCCCGCGCTCCAGGAACCCCTTGCGGATCGACTCCGACAGCGCGGACATCTTCCACAGTTCCCGTTCCCGCAGCCCCTCGTCCATCCGGATCACCGAGCGCCGGGTCCGCAGGTAGTCCTGCTGCCCCTCGAACACGCTCTCGGAGACCGTCTGCAACCCGTGCAGGATCACCGCCATCGGCCCCAGTTCCGCCGGGGCGTCGGCCATCAGCCCCGCCACCATCGCGGGGAACTCCTCCTCGCCCACGAACAGCACCTCGCGCTTGTCCGCGAAGTGCCGGAAGAAGGTGCGGGTGGTGAGCCCGGCCCGAGCGGTGATCTGCGGGACCGTCGTCTCCGCGAAACCCTGCTCGACGAACAGGTCGACGGCGGCGCGCTTCAGCCGGTCACGCGCGTCCGGTTCCCATCTGCCCACACCCCCATCCTAACCGACGGCACGCGGTGTCATCCGGGGTGAACGGGGGCGTCACCACCTGACCGCGACCTGCGCCAGGCGGGCGGTGAGGAGTTCGGACATCACGCGGTGGTCGTTGAGCGACGGGTGCCAGTCGCAGCCGAGGTGGTCGAGACGGGGGTCGTCGTAGTACCAGTAGTGCACCCGGCTGTCGCCCGCGGCGTAACGCTCCTCGACGATCCGCCGGGCGGTGTCGGGGAACGTCGTGGTGCTGCCCGCGGGGGTGGCGCTGACGACGATCGTCGTGCTTGCGCCGTACCGGGCGCGGAGCTTGTCGAGGAACCCGTGGTAGGCGGCCTTGTACGCGGTAACCAGGGTTTCCGGCGTCCACCGCTCGCCCGCGTCGACCGGCGTCGAGAAGTCGTTGATGCCCAGGCCCACGACGACGACCTGCGGGTGCCAGGTGCGGGGCACGGGCCAGGTGCCGCCGTTCTGCGACGCGCGGTCGTAGAACGTGCGGAAGTCGACGTCGGGGTTGCCCCCGCCGTAGTTGCGGACCACGCCCAAACCCGACTGGGCGGTGATCTGGTAGTCGGCGCCGAACCCCCGCGCGGTGAGGGCGCCGAACGACAGGTCGGCGTTGGTGTGGCGGTCGACGCCGCCGTTGGTCGAGCAGTCGCGGGTCGTGGACGTGTTGCCGTAGCCCGCGGTGAACGAGTCGCCGATGAACTCGACCTGCCGCCGCCGGGCCTGCGGCGGGGCGAGGAGGACGCCGCCCGCGTCGGCGACGAAACCGTCGAACTCCCCTTCCGCCCACGGGCTCTCGGTCCGCTTCACGAGCCGGACGGTGTGCGTGGCGGAGGACAGGCCGCGGACCCAGCTCGTGGTGCGGCCGGGGGTGACGAGGGTGGCGACGGTCTTGCCGTCGACCTGGACGTCGTAGTCGTTCGCGCTGTCGTTGAGCGCGATCCCGACACCGGTTCCGCGGAACCGGCCCTCGAACGAGATGCCCGGCCACGTGTAGCGCACGGCCTGGTCGGTGGAGGTGACCCGTCCCGCCGTGTGCGCGGTGGTCAGCGGGCCCGCCTCGGCGGTGGGCGCGGTGAGGGTCGCGCCGAGCGCGACCAGGACGGCAAGGGGCAACGCGAGTTCCATGTGGATCTCCTGTTCGACTGCGGGTGTGCGGGGGCGCCGCCGTCGGCGCCCCCGCACCGGCCGACTACTTCAGGTAGCTCGCGAGGCCGATCTGCTGGTTCCGCAGCGCCGTGGCGACCACGACGGCGATCTGCCGCGCTCCCGCCGCCTCGAAGTGCGTGTGGTCGGCGCAGAAGAACGCCCCGACCGCGCCGCTGCCGTAGTCCCCGTTGTTGGGGCACAGCTTGAGGTTGTTGTAGAGCGCCAGGCTCAGCTTGTGCAGGTCGATCACCGGGACCCCGGCGGCCGTACCCGCCGCGAACGTCTCGGTGAGGAACCCGCGGTTGCCGACGGCCGTGCTGCCGCTGCACGTGATGGCCGCGACCGGTGTCGCGAAGATCGCCCGGACACCGCGGTCCGCGGCGGCCTTCGCGATGACGCCCATCAGCTGCTTGTAGCGCGCCGTGCCGACGTGCCGGGGGCAGTTGGGGTCGCCGTCGTTGATGCCGAACTGGACGACGAGGTAGTCGCCCGCCTTCATGCCGGTGTTCGGGTCGAGCATGCCCAGCCAGCGCTGGGCGTAGGTCTGCGAACTCAGGACGCACTCGCCCGCGGAGTCCTTGGCGGTCGTGACGTTGGACTCGTAGAGCCAGGTCTGGATGCTGCGGCCGGCGACCGCGTTGTTCACCACGGTGACGCTGTCGTTGAACAGCGCGTCGAACTGGTTGCCCCAGCCGACCGGGCAGCTCGTCTTGGGATCGGCCATGGTCGAGTCACCGGCCAGCCACACCTTGATGCTCGCGGCGGCCGTGGAGTCGGATGCCGTCCGGGTGGCGCAGTCGGCCGGACCGCCGTCGGGTCGCAGGGTGGCGGAGGCCGGGCCCGATGTCAGGGCCATGACGGAGACGACCAGGGTCGCCAGTGCGAAAAGCTTCTTCCTCAAGGGAATCCTCGTTGATTCTCCGGCAGGAGTGTTCTTCGTGGACAGCGGGTCAGGAGCCCAGTGCCGCCGAGATGATCGGTGCCAGGCGGTCGGCGATCTTGCGGTGCCCCTGGTCGTTCGGGTGCACGTTGTCGGCCGTGTCGGTCGCCTCGACGATCCACCCGTCGGTGTTGACGAACTTCACCTTGGGGTCGTTGACGGTCTGCACGGCGGCCTGCGTCTCGGGGATGAACCGCTTGCGGAACGTCTGGAGCGCGAAGATGGCCGCGTTCGGGTACTTCTCCCGAGCCCGGCGGATCAGCGTCACGTAGGCGCTCTGGAACTGCTCCTTCGTCACGCTGTGCCCGACGTCGTTGGTGCCCAGGTTGATCACCACGGCGTCCGCGCGGTAGCGGGAGAAGTTCCAGTTCGCCGCGTCCGCCTGCAGGCCGGTGCGGAGGAAGCGGTCGCTCATCCCGATGCAGCCGTCGGCCGCCGACACCAGGCACGCGCCGCCGACGGCTATCTGCGTGTGCGCCGCGCCGAGGCGTTCACCGATGAGCCAGCCGTACGCCGTCAGCGCCTGCTTCGACGACAGCTGACCCACGGTGATGGAGTCGCCGACGAACTCGATCAGCTTCGAGGGCGTGGACGGCGCGAACGTCTTGGCCCCGGAGTCGAGTTCCAGGCCCTGGAAGACGGCGTCGCCCTTGTAGGAGCCCGCGATGGGGCGGTAGGAGACCCTCAGGGTGTGGTTGCCCGTGGCGAGCGGGGTCGGCGTGAGGTCGACCGTGCCGCTGCGGTTGGTGTAGGAGACGTCCGCGCCGCCGTCGATGCTGACGAAGAAGTCGATGGCGTTGCGCTGCTTGAGCTTCACCGTTCGACCGGTGAAGCCGACGAGCACGTACGCGCCCGCCCACTCGGAGACGTAGGCGGCGGAGTTGGCCGTGTTCCAGCGGCCGAAGTAGCGCACGTTCGGGTCGGTCGGCGCGGTGGCCGCGGCGGCGATCGGGGCCGTCGTGACGGCGAACGCCGCTGTGAGGAGGAGTGCGATGAGCGGTTTGGCGCGGCGAACCGCGGTGGTGGGTTTTCGTGCCGGGTACGAGTTGGTGAGCACCGTTGCCCCTGTCCTCGGATTCTGGGAGCGTTCCCAGGAATACTCAGGGTAACGGAATGATCAAGGTGGGTCGACGTGCGTGTTTCTTGGGGGCGTCGTTGGCTCTGTCGGCGGTTGTCGGCTCTGTCGGTGGGTGTCGTGTCGTGGTGGGTCGCTGGGTGTCTGCGGGTGTCGTGGTGGGTCGCCGGTGTCGCACTCCGAGGTCTCCGGGTGCGGCCGGCTTGACTTGGGGCCCCTTTTTTGGGCCTGGTCGGGCTGAAGGGCAGGTGGTGATGATTGCCCGCCGACCAATTGCAGGCCCAAAAACCCCAAGTCAAGCCGGCCGCACAGCGGTCGAGCGCTGCTCGGTGGGTGGTCGCTCCGGAGGTGGGACGGGCCGACCTGTTGCGCGGCGGACGGTTCGGCTACTGGGTGGTCAGTCCCACCAGAAGGCCCAGGAGTGGTCGTTGATCAGGCGTTCGGCGTAGGCGGACAGGGTTTCGGCGCCCTGCCAGATGTTGTCGGGGCAGAAGGCGAAGTGTTCGGCGGCGATGGTGAGCGCCTCGGCGTGGGTGGCGGGTGGGGAGGAGATGCTGAGCACGAGGGTGGCGAAGCCGAGGCCGACGACTCGGGCGCCGAAGCGGTCTTCCCAGCTCCGGAGCACCGCGGACACTTCGGCGGTGTCGTTGGTGTAGTTCATCGGGCCGGTCCAGCCCGCGGCGGTGAGGGCGTCGGCGCCGCGGGGGGCCGCGACCAAGCCGAGGCGCATGGAGGTGTGGCCTGCGAGGAGTTGTTCGGCCAGGCCGTCGGCGGCGCGGTCGGGGGCGATGCGGGCCGGCGGGACGGGGGAGAGGCCGGGCCAGGCGCGGCCGTAGGGGGCGGTGACGGCGAGGCGTTCGGTCGGGGTGAGGGAGTCGTCGTCGTTCTCGGCGGTGTAGTCGGTCCACCACTCGGCCAGCAGCTTCGCGGGGTCGTGGCCGCCGGGGGAGGACATGTCACCGGGCAGCACCTCCCCGTTGCCCCACGGGCGGTACTCCTCGTCGTCGTCGTCCAGCGCGTCGAGCAGCAGCGGCCACAGCCCGGACCTGGCGTGCTCGGCGTGCAGCCGCGCCCACAGGCCCTCGGGCGCGGGCTTGTCGCTGAGCCAGAACGCGGGCCTGCCGCCTTCCTCCTCCTCGGAGACCACGGCCCGGCCCGGCGGTAGGCCGACTGCCAGCGATCGTCCGTCGGTGCTGTCGGTGAACAGGTCCCGCAGCTCGGCGGGAAGCGGTGGTTCGGATGTCACGGGCGGATCGTAGGGCTTCGGTCCCGCAGCGGGCGGGGGGATGGTCGGCGCGTCGTCGGTGCCTGCCGTCGGCCGAGGTCGTCGTGCGTCCGAAGGCCTGGTGGCGGTGTTCAGGACGCTGCCGCCCGAACCGTGGATCCCGGCCGCGGACGGGGCCGGGCCGATAACCGTTGGACGCCGGGGCGTGACCGCCGCCAGGATCGGTGGCATGCGACAGGACGAGATCTGGGACGCGGAAGCCGCCGCGGGGTACGACACGCCCGGTAGCGGCATGTTCGCGCCGGAAGTGCTGACGCCCGTGGTCGACCGGCTCGCGGACCTCGCCGACGGCGGTCGGGTGCTGGAGTTCGCCATCGGGACCGGTCGGGTGGCCGTGCCGCTGGCCGAGCGCGGTGTGCCGGTGACGGGGGTCGAGTTGTCCGAGCCGATGGTCGCCGAGCTCCGCCGGAAGGTCGACGAGACGGCGGTGCCGGTGGTCGTCGGGGACATGGCGACCACCCTGGTGCCGGGCGAGTTCACGCTGGTCTACCTCGTGTACAACACGATCTCCAACCTGCTGACCCAGGACGAGCAGGTCGACTGCTTCCTCAACGCCGCCCGCCACCTCGTGCCGGGCGGCCGTTTCGTGGTCGAACTGGGCGTGCCGGACCTGCGCGTGCTCCCACCGGGCCAGGCCGGGGCGGTGTTCGGCACCGCCCCCGGCTACATCGGCCTCGACACCTACGACCTCGTGCCGCAGCACCTCACCTCCCACCACTTCCGCTTCGACCCCGGCCCCGGCCGCGAGGCCCGCCTGTTCCGCAGCACTCACCGCTACGCGTGGCCCGCCGAACTGGACCTGATGGCGCGGATCGCCGGGTTCGGCCTGGAGAGCAGGCACGCCGACTGGGTCGGCACCCCGTTCACCGGCGAGTCCCGCTCGCACGTGTCGGTGTACCGGCTGCGCGGGGATTCGGCGGGCGGCTGAGCCTGCGCGTCAACCCTGGGGTCGGACGACCTGGACGGTTCCGATGGGGGTCGCGCCGTTCGGCAGGTCCGGGAAACCCGGCCAGCCGCGGCTTTCGGGATGGCTTTTGTCGTACTGGATGAACTCGTCCGCGGCGGAAGGGGTGACGGTGAGGAGGATGACGTCGTACTTCTTCTCCGGGTATCCGCGTGCTCCCGCGTAGGCCTGCGGGCACTCGAATTTGTTCTCGAGCAGGATGGTGCACGGCTTGCTTTGTGGCTGGTAGGTGGTCGTCGACGTCGGTGAGTTCTCTCGCACCGTCAGCCAGATCCCTTGGCCCTCGCCCAGGTCGTGGACGGACCCGGACACGGGAATTCCCAGGTCGGTCATGGTCTGGTCGGGCATCGGCTTGGCGAACGACGCTGTCGCCTGAGTTCCGGTGGTCACGGCACTCGGCTCCTTGGCGGTGTTCGCGGAGCCCCGGTAGGCCGCGCCACCGGTCACGCCCGCCGTCGCCGCGCCCACGATGGTGACGAGCGCCGAGATGGCGAACGCCGTTCTTGTGCGTCTGCCTGGAAAGGTGCCCCAGCGGTAGAGCAGGGCGAGACCGAAGATCGCCACCCCGCTGCTCACGATCAGGGTGATGATTAATATTTCCTTCACCATTCCCACTGTTGTGAGGATCAGCGCGATCAAGCTCGAAATGCCACCGATTATTTGCCACCGATCGACACTCGTCTTGCTGGTGGAAGGGTGTTCCGCTGTCATTCCAGGCGTTTCGATCATGCTTGGAGGGTATAGCGGAGCGAGATCGGATGCCACCGCGCCGAATTGCGGTCTGAAAAGCCGCAAAAATGTGGCGTCATGCGAAATGTGTCGTGATCGCGACTTTTCGGCGCGGTGGTCCCGACCGGCTGCTGGTGACCATGATCGCGGGACGTGAGATGGTGCGGGAGCCACCGTTCCGAGCCGCTGGAGGCCCCCATGGCGTCAACGATCCTGTCCCGCCGGGATCTCGAGTTCCTCCTCCACGAGTGGCTCGACGTGACGGCGCTGACCTCGCGGCCGCGGTTCCGGGAGCATTCGCGGGAGACGTTCGACGCGGTGCTGGAGTTGAGCGAGGAGATCGCGACCGAGCACTTCGCGCCGCACAACAAGATGTCGGACGCGCGGGAGCCGGTGATGCGCCCGGACGGCACGGTCGAGGTGATCGACGAGGTGGCGCGGGCGCTGAAGGTGTTCGCGGACGCGGGGTTGACGGCGGCGCAGTTCGACGAGGAGATCGGTGGGATGCAGTTGCCCGCGGTGTTGGCGCGGGCGTCGATGTGCTGGTTCCAGGCGGCGAACGCGGGCACGTCGAGCTATCCGCTGCTGACGGTGGGCAACGCGAACCTGCTGGTCGAGTACGGCACACCGGAGCAGGTGGAGCAGTGGGTCCGGCCGATGCTGGAGGGCCGGTTCTACGGCACGATGTGCCTGTCCGAGACCGGTGCGGGTTCCTCGCTGGCCGACATCACGACCAAGGCGCTGCCCCAGGACGACGGAACGTACCGGGTGAGCGGCACCAAGATGTGGATCTCCGGCGGTGACCACCAACTGTCGGAGAACATCGTGCACCTGGTGCTGGCGAAGGTGCCCGGCGGGGGACCGGGGGTGAAGGGGATCTCGCTGCTGGTGGTGCCGAAGTTCCTGGCCGACGGCACCCGCAACGACGTGACGCTGGTCGGCCTCAACCACAAGATGGGCAACCGCGGCACGACGAACACCGTGCTCGCCTTCGGCGACGGCACCCATCCGGTGAACGGCGAGCCCGGCGCGGTCGGCTACCTCGTCGGCGACCGGCACCGCGGCCTGGCCTACATGTTCCACATGATGAACGAGGCGCGGGTCGGTGTCGGCTTCCTGGCGACCGCCCTCGGCTACACCGGCTACCTGAAGTCCGTCGAGTACGCCAAGTCCCGCACGCAGGGCCGCCCGCCCGCGGCGAAGGACCCGGCCGCGAAGCCGGTGCGGCTCATCGAGCACGCCGACGTCCGGCGGATGCTGCTGGCGCAGAAGTCGTACGTGGAGGGCGCGCTGGCGCTGGGCCTGTACTGCTCGCTGCTGATCGACGAGCACGACACCGCCGAGACCGCCGCCGGACGCGAGCGCGCCGGGGTGCTGCTCGACGTGCTGACGCCCATCGCGAAGAGCTGGCCCGCGCAGTGGTGCCTGGAGGCGAACAGCCTCGCGATCCAGGTGCACGGCGGCTACGGCTACACCCGCGACTACGACGTGGAGCAGTTCTACCGGGACAACCGGCTCAACCAGATCCACGAGGGCACCCACGGCATCCAGGGCCTGGACCTGTTGGGGCGCAAGGTCGTGGCGGACGGCGGGGCGGGGCTGCGGCTGCTCGCGGACACCATCGGCGCGACGGTGGCCCGAGCGGAGGCGGGCGATCCCGCGCTGGCCGAGCACGCGGCCGCGGTGGCCGTGGCGACGCGACGGCTGGTCGACGTCACGAAGGTCCTGTGGTCGGTGGGGGATCCCACGACGACGCTGGCCAACTCCTCGATCTACCTGGAGGCCGCCGGGCACGTGGTGGTCGCCTGGATGTGGCTGGAGCAGCTGCTGGCCGTCGGCGCCAAGCAGGGCGCGTTCTACGACGGCAAGCGCCAGGCGGCCCGGTACTTCCTGCGCTACGAGCTGCCGAAGACCACCGCCCAGTTCGACCTGCTCGCCGCGCTCGACCGGACCACGGTCGACACCGAGCCCGACTGGTTCTAAGCGCTCGCGGTCGCGCGGACGCCGGCCAGCACCACGTCGGTGATCCGCTCCGCGTCCGCGCGGTCGAACGGCCGCTGGTCGCGGCCCACCTTCAGGTGGACGGGGCCGGACAGCAGGTCGGCGAGGAAGTGGGCGTCGACCGGGGGCAGTTCGCCGTGCCCGACCGCGCTGTCGACCCGTCGCCGCACCAGCGACACCCGCCTGGCGATGACGACGTCGACCGTGCGGCGGACCTCGGGGCTGTCGGGGGTCGACTGGAGGGCGTGCACGAGCGCGCGTCCCCTGGGGTCGGCGAGGCTGGTGGCCATCGCGACCAGGAAGTCCACCAGGTCCCGGCGCAGGTCGCCGGTGTCGGCCAACGGCGCCATCTCCTCGGCGAGCACCAGCAGCGCCTCGCCGACCAGCAGGTCCCGGTCGGGCCAGTTCCGGTACACGCTCATCTTGTGCACGCCCGCCAGTTCGGCGACCTCCTCGTAGCGGAAGCCCGCGATGCCGTGCCGCGCGACCAGGCGCACCGTCGCGTCGAGGATCTGCGCTCTCACGCGGGCCGTGCGCCCTCCGGGGCGCTGCGCCACCTGCCTCGGGCTGTCCGTCATCCGTCGTCCGCTTCCGTAGTGCGTTCGCGTGCCCGTCGATCCTCGCAGACGTCCGGTCCGAGGATGGAGTAGCTTAAAGTGACAGATAGAAACTTTAAGAGCGATGGGAAGCAGTGATCATGGACATCCTCATCTCCGGCGCGGGCATGGCCGGGCTCTCGGCGGCGCTCGACCTCTCCGCGCGCGGCCACCGCGTCACCCTCGTCGAACGCGCGTCGCACTTCCGCGTCAACGGCTCGCCGATCGACATCCGCGGCGACGCGATCGGGATCGCCGAACGGATGGGCGTGTTGGAGCGGATCCGCGAGCAGAGGGTCGACACCACCGAGCTGATCCAGTTCGTCGACGCGGACGGCGAGACGGTCGCGCGTCCGACACTGGCCGACGTCGGCGACTCCCCGGACGACCTCGAGATCGCCAGGGAGGACCTGGCGCACATCCTCATCGACGCGCTTCCTTCGGACGTGGAGATCCGCTTCCGCGACTCCGTCGACTCCCTCGTCGACGACGGCGGCGGGGTGGACGTCGGGTTCGCGTCCGGCCACTCCGCGCGCTTCGACCTCGTGGTCGGCGCCGACGGCCAGCACTCGGCGGTGCGCGGGCTGGTGTTCGGGCCGGAGGGCGACTTCGCCCGCCCGCTGGGGTTCTACGTCGCGCTCACCGACCTGCCGGGCGAGGTCCGTCCCGAGCGGATGAACCCGATGTACAACTTCCCCGGCCAC
Organism: Umezawaea sp. Da 62-37; assembly: GCF_032460545.1. GTDB lineage: Bacteria > Actinomycetota > Actinomycetes > Mycobacteriales > Pseudonocardiaceae > Umezawaea. Next base: position 10,822,356 of record NZ_CP135965.1, read on the forward strand.
CTGGCGGGGATCGCGCGGTACAAGGACAGGGCGTTCGGCGTCCTGATGTTCCGCTCGGACCCGCTCGACTACGACCACCACGACCTCGACGCCCAGCGGAAGCTCATCGTCGAGGCCTTCGCCGACACCCCGGCGTGGAAGGTGCCGCAGCTGCTCGACGCCGTCCGCGTCGACCCCGAGCTGTACTTCGATTCCGCGAGCCAGATCCACATGCCCACGTGGCACCGGGGCCGCGTCGTCCTCGTCGGCGACGCCGCCCACTGCGCCACCGGGCTGTCCGGGCGCGGCACCTCGCTCGCGTTCACCGGCGCCTACTTCCTCGCCGAGGAACTGGACCGGGCCGACGGCGACCACGTCGCCGCGTTCGAGCGCTACGAGGCCCGCCAGCGCCCGTACGTCGAGTTCGCGCAGCACAGCGTCGGTGCCGGGGCCGAGTTGGTCGTCCCGGCGACGTGGGAGGCCATCGCCGCGCGCAACGAGCGGTTGCGCGCGGCGAACGGCGTCTGAGCGCCGGTCACCCCAGCGCGGTGACGCAGGCGGCCAGGTCGCGGAGCAGCCGGGCCTGGTCGTCGGCGGAGAACGGGGTGAGCATCCGCAGTTCGACGGCCCGCACGGTGGCGCTCGCCGCGCGCAGGAGTTCCCCGCCCGCCGGGGTGAGGCTGCTGGGCAGGGCGCGGCCGTGCGGCGCGGTCTCCGGGCGGACGACCAGGCCGCGGTCCTGGAGTCCGCGCAGGACCAGGTTCATCGACTGCCGCGTGACGAACGCGCCCCGCGCCAGCTCCGCGTTCGACAGCCCCGGTTGTCGGGCGAGCAGTTCCAGGCAGGCGTACTGCGGCACGGACAGCTCCAGCGGCCGCAGGGCGGCGTCCATCGCCGCGCGCAGTGCCGCGGCGGCCCGTTTCAGCGCGTAGCCCACCGACTCGTCCAGGGATCCGACCGTCTCGACTTGACCCATGTCAATATCTTGACATACGGTCAGTGATGTCAACACCCTGACATACTGGAGGGCTCCATGACCAGCCACGAGCTGACCGTCGACGTGCTCGGTCCCTGGTCGCTGACCACGAGCAAGAGGTTCTGGGAGGGCTTCGCGCCCGCGGAACTGCCCTCCGGGGGCGACGCCGAGGAGATGCGGACGGTGTTCCTCGTGGAGGGGGACTGGAGTCGTGCCGAAGCGCGCGTCACGCAGGAGACCGGGAAGGCGCGGATCGTCGTGACCGGCGACGGCGACCTCGACCGGGCCGCCGCGCAGGTCGCGCGCTTCCTCTCGCTCGACGTCGACGCCCGCGGCTGGCCCGAGGTCGCCGACCGCGACCCCGTCATCGCCGACGCCCAGCGCGGGCTGCCCGGTCTGCGGCCGTGCGGGTTCCACTCGCCGTACGAGGCGGCGGCCTGGGCCGTGCTGTCGCAGCGGTTGCGGATCAGCCAGGCCGCCCGACTGCGCGACGGGCTCATCGGCGCCGACGGGACGTTCCCCGCGCCGGGCGTGCTGCGCGGGCTCGACCTCGACCTGCCCGGCCGCAAGACCGAGTACCTGCACGCGGTCGCCGACGCCGCCCTGGAGGGGCTGCTCGACGGCGACCGGCTCCGCGAGGTGGACCCGGACGAGGCCGTGCGGACCGTGCGCGGGGTGAAGGGGCTCGGCCCGTTCGCCGCCGAACTGGTCGTCCTGCGCGGCGCGAACGCCCCGGACGCCGTCCCGCGGCACGAACGCAGGCTCGACGACGAGATCACCCACCGGTACGGGGCGGGCCGCACGCTCGCCGACGTCTCCGAGGCCTGGCGCCCGTTCCGCACCTGGGCCGCCGTCCACCTGCGCGCGCTGCGCGAGGAGCGCACGCACGAGATCGGCGGGTAGTGCTCAGAACAGCGCGGAGCGGAGCGCCTTCGTCTGCGACTCCCGGAACCCGGCCACGACCCGCGTCCTGCGGAACATCCCGTCGAAGCCGTGGAACGCCCCCGGCACGGTGACCACCTCGCACGGGACGCCCGCGACCTGGAGGCGGTCGGCGTAGACGAGGTCCTCGTCGTGGAACAGGTCGAGCGTGCCGACGCCGATCCACGCCGGGGGCAGGCCGGTGAGGTCTTCGCGGCGGGCGGGGGCGGCGTAGGGGGAGACGTCGGGGGCGCCCGGTTCGGCGCCGAGGTAGGAGGTCCAGGCGAAGCGGTTGCTGCCGGGGGTCCAGACGCGGACGTGGCGGGTGTCCATGTCGGTGCGCAGCACCGTGCGGTCGTCGAGCATCGGGTACACCAGCAGCTGGAACGCGGGGCGCACGTCGTCGCGGTCGTGGGCGTAGAGCGCGAGCGCCGCGGCCAGGCCGCCGCCCGCGCTGGCGCCGCCGATGGCGATGCGCGTCGGGTCCACGCCGCGGGCGTCGGCGTTCGCGACGAGCCAGAGCAGGGCGGCGTGGGCGTCCTCGACGGCGGCGGGCGAGGGGTGGGTGGGGGCGAGGCGGTAGCGGGCGGCGACCACGGTGATGCCGAGGTCGCGGGCGAACGCGATGCTGCCCAGCTCGTCCTGCTCGGGGGAGCCGAGGAGGTAGCCGCCGCCGTGGGTCCAGAGCAGGGCGGGTGTCGTGCCCCGCACGGCCTTCGGGCGGTAGACGCGGACCGAGACGCCGGGGGCGGTGACGTCCTCGATCAGCATGTCGTCCGGTGTGGAGGGTGTCCGGACCTTCTGGCGCTGGGCGAAGCGGGCCACGCGAGGACCCATCGACAGCTTCGGGATGAACCGCGCGAGCGCCAGTTCGGGGTGGAACGCGGACATGGGACCTCCTCGGGTCGACGGCCGCGCCCGCGAGCACGTTGCCGGCAGGCGGTCCGCGCGGCCGTTGCCGTGGCATACCGCCACCCTAGGCGGCGGTCTCCGGGAGCGCGCGGACGTGGACCCCGCTCTTGCCGCAGGCGTGCGGTGCCCGGAATATCGGGGTGTCCGGGCACGCCAGCAGCGAGGAGCCGCCGCATGGACACGTCCTCCGATCCGGACGCCGTCGAGGACCTCGACGTCATCGTCATCGGGGCCGGGATCTCCGGCATCGGGGCGGCGCGCTACCTCAAGGAGGAGCAACCGCGGCGGAGCTTCGCCGTCCTGGAGGCCAGGGGGGCGACCGGCGGCACGTGGGACCTCTTCCGGTATGCGGGGATCCGGTCGGACTCCGACCTGCACACGTTCGGCTACGAGTTCAAGCCGTGGCTCGACGAGCACGCGATCGCCGACGGGAGCGCCATCCTGCGCTACGTCCGCGAGGCCTCCGCCGAGAACGGCGTCGACGACCGGATCCGGCTGCACCACAGGGTGCTCACGGCGGCGTGGACGAGCGGGACCGCGCGGTGGACCGTCGAGGTCGAGCGCGCCGACACCGGCGAGCGGCCGGCGCTGACCTGCAACTGGCTGTTCTGCGCGGGCGGCTACTACCGCTACGACGAGGGCTGCACGCCGCACTTCGAGGGCCGTGAGCGCTTCGCGGGCCCGGTCGTGCACCCGCAGCACTGGCCGGAGGACCTGGACACCGCGGGCAAGCGCGTCCTGGTGATCGGCAGCGGCGCCACCGCGGTCACGCTGGTCCCGGCCCTGGCGGACACCGCCGCGCACGTCACGATGCTCCAGCGCACGCCGAGCTGCATCATGCCCGTGCCGTCCGAGGACGGGTTCGCGAACCTGGCGCTCAGGCTGCTCGGCGAGGAGCGCGGCTACCGCCTGACGCGGCGGAAGAACATCGCCCAGCAGCTCGCGGTCTGGCGGTTCTGCCGGAGGTTCCCGCTCGCGGCGCGCAGGCTCCTCCGCGCGCTCGCGGCCAAGCAGCTCCCGGAGGGCTATCCCGTCGACGAGCACTTCAACCCGCCGTACAGCCCGTGGGACCAGCGCCTGTGCGTGGTGCCCGACGGCGACCTGTTCCGGGTGATCAGCGCCGGGACGGCGTCGGTCGTGACCGACCGGATCACCACCTTCACCGAGCGCGGGGTCCTGTTGCAGTCGGGGCGCGAGCTGGAGGTTGACGTCATCGTGACGGCCACCGGCCTGAACGTGCAGGCGCTCGGCGGGGTCGGGCTGACCGTCGACGGGGCGCCGGTCCGGCCGGCGGACACGGTGACCTACAAGGGGATGATGCTGTCCGGCGTGCCGAACCTCGCCTACGCGGTCGGCTACACCAACGCCTCGTGGACGCTGAAGGTCGGGCTGCTCTGCGAGCACCTCTGCCGCCTGCTCGCGGTGATGGACGCGGGCGGCCACGACATCTGCCTGCCCGAGGTCGGGAACCCGGCCATGCCGACCCGCCCGTTCCTCGACTTCGCCGCCGGGTACGTCCGGCGCGTGGTGGACGAGCTGCCGCGGCAGGGCGACCGGCCGCCGTGGTCGACCTCGACGGACTACCACGCCGACGTCGAGGTGCTGCGCAGGCTGCCCGTCGAGGACCCCGGTCTCCGCTTCTCCACCGCGGCCGTGTCGCGCTGACTACGCCGTCGCGACGGTGGTCAGGGTCCTGGCGGTGCGCACGAGGCTCGCGACCGCGTCCTCGGGGTCCAGGTCGCACATGTCGACCAGGGTGAACAGGGCCTCCGCGCTGATCACGACGGCCAGTTCGCGGGTGAGCCGGTCGACGGCCGCGGGGGCGGCGGTCGCGCTCCACGGCTCCAGCGCCAGCCGGATGAAGGCGAACCGGTTCCCCGGACGCACGACGGGACGCGGCTGGACGATGGTCGCGGCGATGATCGCCCGGATCGCCCTCTCGTGCCGGACGACGGCGCGACCGAGCACCTCGGCGGCGTGCCCGATCCGCTCGACCGGGTCGACGGACCCGGCGACGGGCTCCATCGCGGCCTTGGGGTCCATCCGGTTCACCGCCTCGCCGAGCAGCGTGACCAGGTCGGGGAAGTACCGGTAGGCCGTCGCCTCGGACACCCGCGCGGCGGCCGCGACCCCCGGCATCGTGAGGTCGCCGTTGGTCTCGATCAGCTCCTGCGTCGCGGTCACGATGGCCGCGCGCGTGCGCTCCTTCTGGTTGCTGCGCTGCGTCGGACGTGCCGTCTCGGTCATCGACTCCTCTTCCTCATCGAAGGTTACTGTAGTCGACCCTCATCGTGAGAGTGGACTTGCATGAGTTGTTGATCAGAGCCTACTGTCGTCGTGACAGTGCACTCTCACGAGACTCATGAAGGAGTCCGCCATGGTTCCCGTCTCGATCGTCGGTCCCGACGACGGCGAGGTCGTCCTCGCCTCCGGCTCGACGCGCATGCGCATCCTCGAGGACGGCAGCACGACCGCGCACCGCCTCGGGGTCGCCGAGCTCACGCTGGCACCGGGCACACCGGGCCCGCACCAGCACCGCCACGCCCAGCACGACGAGGGGTTCTACATCATCTCGGGGACCGTGCGCTTCACCATCGGCGAGGAGGACCACGACGCGGGCCCCGGCTCGTTCGTGATGGTGCCCACGGGTGCCCCGCACACGTTCGCCAACCCCGGTGACGTACCCGCGGTCATGGTCAACACCTTCACCCCGGACCTGTACGTCGAGTACTTCCGCGACCTGCGCGACCTGATCGCAGGCGGCAAGCCGCTCGACGCCGAGAGCGTCGCGCCGGTGATGGCCCGCTACGCCACCGAACTCTCGACCGAGTACGCGGCGGAGTGATGTCCACAGAGGACTCGCCACACCGGTGGTGGTGAATCCGCTTGCGCTCGCGGGGAACGGGTACCCGGCGTCGGTACCGGCAGCCGTTCCCCGAAGGAGTGCCAGATGCCCCCGAAGCGCCAACGCGACCAGGCCGCACCCGAGCCCACGAGTCCCACGGGCAAGAAGGAGGTGGCCGCGAACATCGGGGAGGACCGGCGGGCGCAGGCAGGGCGCTACCTGACCACCGCGCAGGGGGTGCGGCTGCACGACACGGACCACTCGCTCAAGGCGGGGCCGCGCGGTCCGTCGCTGCTGGAGGACTTCCACCTCCGCGAGAAGATCACGCACTTCGACCACGAGCGCATCCCCGAACGGGTGGTGCACGCCCGCGGCGCCGCGGCCCACGGGACGTTCCGCGCCTACGGCAACGCCGAGTCCGTGACCAAGGCGGGCTTCCTCGCCAAGGGACGGGAGACGCCGGTGTTCGCGCGGTTCTCCACGGTGCTGGGGTCGCGCGGGTCGGCCGACACCGTTCGCGACGTGCGCGGGTTCGCGGTGAAGTTCTACACCGAGGAGGGCAACTTCGACCTGGTCGGCAACAACATGCCGGTGTTCTTCATCCAGGACGGCATCAAGTTCCCCGACATCATCCACGCGGGCAAGCCGCACCCCGACCGGGAGATCCCGCAGGCGCAGTCCGCACACGACACGTTCTGGGACTTCGTCTCCCTGCACACCGAGGCCACCCACCACGTGATCTGGGCGATGTCCGACCGCGGCATCCCGCGGTCCTACCGGACCATGGAGGGCTTCGGCGTCCACACGTTCCGGCTGGTCAACGCGGCGGGCGAGACGTCGCTGGTGAAGTTCCACTGGAAGCCGGTCGCCGGCGTGCACTCGCTGGTGTGGGAGGAGGCCCAGATCGCCGCGGGCGCCGACCCCGACTTCCACCGCCGCGACATGGCCGACGGCATCGAGGCGGGCGCCCCGCTGGAGTACGAGCTGGGCCTCCAGGTGCTGCCCGACACCGAGGACGAGACCTTCGAGGGGATCGACCTGCTCGACCCGACGAAGATCGTGCCGGAGGAGCCGGCGGAGGTGGTCCTGGTCGGCAAGCTGACCCTGGACCGCAACCCCACCAACTACTTCGCCGAGACCGAGCAGGTCGCGTTCCACACCGGCCACCTCGTGCCCGGCATCGAGATCACGAACGACCCGCTCATGCAGGCGCGGATGTTCTCCTACCTCGACACCCAGCTGACCCGCCTGGGCGGTCCCAACTTCACCCAGCTGCCGATCAACCGCCCGCACGCGCCCATCAACGACAACCTGCGCGACGGCATGCACCAGACCGCGATCCACCAGGGTCTGGCCCCGTACAAGCCGAACTCCGTGGACGACGACCAGCCCGAGGTGGCAGGCGAGGCCGAGGGCGCCTACATCCACGTGCCCCGCGAGGTCGCGGGGCCGAAGATCCGGGCGAACCCGGTGTCCTTCGACGACCACTTCTCGCAGGCGACCCTGTTCTGGCTCAGCATGAGCGAGGTCGAGCGGGCGCACATCGTCGAGGCCTACACGTTCGAGCTGTCCAAGGTGTACGAGAAGCCGATCCGCGAACGTGTCCTCGGAGTGCTGGCGAACGTGGACGCCGAGCTGTGCGCGAGGGTCGCGGCCGGACTCGGCCTGCCCGCGCCGAAGGGTGAACCCGCACGGGGTGTCGTGCCCTCGCCCGCGCTCTCGCAGCTGACGACCGCCGTGGGCCCGGTCGCGGGCCGGGTCGTCGGCGTCGTGGCCGGTCCGGGAGCCGACCTGGCCGGGATCGGGAAGCTCCGCAAGGCGGTCGAGGCCAAGGGCGCGGTGCTGCACGTCGTCGCCCAGATCGGCGGGGAGCTGAAGAGGGGCCGCGCCACCGAGACGGTCGAGCGGACCTTCCTGGCCACCCGGTCGATCGAGTACGACGCGGTGGTGGTCGCCGCGGGCACCGTGGCCAACGACCCCAGGCTCGTCGTGCTGCTCCAGGAGGCGTTCCGGCACTGCAAGGCGCTCGGCGCGTGGGGCGACGGGGCCGCCGTGCTGGAGGCCGCCGGGATCGACACGTCCGCCGCCGGCGTGGTGCTCGGCGACTCCGTGGCCAAGCCCTACACCACCGCGCTGCTGACCGCCCTCGGCAAGCACCGGGCATGGGACCGCGCCGTGCCCGCGGGCTCCGCCTGATCCATGCCGACGACTGCCCGCCGTGGTCCGCCACGGCGGGCAGTCGTGTGTCCGGGCCTGCTCGTGCGCGGTGCACCTGGATCGGCCTCCCGGTCGAGGAGCCGCGCACGGACCGGGTCGCCGGAGTGGTCAGACCACCTGGTCCGACGTCAGCAGCAGCCGGGCGAGGCCGGTCACCTGGAGGACGCGGGCGAGGAAGTCGGGGACGTGGGCGAGGGTGGTGGTGGTGCCGTGGCGGACGCCCGCCTTGTAGGCGGCGATGAACACGGTCAGGCCGCTGGAGTCGAGGAAGGACAGGCCGGTCAGGTCGACGGTCACGTCCGCTTCGGCCAGCAGGGGGACGAGGGCGTCCTGGAGGGCGGGGGAGGTGCTGACGGTCAGCGCGCCGGTGACCGCTACGACGACCCGGTGGGGTGCGCGTTCGACCGTCCACGACAACTCGTTCACCGTGCGCGTCCTCCTTGGGGGACAAGGCCTTCGGTCCAGTGGCGGAGGACGAGGGCGTGCGCGGCGGGGTAGTCGCGCAGGGTGGTGGCGAGCACGTCGCCCAGTTCGGCCGCCAGGCGGGGGTCGGCGCCGCGTGCGGTGAGCAGGCGGTCGATCCACGTGGAGGTCTCGGCCAACGGGCGGGGGTCGCCGGTGAGCAGGGCCGCGCAGACCGCGTGCACGGCTTGGTGCGGGACCTCGCGGGCGACCTCGGAAGCCGGGCCGTCGGACGTGGTGGCCGACCAGCGGTCGCGCAGGGTCTGGACGAGGCGCTGGTGGCCGACCTCGATGGCGGACTGCTCGGCCATCAGGGCCTTGGGCAGCGGGGCCGCCCGGCGCACGACCGGCGGCAGGCGGCGCAGCTCGTCGACCGCGCCCTGCGCGTGCGGTGCCCACGCGGTCGCGCCGAGCGCGCGGGCGCGCACGTCGTCGGAGCCGAACGCGGAGCCGCCGACCATGATCGGGACGCCCGCGGTGGTGCTGGCCTCGATGAACCGCCGGGTCGTCGGCAGCGCGCCCAGCACGGAGCAGCTGACCGCCGTGGCGTCGGGGCCGAGGTCGTGCAGGCACTGGCTCAGCCGGGCCGGTGAGGTGCTGGCGCCGAGCAGGACGGTGTCCCAGCCGTCGAGCCGGATCGCGGTGCCGATGATCATCGCGGGCAGGGCGTGCCACTCGCGTTCGGCGCAGGCGACCACGACCTTGCCCCTGGTCACGGGGACGCGTTCGGCGAAGCGGGCGACGGCCTCGGTGGCCGAGATCGCCACGGCGGTCGCCGCGTGCTCCTTCGCGACCGTCCACTCGCCGCGCTGCCAGCGGTCGCCGACCGCGCGCTGACCGCGGGCGATCACGTCCACGAGCACGGTCAGCGGGTCGACGCCGTCGTCCAGGAGTCCCCGCACGACGGCGACCGCGGCAGCCGCGTCCACCGTGGACAGCGCGTCGTCGAACGCCCCGATCGGCAGCCCGTCGGTCATCGTCACCGCTCGCAGGACACCGCGAGCAGCGCGATGTCGTCGTGGGCGCGGCCGTCGAGGTACTCCACGACGCTCTGCTCCACGGCCTCGCACAGCGCCACCGGGCCCGCGCCCGCGTAGGCGGGCAGCAGGGCGAGGAGCCGGTCCATGCCGTAGAAGCCGTCGGATCCCCTGGCCTCGTCGACGCCGTCGGTGAACATCAGCATCGTGTCGCCGGAGGTGATGCGGAACGCGACCTCGGTGTAGTCGACGTCGCGGACCACGCCCGCGGCGATGCCCGCGACCTCGACCTGGTCCACGCCGCCGTCCGCGCGCACGACGATCGGCGCCGGGTGCCCGGCGACGGCCACGTCGACATCGGCGTGAGTGCCGTCGGGGGAGGGGCGGAAGCGGGCGCAGACGACCGTGACGAAGCGGGTGGAGTCGTTGTCGCACAGCACGTTGTTCAACGCGCCGAGCACGGCCGACGGCCGACGGTCGAAGTGCGCGGCGGTGCGGACGCCCTGCCGGGCGCGGCCGGTGAGCACTGCGGCCTCGACGCCCTTGCCGCACACGTCGCCGAGCACCAGCAGCCAGTCGCCGTCCGAGCCGTGCACGTCGTAGAAGTCGCCGCTGATCTCCAGGTGTTCGGCCGCCGGCCGGAACCGGGCCGACACGCGGGCGCCGGGGATCGTGGGCAGAGCGGGAGGGCGCAGGCTGGCCTGGAGCACGGACGCGATCCGGCCGCGCTCCTCGTAGAGCCGCGCGGAGTCCAGCGCGAGCGACGCCTGGTCGGCGATCAGCCCGGCGAACTCCACCTCCTGCTCGGGGAACCCGCGACCGGCGCCGCGGATCATCACCAGGGCGCCGATCGTGCTGCCGCGCGCGCTCAGCGCCACGCACAGCACGTCCGCGGGCCGCAGCCCGATCGCCTCGTCCCGCAGCCGCGGGTCCGGGATCATCGTCTCCAGCGCGCCCGTGCTGTCCAGCTCCACGGCCACGTGCAGCAGCTCGTCCTGCCCCGACCGCAGCACGCGGTCCAAGCCGGTGCCCTCGATGAACACCCGCGGCACACCCGAGGTGTACGTCGGGTCGGCGCCGCCGTGCAGGGTGAGCCCGCCCGCCTCGCCGACGAGCACCAGCATCGCCCAGTCGGCCATCCGCGGCGTGATGAGGTCGAGCAGGCGCAGCACCGTGCGCCGGAGGTTGAGGGACCCGGTCAACGCGCTGGTCACGTCGATCGCCAGGTCCACGCGCAGCTGGGCCTGCGCCAGCAGCTCGTGGTCCGTGGCGGCGGCCTCGTCGCCCAGCACGGACCCGTCGACGGGCTCCACGCGCGGAACCCTCTGATCGCTGGTGGTCATGCCGTCCTCCTCCCCGACCCGGATCGGACCGCCAGGAGTTTACCCAACGGGCGGTCGGCGGCCGTTCGGTCCGCGTCCGCCGACCGCCCGGCTACCGCGCGAGCAGGCCGCGGACGACCAGCGCGCGGACCGCGTCGAACTCCGCCTGCACCCCCGGCGCCGCCCACTCCGCGGCGAACAGCGGGTGCTGGAAGCGGGCCACCGCGTCGAAGACGGCCCGCGCCGCCACGTCGGGGGGCGTCGGGGCGAAGTCGCCGGACGCGATGCCCGCCTCGACGACCGCGCGCAACTGGGCGAGCAGTTCGGTGACGTGCTCCTCGGTGACCCCGGTGTGCTCGACGGCCAGCGCCCGGTAGGTCTCGAACAGCTCGGGGTCGTCCAGCGCCTTCGCGCGCTTGCCCTCGAACGCGGCGGTGAGCCAGCGGTTCAGCCGCTCGGGCGCGGGGTCGTGACCCGCCGCGATCGTCGCGAGGACGGCTCGGGCGCGGCCGAGCCAGCGGCGGGTCACGGCCTCGCGCAGCGCCGCCTTGGACGGGAAGTGCCGGTACACGCTGCCGTGGCTGACCCCGAGCGCCCGCGCCACGTCCAGCACGGTCGCCTTGGCGAGCCCGTGGCGGCGCAAAACGTCCTCGGTGGTGGTGAGGATCGTCTCCGCGCGCAGAACGTCCCTGGTCATCGGCGAATCGTACAGGTGGCTGACAGAATCTGGATTTTGTCAGCCGGATTCCCTACGGTGATCGACATGGAAGATCCGATCGACATCGCCGAACCGGACAACCGCGGTCGCTGGGGCGCCGACGACGAGCGCGGCACGCTGAACCTGATCACCGACGAGGTCCGGGCGAGAGCCGCCGCCGAGGTCCGCACCGGGCGGTCGGTGTCGCTGGCGCTGCCCGTCCGGCCGACCCCGATCCTCAGCGGCCCGTTCGTGCCCGCCACGACCGACTCCTCGCCGGTCCAGCAGGTGGTGGTGCTGACGGAAGCGCCTCCGCCCGTGGTGGCCGCGGCGGACCTGATCGTGGTCACCAACCACCACGTGAGGTCCACGCACGTCGACGCGCTCTGCCACATCGCCGTCGACGGGCTGGTGTACCCCGGACGGCCGCAGTCGGAGAGCGTCGGCCCGGCCGGCGCGGTCCACGGCTCCACGACGGCGTTCGCCGAGGGGTTCGTCACGCGGGGAGTGCTGCTGGACCTCGCCGCCGACGGGCCGCTGCCCGCCGGTCACCCGGTCACGTCGGCGGACCTCGACGCCGCCGAGGAGCGCCAGGGCGTGCGGCTCGAACCCGGCGACGCCCTCGTCGTGCGCTGCGGCTGGGGGTCTGCCCCCGATCCGTCCCGGCCCCTGCCGGGGATGGGCGTCGACGCCGTGCGGTGGATGCACCGCCGTGACGTCTCGCTGTTCGTCGCCGACGTGGGCGAGGCCCTGCCCCCGCTCGACCCCGCTCGACCGCTGCCCCTGCACATGATCGGCCTGGCGCGGATGGGCATGCCGCTGGTCGACGCCGCCGCCGTCGACGAACTCGCCGCGGTGTGCGCGGAACTGGGGCGGAGCAGCTTCCTGCTCTCCTTCGCGCCGCCGAGGTTCCTCGGGCTCACCGGTGTTCCGGTGAACCCGCTCGCCATCTTCTGACGTCGTGGCGGGAGTCCGGTGTGGACCGCGGCAGTCCACACCGGACTCCACGATCGGGGGACACCGGCAATCGTCCGGCGATCGCGTGTCATCGGCCTCGGGGGCCTACCTCTACCATTCGGCTGGTGACCGCCTACGACGATCTTGACGCGCTCGACCTCGACACGTCGACGCTGCCGCCGCGCCAGCAGCGGATCCTCGTCGCCATCCGGGACTGGTCGACGAGGTACGGGTACTCGCCGAGCACCCGCGAGATCGGCGAGGCCGTCGGGCTGCGGTCGTCGTCCTCGGTGTCCAGGCACCTGGCGAGCCTGGAGGACAAGGGGTTCCTGCGGCGGAGCACGGCGATGTCGCGGCCGATCGACGTGCGGATGTTCCTGCGGGAGCCCTCCGCGCGGGAGTCGGGCGACGACTCGGTGCCGGTGCCGGTGGTCGGCGACATCGCGGCGGGCAGCCCCATCCTGGCCGAGCAGCACGTGGACGAGGTGCTGAAGCTGCCGCGCGCCCTCGCGGGCCGCGGCCGGGTGTTCGGGCTGCGCGTGCGCGGCGACTCGATGGTCGGCGCCGCGATCTGCGACGGCGACATCGTCGTGGTGCGGCAGGAGGTCGAGGCGCACTCCGGGCAGATCGTGGCCGCGATGATCGACGACGAGGCGACCGTCAAGGTGTACCGGCGGCGCGGAGGCCACGTGTACCTGGAGCCGCGCAACCCGGCCTACAGCGCGATCGACGGCGACCGGGCGGTCATCCTCGGCGTGGTGGCCTCGGTGCTGCGCAGCATCTGACCGGGCGGGATCGTGACAGCGTGATTAAATCAGTTGCTTGACTTAGGTCGCTCTGTCCGGTTTGACTGGTCCGCAACAACGCCGACGCCCAGGAGGTCGCCCGTGAGGCAGGTCGAGAACGGGATGACGACCGGCGTGGCCGCGGGCCGCCCGCCTGTGCGGTTGTGACCGTGGTGGTGGACGTCGGCAGAACCCCGCGGGCGGCCAGGGTCGGCGCCACCCGCCACCAGATCCTGACCACGGCCGAGCGGCTGTTCGCCGAGCAGGGCCTCTACGCGGTGTCCAACCGCCAGATCAGCGCGGCGGCCGGGCAGGGCAACAACGCGGCCGTCGGCTACCACTTCGGCACCAAGGCCGACCTCGTGCGGGCGATCGTCCATGTGCACTCCGACCGCATCGACGCGCTGCGCGTGGCAGCGGTCGCCGCCGTCGCCGGGTCGGGCGACGTCCGCGACTGGGTGGGCTGCCTGGTGCGGCCGCTCGCCGCGCACCTGGCCTCGCTGGGCGAGCCCACGTGGTTCGCCAGGTTCAGCGCGCAGGTCATGACCGACCCGGCCTTCCAGGGGATCGTGTCCGAGGACGCGCTGGCCGAGGCCTCGCTGCGCGAGGTGCTCGACAACCTGGGGCGCTGCCTGCCGGACATGCCCGCCGACGTGCGCGTGGATCGCGCGCACATGGTCCGCCACCTCCTCGTGCACGTCTTCGCCGAGCGCGAGCGCGCCCTCGCGGAGGGCGACGCGACGCCGCGGCCCACGTGGGACGCGGCCGCGACCGGGCTCGTCGACGCCATCACCGGGCTGTGGACGGCCCCGGTCAACGCGACCCCGGCGGCCGGGGTGCGCGCTTCCGACTGATTCGGACCCGGTCGGACCGCCATCGCCGGTTCGGCCGTTTCGCGCGGTTCGGTTCTCTCCGCAGTCACGTCATCACGTTGCGTCGCACCTCCTCTTCCGACATGATTAAGTCAGTCGATTGACTCAACTGAGTTGTCGGGAATGACGAGCGACGAGGAGTGCGACGGATGAAGGTCTTCGTGGACGAGGACAAGTGCTGCGGGGCGGGGTCCTGCGTGCTGTCCGCACTGGAGGTGTTCGACCAGCGCGACGAGGACGGCGTCGTGGTGCTGCTGGACGCCGAACCCGCCGAGCACCTGCACGCGGCGGTGCACGAGGCCGTCCAGGTGTGCCCGGCGGCGGCCATCACCGTGGCGTGACCGGCACCGCACCCCACCGCACGACGAACTGACGCCGTCCGCCGTGCCCGAGACGGCGGCGGCACCCACCGGAAGGACACCGATGACCAGCACGACGGACCCCGCGGGCCACAGCCCGGCCGAGGCTCCCGACTACCCGATGCCGAGGGCGGAGGGCTGTCCCTTCGACCCGCCGCCCGCGCTGCGCGACCTCCAGGAGCAGGCGCGCGTGACCCGCGTGAAGCTGTGGGACGGCAGCACCCCGTGGCTGGTCACCCGGCACGCCGACCAGCGCGCCGTGCTCACCGACCCGCGGGTCAGCGCCAACATGACCCACCCGACCTACCCGCGCCAGGCGGCGGGCCCCGGCGGGACCCTGAGCTTCATCGGCATGGACGACCCCGAGCACGCGCGGCTGCGGCGCATGGTGGGCCCGGTGTTCATGGTGAAGCGGGTCGAGGAGATGCGGCCGATGGTCCAGCGGATCGTCGACGAGGCGATCGACGACCTGCTCGCCGGGCCCAACCCCGCCGACCTCGTCGAGGCGTTCGCGCTGCCGGTGCCGTCGCTGGTGATCTGCAAGCTGCTCGACGTCCCCTACGGCGACCACGACTTCTTCCAGGCCAACAGCAAGACCATGATCAACCGCAACTCCACGCCGGACGAGCGGATGGCGGCCTCGGGCAGGCTCGCGGAGTACCTCGGGCGCCTGGTCGCCGAGAAGCTGGAGAAGCCCGGCGACGACCTGCTGTCCCGGCTGGGCGAGAAGATCAAGGCCGGTGAACTGACGATCCGCCAGGCCACCGAGATGGCCGTGCTGCTGCTCATCGCCGGTCACGAGACCACGGCGAACATGATCGCGCTCAGCACCGCGTTGCTGCTGCGCAACCCCGACCAGTTGGCGCTGCTGCGCGACTCCGACGACCCGAAGCTCGCGCACAGCGCCGTCGAGGAGATGCTGCGCTACCTCAACATCACCCACGGCGGGCGCCGCCGCGTGGCGCTGGAGGACATGGAGGTCGCGGGCTGCCCGGTCAAGGCGGGTGAGGGGCTGGTGCTGCCGAACGACATCGCCAACCGCGACCCCGAGGTGTTCACCGAGCCCGACCGGCTCGACATCACCCGCTCGGCGCGGCACCACGTGGCGTTCGGGTTCGGGGTGCATCAGTGCCTAGGCCAGCCGCTGGCCAGGCTGGAGCTGGAGATCGTCTACCGCAGCCTGTACCGGCGGGTGCCGAACCTGGCGCTGGCGACCGACTTCGAGAAGGTGCCGTTCAAGCACGACGGGTTCGTCTACGGGGTCTACGAGCTGCCGGTGACCTGGTAGTCCGGTCCGGCGGCCGTCCACTCCGCACCGCGCGGGGTGGACGGCCGCCCGCGGTCAGACCGCGGACCACCCGTTGTCCACGGGCAGGATCACGCCGTTGAGGTTGCTCGCCGCGTCCGAGGCGAGGAACACGATCACGGCGGCCTGCTCGTCGGGCCGGGAGACCCGCCCGAAGTTGGCCCGGTACGGCATCAGCGCGGCCGGGCCGTGGCCCTCGCGCGCGACCTCCGCGGTGATGGAGGTCATCGTGGCGCCGGGCGCGACGGCGTTGGTGCGGATGCCCGAGCCGCGGTACATGATCGCCAGCGACCTGGTCAGGCCGACGACGCCGTGCTTGGACGCGGTGTAGGCCGTACCGGCGGCGCTGCCGCGCAGAGCGGCCTCGGACGCGGTGTTGACGATCGCGCCCTTGCCCTTGGCGAGCATGTGCGGCACGACGCCGCGGGCGAGCAGGAACGGCGCGGTCAGGTTGACCCTGATCACCCGGTCCCACTCCTCGTCGGTGACCTCGTGGGCCGCGGTCATGCCGTCCACGATCCCGGCGTTGTTGACCAGCACGTCCACGCCGCCGAACGACTCGACGGCCGTCGCGACCACCCGGTCGACCACGGCCTGCTCGGAGAGGTCGCCGACCACGGCCACCGCCGTCCCGCCCTCGTCGGCGATCTCCTCGACGACCGCCGCGGCCCCGTCGCCGTTCAGGTCGGCGACGACGACCCGTGCTCCCTCGGTCGCGAAGCGCAGAGCCGCCGCCCGGCCGATCCCGGCGCCCGCGCCGGTGACGATCACGCTGCTGCCGCGGAGGCTCATGTCCGGATCTTCCGGGGGATGGAGGTCGCGATGGCGGCCGCGGCGAGCGCCGCGCCCGCGCCGATCGCGATGATCACCCGGAACCCGGTCAGCGACGGCACGAGCGCCGGGCCGAACGGGACGGTCATCTGCGACAGGACCACACCCGCCACGGCGCTCGACACCGACGTGCCGATCGACCGCATGAGCGTGTTGAGGCTGTTGGCGGCCGCGGTCTCCGACACCGGCACGTTGGCCATGATCAGCGACGGCATCGAGCCGTACGCCAGGCCGATGCCCGCGCCGATCAGGCACGAGACGAGCACGAGCTGCCAGATCTCGCTCATCAGCAGCAGGTTGATCCCGTACCCGAAGGCCACCACCAGGGTGCCCGCGATCAGCGTCGTGCGCGGCCCGCTGGTGCGGGTGATGCGGGCGGAGACCGGGGCCATCGCCATCATCACCAGCCCGGACGGGGCGAGGACCAGGCCGACGACGAACATCGGCTGGCCGAGGCCGTGCCCGGTGGCGGACGGGAGCAGCAGCAGCTGCGGCAGGACCAGCGACATCGCGAACATGGAGAAGCCGAACACGGCGGAGGCGAGGTTGGTCAGCGCGATCGGCTTGCGCCCGCTGGTGCGCAGGTCGACCAGCGGTTCCCGGTTGCGCAGCTCCCACCGGGCCCACGCCAGCAGGACGACGACCGCGACGGCGATCAGGCCGAGGGTGAGCGCGCTGGTCCAGCCCCACGCGGTGCCCTTGGACACGGCCAGCAGGAAGCACACGAGGACGATCGTGAGGCCGACCGCCCCGACGAAGTCGAACCGCCCGCCGGTGCGGACCGACGACTCCGGCACCAGCGCCACCACCAGCGCCGTGGCCACCACGCCGAGTCCGGCGGCGCCCCAGAACAGCACGTGCCAGTCGAAGCTGTCGGCGACCAGGGTCGCCACGGGCAGGCCGAGCGCGCCGCCGACGCCGAGGGAAGCGCTCATCAGCGCGGTCGCCGAGCCGAGCCGTTCGGTGGGCAGCTCGTCGCGCATGATGCTGATGCCGAGCGGGATCACGCCGGAGGCGAGGCCCTGGAGGACCCGCGCCACGACCAGCGGCGCCAGGCTCGTGCTGAGCGCGGCCAGCACCGATCCCGCGACCAGCAGGCCGAGGCTGACCAGCAGCATCCGGCGCTTGCCGTACATGTCGCCCAGCCGTCCGACCGTCGGGGTGGCCACGGCGGCGGCCAGCAGCGTGGCCGTGATCGCCCACGCCGTGTCGGCGGCCGTCGAGCCCAGCAGCGCGGGCAGCCGGGGGACCAGCGGGATGACGACGGTCTGCATCAGCGCCACCGTGACGCCCGCGAACGCGAGCACGGAGACGACCACGTTGGGCCGTCCCACCTCGATGGCGGGGGCGCCCGGCGGGTCGGCCTGGGTGGTGGACGGTGTGGACGGCACGAGCGGCCTCCGGGTGGTGTGCGCGACTTGGTTCGCCATGATTAAAGCAGCCGCTTGACTTAGTCCGGTGCAGGCGTGGCGCGGGTCATCCGCCGTCACGTCGCGGGGTCGACCGGTGACGCACCGGTACGACCTGCACTTTAAGTCAGTCATTTGACTCAAACTGGTGATCTCGGTTAGGTGGATCCAGGAGGGCGGAAGATCGCCCCGCCGGGTCCCGCTGGATCCCGTTCGCGGCGCCGCGAACCCCCGTGCCATCCAGCACAGCAGAGAGGTGTGCATGCCCACGCCACAGACGTCGTCCGTCGTCCCCGCCGAGCTGGGCTTCGACCCGGAGGAGCTCCGCGCCCGGTACCGCGCCGAGCGCGACCGCCGGATCCGTCCGGACGGCAACGCGCAGTACCGGCGCGCCGACGGCGAGTTCGGCTACTACGCCGACGACCCGTACGCCGACCGCGAGTTCATCAGGGAACCGCTGGAGGACCGGGTCGAGGTGGTGCTGGTCGGCGCGGGGTTCGGCGGACTGCTCGCGGGCGCGCGGCTGCGCCAGGCGGGCGTCCAGGACATCCGGGTGATCGACGAGGCCGGTGACTTCGGCGGGACCTGGTACTGGAACCGCTACCCCGGCATCCACTGCGACATCGAGTCCTACATCTACCTGCCGCTGCTCGAAGAGGTCGGCTACGTGCCGAAGTGGAAGTACTCGCCGGGGGAGGAGATCCGGCAGCACTCGCGGGCGGTCGCCCGGCAGTTCGACCTCTACCGCGACACCTGCTTCCAGACCCGCGTGACCGATCTCCGCTGGGACGACGAGGCCTCGGAGTGGATCGTCGCCACCAACCGCGGCGACCGGATGCGGGCGCGCTACGTGGTGGTGTCGAGCGGCACCCTCAGCCGCCCCAAGCTGCCCGGCATCCCCGGCATCGAGACGTTCGCGGGGCACACGTTCCACACCAGCCGCTGGGACTACGACTACACCGGCGGTGACGCGGACGGCGGGCTGGACAAGCTCGCGGACAAGCGCGTCGCCGTCATCGGCACCGGCGCGACGGCCATCCAGGTCGTGCCGCACCTCGGCCGCGACGCCGGGCACCTCTACGTGTTCCAGCGCACCCCGTCCTCGGTCGACGTCCGCGGCAACCGCCCGACCGACCCCGAGTGGGCGCGGTCGCTGACCCCCGGCTGGCAGCGCCACCGCATGGAGAACTTCCTCGGGATCGTCACCGGCGGGGTCGCGGAGGAGGACCTGGTGTCCGACGGGTGGACCGGCAGCGCCCGCCTGCTGCAGAACCTCATCCCCAGCAACGCCTACGCGGACCTCTCGCGCGAGGAACGCGACCACGTGAACGAGATCGTGGACTTCCAGAAGATGAACGAGGTCCGCGACCGGGTGGACGCCGTGGTCGCGGACCCGGCGACGGCCGAGCTGCTCAAGCCGTGGTACCGCTACATGTGCAAGCGCCCCACGTTCAGCGACCACTACCTGGACGCGTTCAACCGCCCCAACGTGACCCTGGTCGACACCGCCGACCACGGCGGCGTCGAGCGCATCACCGAGAAGGCGCTGGTGGTCGGCGGGCAGGAGTACGAGGTCGACTGCATCGTGTTCGCGACCGGGTTCGAGGTCGGGATCTCCGGCGTCCTGTCCGGGCTGCTGCCCGTGCACGGCCGCGGCGGCGTCGCGCTGACCGAGTACTGGGGTCAGGGGCCGAAGACGCTGCACGGCTTCTACAGCCACAACTTCCCGAACCTCTTCCACCTCGGCCCGCTGCAGAACGCCAGCTCCGTGAACTTCGTGCACATCCTCGACGAGCAGGCGTCCCACGTCGCCGCGGTCATCGCGGAGGCCCGTGAACGCGGGGCCGCTCGGATCGAGCCGAGCCCGGAGGCCGAGGGCGCCTGGGTGGACGCGATCCGCGCCAACGCGCCGGACCTGCACAGGTTCCAGGCCGAGTGCACGCCCGGCTACTACAACAACGAGGGCAAGCCCAGGCAGCGCCGCGAGTCCTTCGCCGACGGCCCCGTCGCGTTCCACGAGGAGCTCAGGCGCTGGCGCGCCGACGGCGGCATGGACGACGTCATGGTGGTGGGCGGATGAGCAGCCGGTACGGGCACGCCGAACCCACGAGCGCCACGCGGACCGTGCGGCGGCTCAACCCGCCGAACCGGCTGTGGGGCTCCAACGGGGTCGCTTTCGGGCCGGACGGGCGGCTGCACGTGGCGCAGTTCCTCGCCGGGCAGATCAGCGCCGTGGACATCGCCTCCGGTGACGTCGAGGTGGTGGTGCCGCTGGACGGCCCGGTGCAGTCGCCGGACGACCTCGCGTTCGGGGCGGACGGGTCGATGTACATCACCGACCTGGTCCCCGGCCGGGTGTGGCGGCGCAGTCCGCTGGGGGAGTTCACGGTGGTCACCGACGAGGTGGCCGTGCCCAACGGCATCACCTGCGTCGGCGACCGGCTGTTCGTCAACGAGATGAAGCCGGGCGGGCGGCTGCTGGAGCTGTTCCCCGACGGCGGGGACCCGGTGGTGCTCGCCGACGACCTGGCGATGGGCAACGCCATGCAGCTCGGCCCGGACGGCTGCCTCTACTACCCGCACATGATCACCGGCAAGGTGTTCCGGGTGCCGCTGGACGGCGGTGCGCCCGAACTGGTCGCCGAGGACGTGCTGGAACCGGTCGCGGTGCGGTTCGACCTGGACGGGACGCTGGTGGTGCTGTCCCGCGGAGCGGCGGGCATCGTGACGCGGCTGGACCTCTTCGGCACCGGGGACCGGGCCCTGGTGGCCAGCGGGGTCGTGGGGCTGGACAACGCGGCGTTCGACGACGAGAACCGGATGTTCGTCTCCAGCTTCGCCAGCGGCGGGATCGCGGAGATGAGCCCCGACGGGCGGACCAGGGAAGTCGTGCCGCAGGGGTTGGACGGGCCGTTCGGGGTGACCGTGGACCTCGGCGGGACCGTGCGGGCGGCCGATCACTACCGGATCGCCGATCCGGGCGGGGCGACCCGTGAGCTGGTGACGTTCGTGCACGGGATCGTGGCGGACGGCGAACTGCTGCACGTGACGTCGCAGTACGGGGACGTGCGCACTTACGACCCGGCGACCGGGGTGTTCCGGTTCCGGGCGCGGGGGTTGGACCGGCCCGTGGGGATCGCGGTGCGGGCGGACGGGGTGCTGGTGGTCGCGGAGTCGGGGTCCGGGCGGGTGCTGGGGATTGATGTCGATGATGTGGTCGAGGTGTTGGGGGAGGGGTTCGGGCGGCCGGTGGACGTGGCTCTGGACGCGGAGGGGCGTTGTTATGTGAGCGATGAGCTGGGTGGGGCGGTGTTCCGGGTGGAGGGCGGGAGGCCGGTGGTCGTGGTGGAGGGGCTTGAGGCGCCGCAGGGGTTGGTGGTGGACGGCGGGGAGCTGGTGGTCGTGGAGGTGGGGACTCGGCGGTTGTTGGCTGTGGATGTCGGGACGGGGGAGGTCCGGGTGGAGGCTGAGGGGTTGGCGGTGGGGCTGCCCGGTGGTGGGGGGAGGGTGGAGCCCGCGTTGTTCGCGCAGGGGATGCCGGGGGTGCCGCGGCAGTTCGCGGGGCTTGCGGTGGGGGTGGATGGGGATTTGTACGTGTCGGGGAATGGTGAGGGGACTGTGGTTCGGTTGTCGTTGCGGGGGTGAGTGGGGTGGGTTTTGAGAAGAGGGAAGCCCGGCCCCCGGCGCGCGATTGTCTCAATGCCACACCCCTGCTTGTCAAGGCGGGAAAGATGCCTTGACAAGCAGGGGTGTGGCAGGAGGGCGCTGTGTATCGGGGGCAGGGGGAGGTCTGGCTTCGCCAGCATCGGCTTTGCCGACGGGGCATCCTCGCTGCGCGTCGGACGAGGCACCTCGCTGCGCGTCGGTAGGGCGGGAGGGCGCTCCGCGCCGGGTGCGGGTGGGCGGCTGCGCCGATGAGGGTGTTGGGCTGCCCGGTGCTCTGTGGCTGGGTGGGGAAGGCGTCAGGTTGTTGGTTCTGCGGCGGTGGTGATGAATCGGGTGGCCAGGTCGCGGAGTTTGATGTTTTCGCGTTGGGATTGTTGGACCAGCAGGGTGAAGGCTTGTTCGGCGTCTACTCGGCGTACCGCCATGAGGATGCCCTTGGCCTGGTCGATGGTGGCGCGTGAGGTGAGCGCGTTCTTCAGTTGGGTGATGTGGTCCATGCTTTGGCGGTAGCGGCGGGCTGCGCGCAGGGCGGCTTCGGCGGCGGTTGTGTACAGCTCGAGCAGGGCGGCGTCCAGGGCGTGGAAGCCGTGTGGTTGTTCGCCGTAGAGGTTCAGGGAGCCGTGGTATTCGGTGTCGATGAACAGCGGTGCTGACAGGTAGCTCGCTACGCCCGAGTCGGCGGCTGAGGCGGCGAATGCCGGCCAGCGGTGGTGGGCGTCTGCGATGGATATGCGGACGACCTTCCGGGTTTGTGCCGATTCCAGGCACGGGCCTTGGCCGGAGCGGTACTGGTGGCCGTCGAGGTGGGTGGCGTGGTCGTGGCTGACGGCGGCGGTCTTCGGGGTGCCGTCGCCGACCATGGTGACGCTTGCCATGTCGGCCTCGGGGATCGCGTGGATGGCTTGCAGGCACACCCGGTGGAGGATGACGTCGAGGTCTTCGTCCTGGTCGAGGGTTTGCGACAGTCGTTCGAGCGCGCCGGTCACCTCGTCCAGCTGTCGGACGAGCTGATCGGTCATCAGGTCACCCGACCCGTCCTGCTCTGTCATCGCCGGCCTCTCGTCGCGTGTCCATGGTGTACCCGGTGGTGCGCGTGGCGACACGGTGATCGGTCGGGTAGATCGGTCCGGTGTCGCGGGTGGGAACGCCGTGGCCACTCGATCGAGTAAATCTGTACCGGCGAGAGTAGACATTCAGGGGCAGTTGTGGGTAATGTTCGTCATGTAGGACGACAGGATTCGGCTCGTGGTCGGATCACCAGAGCAGAAGGGGAGGGTCGCACACCATCGGATCGCCTGCCTTCGGCTGATGTGGCCGGGCGGGTACCGCAGTCCCATCGGATGGGGATTTCCCAGTCGGATTGGAAGGTGGTCTTCGGTTACGCACAAGCGATCCCCGCTGTTCCCGCCTTACGGGCGGATGAAGCGGCAAGAGGAAATCGGCCTCGCGGCCGGTTGATGGCAGTGAACCCACGACCCTGGAGCCCCGGTGCTACGGCATCGGGGCTCCTCGTGACGCGGAGGCGCGATGACACCAGACGAGGACCGGCAGCACCACGAGAACGCGGTTTCCCCGCCGCAGTCGACGGCGGACAAGTTCGACGACGACCACTACCCCGCCTACACGATGGGCCGGGCGGCGGAAATGCTCAGCACGACGGCCGGGTTCCTGCGCAGCCTCGACGAGATGAAGCTGATCGAGCCGCAGCGCTCCACCGGAGGCCACCGGCGCTACTCCCGCTACCAGCTGCGACTGGCGGCCCGCGTGCGCGAACTGGTCGACCAGGGCACCGGGCTCGGTGCGGCGTGCCGCATCGTGACCCTGGAGGACCAGCTCCAGGAAGCCAGGGCCGCCAACGACAACGCGCACGCGCCGGGAGATCCCTACCCGCCGTTGCGGGGCGTCTGACCCCCGCCGGCACGCACGACAAGAGGACAACGGGCCAGGCAGGCGCCTGGCCCGAGTGGTCCGGACGTGGCGCTGACCGGCTGTCAGTAGCCGATCGCGGTGGCGGCCACCTCCCGCAGTGACGTCGCCGTCGCCGCGTTGACGTAGAGCGGGCTGAGGCCGCGCGGCGACTCGCGGAACAGGATCCCGTACAGCGTCGCGGAGTTCAGGTAGATCGCCGTGTCGTTGGGGTGCTTGCCGTCGGCGACGATGAGGTACGACGTGCCCTTCGTGGCGATCAGGGTCTCGAACTCCTCGCTGATCGGCGCGAGCGCGTTCGGCGTCGGCAGCCCGGTGGACAGCGCGGCGTAGTTCGTGTTGATCGCCGCGACGTTCGCGGCCCGGTTGGCGAACGGCGCCGGGTCGACGAGCGCCCAGTTCTTGAACAGCACGACCTTGCCGCCCGGCTTGAGGGAGCGGCCGAAGGTGGGCGAGTAGGTGTTCAACAGGGTGTTGGACGCGCTGGTCGGGTTGGTCGCGACCAGGGTGCTGTACTCCTGGAGCACGATGTAGTCGTACTTCGCCGACCCGCTCAGCGCGGCCGCCACCTCGCCGCCGTCCCACGTCTGCTGGAGCGTGTTGCCGAAGTGGATCACCTCGGTGAAGCGCAGCGTGCGGCCCGCCGCGGTCGCCAGCTGCTGCACCACCTTCGGCGTGTCCGCGCCGGTCGCGCCGGTGGCGGTGCCGATCAGGCTGTTGCCGATGAACAGGACGTCCAGCGGCGCCGCAGCCACCGCCGCCGTCGAGACGGAGAACCGCACGGTGAACGGCGACCCCAGCGGCCCCGACGCGTTGGCGCCCGAGTAGGCCTGCACGGTCAGCGTGTACGAGTCCGCGGTGGCCAGCAGCGGGCAGTCGACGTAGTCGTTGCACAGGAAGTACGGCGCCGTGTTCTCGGTGCGCGCGTACGCGGATCCCTTGGCGCCGGCCAGGGTGAAGGCCACGCTGCCCGCCGTGACGCCGTTCGCGAGCGTCGCCTGGAGGCTCAGGTTGCGGTTGGCCAGCCTGGTGAGGTCGACCACCGAGCCGTCCACCAGTGGGCTCAGCCCGAGCACCGGCTTCTTCGACGCGTTGTTGACCAGTGCGACGCCGGCGACCGCGCTCGTGGCCGCGCCGGCGCCGAAGACCTGGAACTCCCACATCGAGTAGCCGTAGGACGGCAGGGCCCGCTGGGTGAGGTCGACGCGCACGTACCGCGCGGTCCCGGTCACCGGGATGCTTTGCCTGCCACCGGTTCCGGCCGTCGTCGCGTACACCTGCGTGTAGTTCCCGCCGTCGGTCGACAACTGGATCGTGAACGCCTTCGCGTAGGCGCTCTCCCAGTTGACCGCGACCTGGCTGATCCTGGTCGCCGAACCCAGATCCACCTGGAACCACTGCTCAGCCGCGAACGCGCTCGACCACCGCGTCCCGTCGTTCCCGTCCACCGCCGCGCCCGCCGCCGTCCCCGCCGACTCCGACGACGACGCCGTCACCGGCTTGTTCTGCGACACCACCACGTCCGCCGCGACAGCCGGCGTCGTCGCCGCTGTGAGCAGCGCGGCCAGCAGGCTGACGAGGACCGCGACGAGTACGAGCCGGTGCCGGTTGCGCGGTGCGTCGGTCATGGGGCGACTCCCGAATAGGCTGGAACCGAAGCTTCCCAACGCTCCACGCGGTCCGGGAAGTGCCCTGACGACCGGTCTTCGTTGACGCTTCACACCGCCCGCCTCGCGGGTCCGGCGATCCCCCGACTGCCGAGGTGGTTGGCCTGCCCTTCGCGTTAATCAACCGCACCGACTGTAACGATCGGCGGCCTCTCTCTTGACACGCGCGGGTCGCAGCGAGCAAATGGACCGGCTTTGGTCCATAAGCCACGGCCATGCCTGACCCTCTGCATCGAGGAGGACACCGGTGAGCGACGAAGTCGACAGTCCGATGGCATCACGGTCCGCTGACGAGGAGCGGTTGCACGAACTCGGTTACGCCCAAGAACTCTCCCGCACCATGTCCGGGTTCTCGAACTTCGCGGTGTCCTTCACGATCATCTCGATCCTGTCCGGCTGCCTGACCCTCTACGGGTTCGGCATGAACACCGGCGGGCCCGCGCTGATCGTGTGGGGTTGGCCGTTCGTGGGGCTGATGACGTTGGTGGTCGGCCTGGCGATGGCGGAGGTGTGCTCCAGCTTCCCGACGGCGGGCGGGTTGTACTACTGGGCGGCGAAGCTGGCGCCGAGCAATGGTGCGGCGTGGTCGTGGTTCACCGGGTGGTTCAACTTCCTGGGCCAGGTGGCCGTGACGGCGGGCATCGACTTCGGGGCGGCGTTCTTCATCAACGCGTACCTGGACCTGCAGTTCGGGTTCGCCGCGACGCCGGGGCACACGATCCTGATCTTCGGGTTGGTGCTGGTGCTGCACGGGCTGCTGAACACCTTCGGCGTGAAGCTGGTGTCGCGGCTCAACGACATCAGCGTGTGGTGGCACATCGTCGGCGTGCTGGTGATCGTGGGCGCGCTGGTGTTCATCCCGTCGGAGCACCAGTCGGCGAGCTACGTGTTCACCACGTTCGTCAACAACACCGGCTGGACGTCGCCGCTCTACGTCGGACTGCTCGGACTCCTGTTGGCGCAGTACACCTTCACCGGCTACGACGCCTCGGCGCACATGACCGAGGAGACGCACGACGCGGCCCGCAGCGGTCCGCGCGGCATCGTGATGTCCATCGTGGTCTCGCTGATCGCGGGCTGGGTGCTGCTGGTCGGGATCACCTTCGCGATCCAGGACTACGACGGCGCGATCGGCAGCTCGACCGGGGTGCCGCCCGCGCAGATCTTCATCGACGCGCTGGGCTTGACCGGCGGGAAGCTGCTGCTGCTGATCGCGATCGGCGCGCAGCTGTTCTGCGGCATGTCGTCGGTGACCGCGAACTCGCGGATGATCTACGCGTTCTCCCGCGACGGCGCGCTGCCCGCGTCGAAGTTCTGGCACAAGATCAACAAGCGGACCCGGACGCCCACGAACGCGATCTGGCTGGCCGCGGGCGGGGCGTTCCTGCTCGGCCTGCCGTACCTGTGGAACCCCACGGCGTACGCGGCGGTCACGTCGATCGCGGTGATCGGGCTCTACATCGCCTACGTCATGCCCACGCTGCTCCGGTTGCTGCAAGGCGACCGGTTCCAGCGCGGACCGTGGCATCTGGGCAGGTGGAGCAGGCCGATCGGGATCGTCGCCGTGGTGTGGGTCGTCTTCATCAGCGTGCTGTTCATGCTGCCGCAGGCGAGCCCGGTGACCGCGAAGACGTTCAACTACACGCCGATCGCGGTGCTGGTGGTGCTCGGCTTCGCGGGCGTCTGGTGGCTGGTCTCCGCCCGGAAGTGGTTCACCGGCCCCAAGGTCCAGGGCACGCCGGAGGAACTGGCGGCGATCGAACGGGACCTGGACTCGGTCTGACCGGACGGTGAGGGGGCATGGCGGCCATGCCCCCTCACGGCACGTAGTAGGTCAGCAGGTCGGCGCGGACCGGCGGGAACAGCGCGGCCATGAGGTCGCGCGCGGGACCGGGGTAGACGTCCGGGTGGCGCTCGGCGAGGCCCTCGATGCCCAGCGGGCCGAACAGCAGCGCCGGGACGAGGTCGGGGGCCACACCCGCGCCCCCGACGGACGCGGGACCGGCCATCACGCCGCCCGCGGTCATCGGGCCCGCCTGTCCGTCCGTGCAGCGGAAGCGCACGTGCGAGCGGAAGAACGAGACCACGACGTCCCCGTCGTAGCCGTCGGCGCGCCTGGACAGCAGCGGCCGCAGGTGTTCCAGCAGCGCCACGGGGTCCTGGATCCGCGAGCAGTACATCTCCGCGTCCCGCGGCGGCGGCCCGAGGAACGGCGCCAGCCGGTTGCCCGGCCGGTCGGTGACCTCGACGTCCTCCGCCAACCCGAGGACGTGGCTCAGCAGCGCCTGTTCGGCGGCGGCGTCCACCGCGGCGATCTCGGTGAGCCGGGAGTCCGCCAGCCGCCCGGTGCCGACCGGGACGCCGTCGCGCTCGACCACCCAGAGAGTGCTGCCCTCGCGGGCCACCAGCCAGCGCCAGCACGCCGCCGAGTGCGGCATCCGCAGGTCGACATCGGCCTGCAAGCCGTCCTGCAACGCCGCCATCGCCTTGACGTCGTCCACCTCGGCCCGCCGCACCACGTGCCCCTCGACCGCGGGCGGCGGTGTGGCGACCGGGCGGGCAGGCGGGATCGGGATGGCGTAGGAGTAGCCGAACTGGCGGTAGAAGTAGGGGATCCCGACCATCACCTGGGTCAGGTGGCCGCGGTCGGCCGAGTGCTGGTGCGCCCACGCCATCAGCCGCCGCACCAGGCCGCGGCCCTCGTACCCGCGGTCGGTGGCCACCAGTTCGACCTGCCCCGCGGGGATCTCCACCCCGCCGAGCACCAGGGTCTCGTCGAGCACCGTCAGCGTGGAGACGACCCGCTCGCCGTCGACGACCACCGCGCAGGACTCCCAGCCCTGGTCGGGGTCCTCCACGACGAGCCGGTGGTCCAGCGCGTCCTCGGGTTCGCCCCGCTCGGCCAGCAGGTCGGCGATCTGCTCCAGGTCGCGGGGCTTGGCTGTGCGCAACTCCATCCACCGAGTGTGCCGAGGGGCGGCCCGGTGGGCGAGCGCTTTCCGGCGGCTACACCCGTGCGCGCATGACGATCAGGTCGCCGTGCCCGCCGTAGCCGAGCACCGGTTCGGCGAACTGGGTCCCGTCGAACGTGATCAGCCACCAGTCGCGACCGACGGGCAGCAGCACCGGGTGCGGGATGTTGGTGCCGTACGGGGCGTCCAGCGTGCCGAGCCTGCGCATCGACAGGTCGTAGACCGGGTACTCGCGCGCGTCGCCGTCGCTGGCGAACACGTACCACCGGCCGCCGACGCGCTGGATGATCGTGCCCTCGGTCTGGTCGACGGTCCCGTCGGCCCCGGCCCTGGACAGCGAGTCGGCGTAGTCGGCCCCGCGCGGCCCGACGGCCAGCGCCGGGTGGAACACGAACGCGGGCTGCTGGGCCTCGCTCTCCACGAACGCCAGCCGCCAGCGGCCGTCCACGAGCGTCAGCGCCGGGTCCCAGGAGCTGACGGTGGTGGGCAGCGGCAGGCGTGCGCTCGGGATGACGTGCACGCCGGACAGCACGTTCGCCTTCGTGGTGGCGTGCCGGACGTGCACCCCGTCGAAGTCGAAGTCGCCCCAGGAGCTCATCAGCAGGATGAACCGGCGGGTGCGGTCGTCGTAGACGATCTGGCCCGCGTGGTCGCCGAGGACGAGCCCGTCACGGGCGAAGAACAGCAGCGCGACCTGCTCCACGCGGGTGGGGTCGGCCAGGTCCAGCGTCCACACCGCCCAGTGCGCCTGCTGGAAGAACCCCAGCCCGGCGTTGGTCATCGTCAGGTACAGCTTGCCGTCGCGGATGAACGGCCTGCCGTCGGCGTGCTGCACGACGTGCGGGTCGCGGACCCCGGCCTGTCCGAAGTACCCCGCCCGCACCCGGCCGAGCCGCACCTGCCCGCGACCGCCGTAGGCGTAGTCGAGCCCGCCCAGGACCGCGGGTACGCGCAGGTCGACCAGGGGGCGCACGCCGTCGCGCTCGGTCAGCACCGGGGCGCCGTCCACCAGGACGGTCACCACCGTCGAGTTGACCACCACGGCCAGCTCGAACGGCCCGTCGACGCTCACCTCGGCGGACTTCAGGACCGTGGTCGTGCCGCCGACGGTCACCTCGACGGTCGCCAGTCCGGCGACCGGGTCGACGGTGCCCAGCACCGACGTGCCGCCGCCCGCGAGCCCGGCGACCGCGGTACCGCTGCGCACCTCGACCACCACCGAGCCGAACGGCGCCCGCGGCCGCACACCGGTCTCGACCAGCCTGTCCGACGCGGGGGACGCCGGGTGGTCGTACTGGGTGAACCGCGGCGCGATGAGGTCGAACGGGCGGAACTGGTGGGTGGTCTCGAAGTGCAGGTCGAACGGCGTCAACGCGGGCCCGGCCGTCGCGGTCGCCTCCGTGAGCAGTGCCGGGACCGCTGCCGCCGCGGCCACACCGCGCAGCAGAGTGCGGCGATCGATCTTGCCCGTCATCGCGTGCCCTCCCTTGATCGGCACCTGACGTGTACCCGAACCCGGCGGGTCCGCGCCAGGGGTTGACCGGGAGTGGCATCCCGATCGCTCCGGAACGGTCGGCTTCGACCGGAGTCGATCATAGGGCGGGGATCGCGCTCACCGCCGGACGTCGTCAGGTGAACCTCGGGTCGTCGGCGGCCCGCGTTCGCTCTCGCGATCAAATGTACGTACACTCCGACTTTAAATGTACGTACATTGGAGGTAGTGGTGACCGCTGTTATCCCACGGCCGTCGCCGGACTCCGCGCGGCGAACGCCGGCGCGGGTGGTGCCGGGCCTGGTGGTGGCGCTGGTCGTCGCCGGGATCGCCACCGGACTGGGCGGGCTCGTGCCGGTGGTCGGCGGGCCGGTGTTCGGCATCGTGCTGGGTGTTCTCGCCGCGGTGGCGGTGCCCGGCCTGCGGGAGAGCCGGTGGACGCCCGGCTACGACATCGCGGGCAAGGTCGTGCTCCAGCTCTCCATCGTGGTGCTCGGCGCGGGACTGTCGCTGCGCCAGGTGGTCCAGGTCGGCGGGGAGTCGCTGCCCGTCATGCTCGGCACCCTCGCCATCGCGCTCGGCGGCGCGTGGCTGCTCGGCCGGTGGCTCGGCGTCCGCGGTGACGCGCAGATCCTGATCGGCGTGGGCACCGGGATCTGCGGCGCGTCCGCCATCGCCGCGACCACCGGCGTGATCAGGGCCAAGCAGGAGCAGGTCGCCTACGCGCTCGGCACGATCTTCGTCTTCAACATCGCGGCCGTGCTGCTGTTCCCGCCGATCGGCCACCTGCTCGGCCTGAGTCCGCACGCGTTCGGCCTGTGGGCGGGGACCGCGATCAACGACACGTCCTCCGTGGCGGCCGCGGCCTACTCCTACGGCGGCGACGCCGGGACGTACGGCCTGGTCGTCAAGCTCACCCGCTCGCTGATGCTGATCCCGGTCGTGGTCGTCCTGGCCGTGCTGACCGCCCGCCGGGAGGCCCGCGGGGGGTTCAGCGCGCGGACCATGCCGTGGCGCCGGATCGTCCCGGTGTTCCTGGTCGGCTTCGTCGCCGCCGCGGCACTCGGCACCCTCGGTGTCATCCCTTCCGCCTGGCACCCGGCGCTCACGGCCCTGGGCGCCTTCCTGATCACCACCGCCCTGGCCGGGATCGGCCTGTCGCTGCGGCTGTCCGCGCTGCGCCGGGCGGGCGCCCGCCCGTTGCTGCTCGGCGGTCTGCTGTGGCTCGCGGTCGCGGTGGGCAGCCTCGGTCTGCAAGCGCTTACCGGCCACCTCTGACCCCGCCTCCGCGACGGTCCACCTGAGACGGGAACCGTTTCGGCGGGCCGTGGTCTGGAAAGGTTGCCGGGATGGATGCCGGGAAGACCGTGGTGCTGCGCCGCTACGTCCAGTACGTGCTGGACCAGGCGTTGATCATGGTGGCGACGGTCTCGGCGACCCTGTGGGGAGCGGCCGCGGCGTACTCGCTGGTCGAGATTGGCGCTCCGGGGAAGGTGCTCTACCTCCCGCTGGTGATGTTCATCGGGATCCAGTTGGGCGGCACGGTGTGGTCGGAGGTGTGGGTGCCGCACCGGCAGGGCGGGGCGACTCCCGCGATGAGCCGCATGGGGCTGCGGATCGTCCGGATCGACGGCCGCGAACCCAGCCTGCGCGACTACCTCGTGCGGTGGCTGCTGTTCGCGGTGGACGGCCTGTTCCTGTGCCTGGTCGGGGTGGTGCTGATCGCGATCACGCCGCGCAACCAGCGGTTCGGCGACCTGGTGACGCGGACCGTGGTGGTGCGCGCGTAGCAGCGGGGGACTGGTCCCGGAGGACTAGGCGCCGGGCCGATTCCGTACTCACGGACGAGGCGGGCGGGTGGTGCGCCCCGCCAGGATCGCGGTCCCGTACTCCGATCCGAAGGACCATCATGCGACGACAGGCACAAGTCGCGGCGGCGGTCGTCCTGGCCGCCATCACGGCGGTCGCGCCCGCCCACGCCGACCCGCTCGACCCCTACACCGGTCAGCGGATCACCTGGGGGCCGTGCGCGTTCACCCCGGCGGAAGGCGCGCCCGCCGTCGAGTGCGCGCTGGTCGAGGTGCCGCGCGACTGGGCGGACCCGGCGTCCGGAGTGGACCTCGACGTCTCGTTGAGCCGGTCGCGGGCGACCGGTGAGCGCAAGGGCGTGCTGCTGATCAACCCCGGTGGCCCCGGCGGCAAGGGCACCGGGTTCGCGAACTCCGTGGCGGGGCTCGCGCCCGAGGTGAACGCGGCGTACGACTTCATCGGCATGGACCCCCGCGGCACCGGCACGTCGCCGCAGGACAGCGGGTTCCAGTGCCACGTGCCCACCGGGCGCCTGCCGCAGGGCCTGCTGGACGCGCGGGACCGGTCCGCGCAGAGCGTCGCGGCGCACCA
This sequence comes from Umezawaea sp. Da 62-37, assembly GCF_032460545.1. Taxonomy (GTDB): domain Bacteria; phylum Actinomycetota; class Actinomycetes; order Mycobacteriales; family Pseudonocardiaceae; genus Umezawaea. The sequence continues at coordinate 10,854,306 of NZ_CP135965.1, forward strand.
GCAGCTGCCGCGCGCGATCGCCGAGGCGTGCCAGAGCGACGCGGTCGCGCCGTACACCACCACCTGGCAGACAGCGCACGACATGGACCTGGTGCGGAGCCTGCTGGGGGAGGACGAGATCAACTACCTCGGCTACTCCTACGGCACGTGGCTCGGCGCGAAGTACGCGTCGCTGTTCCCGGCGAACACCGGGAAGGTCGTGCTCGACTCCAGCGTGAACTGGCAGGGCAGGCTCCAGGCGGCGTTCGAGGCGTTCCCGGAGATCGACCAGCGGCAGTTCGACGCCCAGTACCTGCCGTGGACGACCCGGCACTACCCGGAGGTGGTCGGCACGACTCCCGCCGAGGCGAAGGCGACGTGGGAACGGGCGCGCGGGTACTTCGCCGCGCACCAGCTGCCGCCGGACAACTTCGACCGCGCGTTCGTCGGCATGGGCAGCCCGCTGGGCTGGCTGCTCGCCACGCTGGTGTTCGTGGTCTCCGCGAACAGCGCCGACGGCGGCGAGGCCGTCGACCCGGCGCTGCCGGCCGAGTTCGACGAGGTGTCGCGCGCCGAGTTCGGCGTGCCCGCCGCGGACCTGACGCCCGAACGGATCACCGCGGCGGCACCGGACTACACCGACGTGTCCGGCACCCGCTTCGCGGTCGCCTGCGGTGACCAGGAAACCCGTTCCGCCGCCTGGTACAAGGCGCTCAGCGACCGCCAGGGACCGCTGAACCCGGTGTACGGCTGGGCATACGGGCTGTCGGAGCCGTGCGCCTACTGGTCCGACGCGCCGCGTCAGCAGCTGCCGACACTGCCGCCGCAGGTCGCGGCCAACGTGCTGGTCGTGCAGGGCGAGATGGACCCGCAGACGGGCTACGAGCAGGCGCGTGCCGCCGTGCGCGCGGCACCGGGCGTCGGGTTCGTGTCGGTGGACGACGCCGCGTACCACGGCCAGTACGCCACCAGCGGGAATCCGTGCGTGGACGGCATGGTGGAGGTGTTCCTGCTGCACAACTCCCGGCCCGGCACTGCGGTGTGCCCCGGTGTGCCGCTCCTCCAGGAGGACACCGTGTTCCCCGTCGCCGGACCGGTGAGGGCGCCCGTCGCCGTCCAGGCCGCGCAGACGCCGACACCGGCGACGCCGCTGCGCGACCAGGTCCAGCGCTACCTGGGCGAGGTCAACTCGTTCCGCTGAGGGCTCCGGGCTGATCCCCTGGTGCCCGCGCACTAGGGGATCAGCCGAAAGAACTAGGTGGAACGTCCTTGCCCTGCAACGCGTCCCGGAAGGCCATAGCTTCCCGATCATGGTTACCACCAAGAACGGCCTCACCCCTCCGTCCACGATCATCACGGCGTTCTTCGGCTTCCTCGCCTCCACCGCCGTGAGCCTGGTCGCCATCGTCGTGCTGGCCGGATCGCGCGGGCAGCTCGTCGACACGCTGCGCCAGACAAACCCGACCATGACCGACGACCAGCTCCAGAGCTCCGCCACGCTGGGACTCGCCTTCGCCATCGGCGTCGCGGCGGTGATCGCGCTGGTGCACCTGTGGCTGGCGTTCAAGCTCAAGGCGGGCCGCAACTGGGCCCGCGTCGTGCTGACCGTGATCACGCTGCTCCAGCTCGCCTCCACCATCACCACGCAGGGCAACACGGTGGTCGGCTACGCCAGTTGCGCGATCGCTGTCGTGGCCGTGGTCCTGAGCTACCTCCCCGCGTCCAACGCCTACATCGCGGACGTCAAGCGCTCGGCGTGATCCGCGTGCTCGTGGCGGACGGCCAAACGCTGGTGCGCACCGGTCTCCGGCTCATCCTCGACGCCGACCCCGGCATCCTGGTCGTCGGGGAGGCGGCCGACGGCGACTCGGCGGTGCGGCTGGCCCGGCGGCTGCGCCCGGACGTGGCGGTCGTGGAGGCGCGGCTGCCGGGAATCGACGGCATCCGGGCCACCGAACTCCTGGCGGGCAAGGGCGTGCGGGATCCGCTGCGGGTGCTCGTGGTGGCGGTTCGCGGCACCGAGGACGACGTCCGGTCGGCGCTGGCCGCGGGCGCGTCCGGGTTCCTGCTCAAGGACTCCGGGCCGCGGCTGCTCGTCGAAGCGGTGCACGCCGCCGCGCGCGGCGAGGCGGTGGTGTCCCCGCCGATCGCGGCGAACCTGTTGCGGCACTTCACCCGCACGTCCCGTCGGACCCCTCGTCGGGACGACGCCCCGTTGACCGCGCGGGAGTCCGACGTGGTGCTGGCGGTGGCCCGCGGTCGCTCGGACGTCGAGATCGCGGCCGAGCTGTCGATCTCGACGGCCACCGTCAAGAGCCACCTCGCGGGCGCCCGGAGCAAGCTGGACGCCCGCAACCGCACCGAGATCGCCATCTGGGCGTGGGAAGGGGGACTGGTCTCATGACCGGACGCCCGTGGAGGACCCGGCACCGTCCCCCGAGGACCGGTGCGCTCCAACGCCGGGGAGCGGGAGCGCCGCCGTCGGCCCGGTGGGCGGCGCGGCGCGCGGGGCCGGGATGATTGTGCCCATGACCGCAGCCGGACCACCGGCACGTCGCAGCGTGCTCGTCGCCGAGATCATCGCACTGGTGGTGGCGACGGCCGTGGACAGCGCGCTGGTGATCCGGCAGGGCGGCGCGCGGGGCGTGCTGGGGCCCGTGCTGACGACCGTCGTGCCCTACCTGGGGACCGCGGTGGCGGTGCTGGCCGTCCTGCGCCGCCGCTTCCCGGACCGCGTCGCGCTGCTCGGCTGGTCGGTGATCGGGTTCTCGCTGATCAGCACCTCGGCCGCCGGACTCGTCGGCGCGGGATCGGCCGCCCAGCCGGTGGCGACCGAGGTGCTGGGCGTCGCGCTGCTGGCGGGTGCGGGGTGCAGGCGTCTGCGGCCGGTGCCCGCGGCGGTGCTGGCGGTGGCCGCGGGCGCGGCGGTCGTCGCCGCACCCGTGGTGCGCTACGGCGTCGAGTCGCCCGTGGCGCTGGCCGCCGTGCCCGCGGCCCTGATGTGGGGCACCGCGCTGGCGTTCGGCCTGGTCCTGCGGGACGCCGACGCCCGGCACCTGGCCGCGCTGGAACGCGTGCGCGAGGGCGAACGACTGCAACTGGCCAGGGAACTGCACGACCTGGTGGCGCACCACGTCAGCGGCATCGTCGTCCTCGCGCAGGCCGCGCACGCGCTCGCGGAGAACCCGGCGGTGGCCGACCAGGACCCCGTCGAGGTGTACCGGGAGGTCGAGCGGGCGGGAGCGGCGGCGCTCACCTCCATGCGCAGGCTGGTCGGGATGCTGCGCAGCGACCCCCTGCCGCCGGCGGTGGGCGGCACGATCGGCGACGCCGTCCGCGACGCCGCCGACGGCCAGGCGGACGTGGACGTGCCGGACGAGCTGGACGCCGTGGCGGTGCCGCCGGACCTGTCCGGCACAGTGCACCGGATCGTCCTGGAGTCCATGACCAACGTCCGGCGGCACGCCCCGCACGCCTCGGTGGTCGAGGTCAGCGTGCACGTCGCCGACGGCGACCTCGTGCTGGAGATCCGCAACGACGGTGTGAGCGGTGACGGGTCGGGGGGCGGCTACGGTCTGGTGGGCATGGCGGAACGGGCCGCCGCGCTGGGCGGCGGTCTGCGCGCCGGACCGGAACCCGGTCGCCGCTGGCGCACCACCGCGTGGCTCCCGCTGCGCGCCGAGGAAGGGGCCTGATGCCGATCAGGGTGCTCATCGCCGACGACCAGACCCTGGTGCGCACCGGTTTCCGGCTCATCCTCAACGCCGACCCGGACATCGAGGTGATCAGCGAGGCCGCCGACGGGGAGTCCGCGGTGCGGCTGGCCCGGCGGTTCCGGCCCGACGTCACGCTGATGGACATCCGGATGCCGGGGCTCGACGGCATCCGCGCCACCGAACTGCTCGCGGGCCCGACCGTCGCCGATCCGCTGCGGGTCGTCGTGGTGACGACTTATGACGTGGACGAGAACGTCTACGCGGCCCTGCTCGCGGGCGCGTGCGGGTTCCTGCTCAAGGACGCGGGGCCCCGGCTGCTGGTGGAGGCCGTGCACGCGGCGGCCAAGGGCGAGTCGATGGTGTCGCCGTCGGTCACCGTGCGGCTGCTGGCGCACTTCACCAGCGACCCGACCAGGTCCCTCGTCCGGCCGGACGTGCCGTTGACGGCAAGGGAACTGGACGTCGTGCTGGCCGTCGCGAGAGGACGGACGAACGCGGAGGTCAGCGCGGAGCTGCGGATCTCCCTGTCCACGGTCAAAACCCACCTGGCGAGCGTCCAGGGCAAGCTGGAGGCGCGCAACCGCACCGAGATCGCCATCTGGGCGTGGCGGAACCGGCTGCTGACCTGAGGGTCAGCGGTCGAGCCCCACGGGGTGGACGGTCCCGGTGGTGACGGCGCGGAGCTTGTCCGGGTTGGCGACGTTGTGGACCGCGGCGATCCGGCCGTCGTCGTCGAGGTCGAGGGTCAGGGTGCCGATCACCCGGCCCGCGCCGGTGAACACGACGCCGGGGCTGCCGTTGAGCTCGACCACCGCGGCGGACATGTCCGCGATGGCGACGCCCTCGTACGGGCGGGTGGCGATGCCCGCGAACCAGGCGGCGACCCGGTCCGCGCCGACGACCGGGCGCATCGCCTGCCGCACCTTGCCCCCGCCGTCGGTCCACAGCGCCACGTCCGGTGCGAGCAGGTCCATCAGCGCGTTGATGTCGCCCCCGGTGGCGGCCGCGAAGAACCGCTCGGTGACGTCGCGCTGCCTGGCCCGGTCGGCGGGGAAGCGCGGGCGCCGGGAGCGCACGTGGCCGCGGGCGCGGTGGGCGGCCTGGCGCACGGTGTCCTCGGAGCGCGCGACGGCGTCGGCGATCTCGGCGTAGCCGAACCCGAACGCCTCCTTCAGCACGAACACCGCGCGCTCCAACGGGGTCAGCGCCTCCAGCACCACGAGCAGCGCCACCGACACCGACTCCGCCGTCTCCGGGTCGTCGGTGCCGGTGAGGATCGGCTCCGGCAGCCACGGACCGACGTAGACCTCCCGGCGGACGCTCGCGGACCGCAGCCGGTCCACGGCCACGTTCGACACGATCCGCACCAGGTACGCCTTGGGGTCGGCGACCGGGGAGCGGTCGGCCGACGACCACCTGAGCCAGGTGTCCTGCACCGCGTCCTCGGCGTCGACCGCGGAGCCGAGGATGCGGTAGGCGACCGAGAACAGCAGGTTCCGGTGGTCGGCGAAGACGTCGTCGGTCATCGGGTGCGCCTGCCGCCGCGCGGCCAGACCGAGCCCATGCGGGGGAAGGTCCTCAGCCGCCGGTAGGTCGGCCACGGTGACGCGCTCACGGTCTCCTTGTACCAGACGGCCGTCCGCCCGGTCAGCGCGAACCTCCGCGGGCGGCCGTCGGGCCGGGTGAACTGGACGACGGCGTCGTGGCGGCCCAGGCTCACCGGCGCGTGGTAGTAGCCGAACCGGAAAGCCCTGGGCGACTTGCCGTCCAGCTCGCGCACGATCGACACGGCGGCGTGCACGCCGGTCGGCATGCCGCTCTGGCAGGTGCCGTGCAGGACGCCGAACCCCTGCCGGACCGCCGCCGCGTCGCCGACGGCGTAGACGTCCGGGCGCGTCACCGACCGCAGCGCGGAGTCGGTGACGATCCGGCCGCGCCCGTCGACCTCCAGCCCGGCCGCCGTGGCCAGCGGTGCCACCCGCACCCCGCTGGTCCACAGCACCACGTCGGCGGGCACGCTGCCGTCCGCCAGCTCCACGGACTCCGGCAGCACCTTGACGACCTCGACCCCGCTGAGCACCCGCACGCCGAGGCGGTGCAGCACGGCGTCCACGTGCGCCTTGGCCTTCGGTCCCAACGCCGCCCCCGGTTCCTCCCGGCCGAGGAGCACGACGTCGGTCCCAGGGTGCCGCTCGGCGATCTCGGCCGCCGCCTCCACCCCGGTCAGCCCGCTGCCGCACACCGCGACCGTCCCGGCGCCCAGCCTGGCCGCCAGCAGTTCGGCGTCGTGCGCGCTGTCCAGCGTGTGCGCGTGGTCCTCGACGCCGGGCACGCCCGCCGGGTCGGCCACCGCGCCGAGCGCGTAGACCAGCACGTCGTACCCCAGCACCCGCTCGTCGTCCACGCGGACCGTGCGGGCCGCGGTGTCGATCCCGGTGACCCGGCCCCGCACGAACTCCACCCCGGTGCCCTCCAGCATGTCCGGGACCCGCAGCTCGGCGGTCGGCTGCCCGGTGGCGGTCTGGTGCAGCCGCAGCCGCTCGGTGAACCGCTCGGTCGCGTTGACGACCGCGATCCGCACGTCGTCGCGCCGCTTCGTGCGCGCCGCCAGGATCACCGCCGTCATCAGCCCGGCGTACCCGGCGCCCAGGATCACGATCCTCTTCATCGTCGGTGCCCTTCCTCGTCCTCCAGTGCCGATCACCAGACGAGGGACGGCCACCGGACGTGAAGTTCGGTGACCGGCGTCACAGGAGTGAGGCGAGCAGTGCGACGGCGGGCAGCACGGCGTTGTCGGCCAGGTTGCCGTAGCCCAGGACGAGGGCCGGTTCCTCCGGCGGGGTGCTCCGGTAGGCGGCGAGGTCCACCAGGCGCAGGCCCTCGGCCGCGGCCCGGCGGACCAGCGCGCCGGTGTCCACCGCGCCACCGAGGTGCAGCAGCAGGTGCAGACCCGCCGCCACGCCGGTGGTCCGGGAGTCCGGGAGGTGGGTGGCGAGCGCGGCGACCAGCGCGTCGCGCCGGGAGCGGTAGCGCAGCCGGACCGCGCGCAGGTGCCGGTCGTAGCCGCCCTGGTCGATGAACGCGGCGAGGGCGAGCTGGTCGACGACCGACGGCGTCGCGGCGGCCGGGTTGGCGGCCTGGTAGGACTCCGTCCACGCGGGCGGCAGCACGTGCCAGCCGATGCCCAGCGCCGGGCTCAGCGTCTTGCTCACCGACCCGAACAGCGCCACGTGCGCGGGCGCCATGCCCTGGACCGTGCCGACCGGGCGGCGGTCGTAGCGGAACTCGGCGTCGTAGTCGTCCTCCAGGACCAGCCCGTCCACGTCGCGCGCCCACGCGACCAGCGCCGCCCGCCGGGCCGGGGCGAGCACCGTGCCGGTCGGGAACTGGTGCGCGGGCGTCACGACCACCGCCCGCGTCCCGCCCAGCAGGTCCACCCGTACCCCGTCCTCGTCGACGGGCACCGGCACGACCGTCAACCCGGCCGCGGCCACCGCCTGCCGGGTGCGGCCCCAGCTCGGGTCCTCGACCGCGACGGCGGTGACGCCCCTGGCCGCCAGCGCCCGGCACACCCTCGTCACGCCCTCGGTCACGCCCGCGCAGATGGTGACGTCGCGCGGGGCCGCCGACGCGCCCCGGCAGCGGCGGAGGTACTCGGCCACGACCGCGCGCAGCCGCGGGTGTCCACCGAGGGGCGGGACGCCGAACTCGGTGTGCGGCATCGTGGTCAGGACGTCCCGCAGCGCGTCCGCCCACCGGCGGCGGGGGAACGCCCGCAGGTCCGGCACGCCGGGGGCGAGGTCGTAGCGCGGGACGGGCGCGGCGACCCGTGCCGCCGGTGGACGTCGTTCGTCCCGCCCCGGCGACCACGACACGCGGGTCGCCGCCCCCGTCCGCGCCTCCAGGTAGCCCTCGGCGACCAGCTGCCCGTACGCCTGCGTCACCAGCCAGCGGGAACACCCCAGGTCGGTGGCCAGCTTGCGGCTCGGCGGCAGCGCGGTGCCGACCGGCAGCACGCCGTCGCGGACCGCCGACCGCAGCGCCCCGGCCAGCCGCTCGTGCCGGGCGCCCGCCGGCCCGGACAGGTCCAGCAGCACGTCCCAGCTCAGATTGGTCTGCGATTCCGGCACGGAGGCGGACCGTAGCACCGGACCGATCGCGCTTACCGTGGTCTTCGTGATGAAGCGAACCGAACTCGGGCGCACCGGCACGACCGTCGGCCAGGTCGCGCTGGGATGCATGCTGATGGGCACCTCCACCGACGAGCCCACCTCCTACCGGATGCTCGACTCGTTCCTGGACGCCGGGGGCGACTTCCTCGACACCGCGAACTGCTACTCGTGGTGGCACGCGGGCAGCGGGGGCGGTGAGAGCGAGGAGCTGCTCGG